>JAEULD010000255.1 GCA_016792765.1 Candidatus Odyssella sp.
GATGAGCGGCTGCTTGAGCTTGATGTTCCACGACCAGCTTTCGCCCTCGATGTCGAGGAAGCGCAGCGTGAAGCCGGGCTTGGTGCGCGAATAGTTGCCCCACACTTCGAGGATCGTGCCGTAGCCCATGAACGGCGTCTGGAAGCGGGCTTCGTGGAACTGCAATTCGCGCGGCTGGAACAGCGAGACGACGTAGCGATAGAGCAGGCGGTCGCCGGTATCGATCAGGCCGTTGTAGGCGCCGGAAACCTCGGCCTGGAACGGGCCGAGGAAGCGCGAGCCGCGATTGTCGATCGAGGCGTAGGCGTCGATCCGCTTGTAGGTGACCTCGAGGATCAGGTCCGACGTGCCGGGCACGTCGGAGGGCGCGAGGACGCCCGAGACGCGCATGCCCGGAAAGTCGTTGAGCAGCAGCAGGTAGCGCTCGAGCTCGCGCTGCGTCACCGGCTGCGAGGCCTTGAGGCGCTCGGCGTATTGCAGCAGGTAGTTGTAGGACGCGAGCTTGCCCTCGTCCTTGATGATGACGCGGTTGATCCGGCCCTCGACGACCTGGATCCGCACGATGCCGTCGCGGATCTGCTGCTGCGGCACCACCGCCTGGGATAGGACGTAGCCGTCGTTGCGGTAGCGCGCGGTGATCTGGTTCGCGACGTTGTAGACGTCGAGCAGCGAGACCTCGCGGCCGACGAGGCCCTGATAGAGCGGCCCGAACTGCTCCGCGCCGTAGACGGTGGAGCCGTTGACGGTGACGCCGCGCAGCATGAAGCGGATCTGCCGCGCCTGCGCCGGCGGAACCGCCGAAGGAATCTGCGGCACCGTGATGCGCGTATCGACGCCGGGCGTGCGCGGCGGCTCGAAGCGCTGCGGAATGCGGCCGGGATCGGCCGACGGCGGAACGGTCTGCGCGATCGCAGGCTGTGCGGCCAAGGCCGCCAGCGTCGACGCAGCAAACGCAAATCTCGAAATCCGGCCGCCCCGAGTGAGCCCCGCCATGCTCGTCCCCTCATGCATTTCCCCGGCGCGCAGCCGCCGGTGAAATTTCAATCTCGCATTTTGCGCCGCAAATTTGAACCGGGAAAGCTGCGTCCCGGCCAATGCGTTCGCTATGTTTCCAGAATCTGCCCCGGAAACGGCACGCTTTCGTACATCTCCTCTCGCGCTCGCGAGAATAGATATTTTTGCAGTGTCCTTAACCCATTTTCCGGAATCCGAAGGCCAAGGTTTTTATTGTTATATCAGAATGTTATGCTGTGTCCACGATTAACCATTTAACAACTTTTTAATTGCCGCCGCGCCGGCGCTCCGTGTAGATTTAGAAAAATTTCACGATAGTCGGCAACGGACGCTGAAGCATATCGGCGCCGGTCGCGAGGGATAGGAAAGCGGCGGCACGTTTCGTGCCGTTCCTCTTATCGGGCACGGGTGAGTAAGATAATGACGTCCAATCCGGTTGAGCGCGCGGCGCCTTCGCTCCGCGAGGTTCGTTCGCTTTCGAACGCCCTCTCCAACACCACCGCCCTCAGCGGCAGCTTCGCGCAATTCATCGGCGCGCTGGCCCCGGCGGTGGCGGCGGGCGCGCTGTTCGTCTCGGCCGACGCCCTGGCGCAGAGTGCGCCGGTCGGGCCGACCACGCTGCCGACGGGCGGCACCATCGTCGGCGGCACGGCCTCGATCACGCAGCCGAGCGCCAACAAGCTGCAGATCAACCAGACCACCGACAAGGCGATCATCGACTGGCGCACCTATTCGATCGGCAGCCAGGCCTGGGTGAACTACACGATGCCGGGCGCCGGCTCGGTGTCGCTGAACCGCGTCACCGGCGCCGACGCCTCCTACATCATGGGCAAGCTGTCGGCGAACGGCACCGTGATGCTCATCAACCCGAATGGCATCGTGTTCGGGAAGGGCTCGGTCGTCGACGTGGCCGGCCTCGTCGCCACCACGGCCAACATCAGCAACAGCGACTTCATGGCCGGCCGCATGAAGTTCACGCAGCCCGGCAAGCCGGGCGCGACCGTCGTCAACGAAGGCGACATCACGATCCGGGATGCCGGCATCGCCGCCTTCGTGGCGCCCGGCGTGGCCAACCGCGGCACGATCACGGCCAATCTCGGCACGGTCTCGCTCGCGGCCGGCAACACCTTCACGATCGACCTTTACGGCGACGGCCTCGTCAAGCTCGCGGTCACCGATCCGGTGACGGTGGCGGCGCTCGGCGAGGGCCAGGCGCTGGTGCAGAACTCCGGCGTGATCAAGGCCGACGGCGGCAAGGTGCTGATCACGGCCAACGCGGCCAAGGGCGTCGTCGACAGCGTCATCAACATGACGGGCGTCGTGCAGGCGCGGCGCGTCACGCAGCAGGCCGACGGCACGATCATCCTCGACGGCGGCGAGAACGGCACGGTCAACGTCGCCGGCACGCTCGACGCCTCGGCGCCGAAAGCGGGCGTCGACGCCGGCAAGATCACGGTCACCGGCGAGAAGGTGCGCATCGCGAGCACCGCGCAGATCAAGGCCACCGCGCAAGAGGGCAAGGGCGGCACGATCAAGATCGGCGGCGACTATCAGGGCAAGGGCGAGACGCGCCAGGCCAAGATCGTCACGGTCGATGCCGGCGCCCTCATCGACGCCAGCGCCATCGACAAGGGCGACGGCGGCATGGTCGTCGTCTGGTCCACCGACACGACCACGTTCAACGGCATCATCAACGCCAAGGGCGGCCAGTATGCCGGCAATGGCGG
>JAEULD010000265.1 GCA_016792765.1 Candidatus Odyssella sp.
GACGGCCGCCCAGCGCGCGCTCGACGGCGAATGGGGAAAGATGCCGCCGGCCAAGCGCTCCGAGCTGCTCTACAAGGTGGCCGACCGCATCAACCAGCGCTTCGACGAGTTCCTGCGCGCGGAAATGATGGACACGGGCAAGCCGGTCTCGCTCGCCTCGCACATCGACATTCCGCGCGGCGCGGCGAACTTCAAGATCTTCGCCGACACGATCAAGAACGCCTCGACCGAGTATTTCGACACGGTGACGCCGGACGGCCAGGAAGCGATCAACTACGCGATCCGCCGCCCGAAGGGCGTGATCGCCGTGATCTGCCCGTGGAACCTGCCGCTCTTGCTGATGACGTGGAAGGTGGGCCCGGCGCTGGCCTGCGGCAACACGGTCGTCGTGAAGCCCTCCGAGGAGACGCCGTCCACGGCGACCCTGCTCGGCGAGGTGATGAACGAGGTCGGCATCCCGAAGGGCGTCTACAACGTCGTGCACGGCTTCGGGCCGGATTCGGCCGGCGAGTTCCTGACCCAGCATCCCGCCGTGGACGCGATCACCTTCACCGGCGAGACGACGACCGGCACCGCGATCATGAAGAACGCCGCGGTGGGCGTGCGCGACGTCTCGTTCGAGCTCGGCGGCAAGAACGCCGCGATCATCTACGCCGACTGCGATTTCAACGCGACGACCGAGGGCATGGCGCGCGCGGTGTTCGCGAATTGCGGGCAGGTGTGCCTCAACACCGAGCGCGTCTATGTCGAGCGGCCGATCTTCGGCAAGTTCGTGGAGGCGCTGAAGGCCAAGGCCGAGGGGCTCCGGCGCGGCGACCCGTTCGACAAGGCGACGACGCAGGGCCCGCTGATCAGCCTCGGCCACCGCGAGAAGGTGCTCTCCTACTACGAGGCCGCCCGGCGCGACGGCGCCCGGGTGGTCACCGGCGGCGGCGCGGCCAAGATGGACGGCGCGTTCGCCAAGGGCTCGTGGATCGAGCCCACGATCTGGACCGGCCTCGACGAGGGTGCCAAGGCGGTGCGCGAGGAGATCTTCGGCCCCTGCTGCCACATCCAGCCGTTTGACAAGGACGACGACGCGATCCGCATGGCGAACGACAGCCCCTACGGCCTCGCCACCTCGATCTGGACGCAGGACATCAAGCGCGCGAACGTGACCGCGCGGAAGGTCCGCGTCGGCATCACGTGGATCAATTGCTGGTTCCTGCGCGACCTGCGCACGCCGTTCGGCGGCAGCAAGCAGTCGGGCATCGGCCGCGAGGGCGGGCTGCACTCGCTCGAGTTCTACACGGAACTGACGAACGTCTGCGTGAAGCTCTGATTCGACGCGGCCCCGGCGCCGTCACGCCGGGACAGCGCCGCGCGTCCGTTCAGCGCGCCGAGCGCGGCGTCGGGTTCGCGCGATCGAAGATGAAGCCGCCGAGCGCGCCGACGCCGGCGCCGATCGCCGTGCCGCAGATGATGCAGCCGCCGGTGGCCGCGGTGATGACCGCGCCCGAGGCGGCGCCGATCGCGCCGCCCGAGAGGGTGCGCTGCTCGGTGTCGTTCATGCCGGCGCAGGCGCCGAGCGGCAGCGCCGCGGCGAGGACGAGGGGAACGGCGAAGCGCATGGCGGGCCTCCTGCGAAATCCTGAGCCATTAACGCCGGAGGACGGCGGCAGTTCCGTCCGGCGGCGCCGCTCTCAGGGACGGGCAGGCCCGCGGCGCGCGGCCAGCGCGGCGAGGCCGGCCCGCATGTCGGCGATCTCCCAATCGACCTCGATCGGCGTCGTGCCGTCGGTCAGCGAAACGGAGATCGATTTCGCGTCGGCCACGCGCGCCAGCAGCGCGGCGGCCTCGTCGCCCGAAACGATGCACCGGCCGAGCACGCAGCGGTCGAACGCGACGGCGCGGGCGCCGTCGATCTTGATGCCGCCGCCCAGCCACGTCATCGTGCGCTCGGCGCCGACGTCGAGCCGCGGGCCGGGCGGCCCGAGCGTCCAGGAGATCACCATCGCGCGGAATTTGGGGCGCGGCGAGAGGATGTCGGTGCGCCGGAGATCGCAGATTTCCCGGCGCGGATCGCCGAAATGGCCGCAATAGAGCTCCCACGCGCCGAACGCCTTGAATTCGGTCGGCACGAACGCGTCGGGATCCTTGCCGCGTTCCTGCGCGGCGGCGGCGGACGCCAGCAGCAGCACCGCGACTCCGAGCCAAAGACGGCGCATGAACCCCTCCCTGCGAGCCTCGTCGCGCGGCGAGACTAGCCGCACTTGCCCCGGTCGTGGCATCAAGCCTCGGTGAACCCGCAGCACGCCGCCCCCTCGCTCGTCGACGCGGCCGGCACGGCGCACGCGCCGGCCGGCGCCGAGCCGCGCATCGCGTGCTTCGTGCCGAGCATCACCGAGCTCGTCGTCGCACTCGGCCTCGCTCCGCGGCTCGTCGCGCGCACGCAGTTCTGCATCCATCCGGCCGCGGCGCTCCAGGACGTCCCCGCGGTCGGCGGCACCAAGAAGGTGCATCTCGAAAAGCTGCGGGCGCTGGCGCCGACCCACGCGATCCTCAACGTCGAGGAGAACACGCGCGCGATGGACGCGGCGCTGCGCGAATTCGTTCCGCACGTGATCGTCACCCATCCGCGCCGGCCCGAGGACAACCCGCCGCTTTACCGCCTGATCGGCGGTATCTTCGGCAAGGAGGAAAAGGCCGAGGCGCTCGCGGCGAAATTCGACGCGGCCCATCGGCGCCTCGCGGCGCTGCGCCCGGCCCTGCCCGCGCGCCGCGTGCTCTATTTCATCTGGAAGCAGCCGTGGATGGGCGTCTCGCGCGGCACCTACATCGCGAACATGCTCGCGCTCGCGAACTGGGAGGTGCTCGGCCATCGCGACGGCGTCGACTATCCGGAACTGGCGCCGACGCCGGCGCTGCTCGCCGCGGCCGATCTCGCGCTGTTCGCCACCGAGCCCTACCCGTTCGCCGAGGCGGATCTCGACGCGTTCGCGGCGGAATTTCGTTGCCCGCGCGCGAAGCTTCGCATCATCGACGGCGAATACGCCTCCTGGTACGGCCCGCGCGCGATCGACGGACTCGACTATCTCGCCGAGTTCGCTCAATCGGTGCGTGGCTGAAGTGGATTCACGCGGAGCCGCGGAGTAAGCGGAGAATTCGTTCGGCTGCGCACGCCTTATTTTCCGCGCCCTCCGCGCCTCCGCGTGCCATGTCAATCTTGCGCGGTGCAAAGGCGCCGATACGATGGCGCGAAACACAGGGAACCGTTCCATGCTCCGCTTCGCCGTGACGTTCGCCGCGCTCGCCCTCATGGCCGCGCCCGCCGCCGCACAGCATTTCGGCTTCGGCTGGCTCGAGCGCGAGGGCACGGCAACCAGGGACGGCGCGCACGCGCCGCCCTGGAAGCGCACGATGGCGAAAGGCGGCTTCTTCGGCGTGCCGGCGAACAAGGCGCTGACCGGCCCGGCCACGATCCTGCCGTTCGACCCGGCCTTGCCGCCGGCGACGGTGCCGATCCAGAAGCTCGGCCCCTATGTCAAGCAGGAGTGCGACGGGCAGATGTCGAAATACCGCGACGCGACGTTCCCCGACGTGCCGGGCGAGGCGTATCTCGCCTATGTCCAGCCCGACAAATTGCGCGGCCCGGCGTTCGCGGGGCGCACGCTGATGGTGCATCCGGCGCAGCCCAACGCGAAGACGCTGCCGAAGCAGTCGGTATCGCAGGCCGACATGCCCAAGGGCTTTCCGCTGGCCACGCTCGAGGCGGCGTTCGACCTTTCCGGCAGCGGCAAGGCCGACGTCGTGCGCGTGGACTACTGCTGCAACAACCCGGCGTTCGACCAGGCCCAATGCATCAAGGCCGGCGGCAAAGACGGCGCCTCGAAATGCTTCGCGCTCTTCCAGCGCGGCAAGGCCGGCTGGCGGCGGCTGTTCCGCGACCGCGACGACGCCTGTTGAGCGCTGGGGGCCTGCCGATCAACGAACACCGTAGGGGCGGGTCCCCGACCCGCCCGTGCTGCCGCGGGCAAAGCCGACGCGTACCGGCGCGGCGCCGCAATCGTAGGCTCGCGGCTGACGCACGTCCCGTGTCGGCACGGGCGGGTCGGGGACCCGCCCCTACGATGTTGCTCCGCGTCTCTGCGCGCCTCGTGCGGAAACGAAGAGGGGCGGGCTTGAAACCCGCCCCTACGCTGCCCGGGCGCTGCGGTCAGCTGCCTTCCTTGTAATGGATCGTGCAGCCATAGGCGACCGTGTCGGCGTCGGCGACCGGCTTGCCGCCCTTGATCTCGCCGAGCGCGGCGGCGACGTAGTTCTTGGCGTTCGGAATGTCGCTCTGGCGGCTCGAGCGGATCGAATCGATGGCGCCCTTGTAGAGCAGCGCGCCGTCCGTGCCGACGATGAACATGTGCGGCGTGACGCGCGCGGCGTAGAGCCGGCCGATCTGCCCCCTGGGATCGAGCACGACGTGATGCGGCTTGGCGTTGCGCTCCGCCGTGAGCGTGTTGGCCTCGGCGGCGTTCACGTGCCCCTGCTCGCCCGGCGCCGACGAGACGATCGTGATCCAGGTGACGCCGAGCGCGCGCGCGGCCTCCTGCGTCTTCTGCATGTTGCCGGCGCCGTAGTGCTTGCGCACGTAGGGGCACTGGTGGTTGCTCCATTCGAGCACCACGAGCTTGCCCTTGAGGTCCGAGAGCTTCACCGGCTTGCCGTGCGTGTCGGTGGCGGCGAAATCGGGCGCGGGCTTGCCGAGATCGGGGCCCATCGCAAACGCTGGCACGGCAAACGCGGCGGCGGCAAGAGTCGTTGCAAGGAGCTTCAGCATTCCCAGTCTCCCTCGGGGTTGACGGTCATTGGCCGGCTTTCTGCGTTCCGGGCCGGTCCGGAAACGCGGCGAATTCGGCGAGCACGGCGGCTTCGGTCAGGATCTGCGGCAGCAGCGCGGGCGCGCCGTCGCCGGGCGGATAGAGCGCGTAGACCGGCACGCCGTTGCGCCCGAGCGCGGCCAGCGCGCGCGTGATCGCGGGATCGCGGCGCGTCCAATCCGCCTTCATCGCCACGATGCCCTTCTTCCGGATCGCCTCCCACACGGCGTCGCCGCTCAGCACCATCTTCTCGTTGACGATGCAGGTGACGCACCAGGCGGCGGTGAAATTCACGAACACCGGGCGGCCCTCGCGGCGCGCGGCCGCGAGCCTGTCGGGGTCGAACGGCGTCCAGCGCGCATCGGCCGCGGCGGCATCGCGCGCCGGGGTGCCGCGCTCGGCCCAGGCGACGAGCGCGCCCGCGCCGGCGAGAGCCAGCAGCGCGAACGCAGCCGCGACGCGCCGCCCGCGCGCGCCGGCGTTGCGCGCGGCGCTCCACGCCCAGAGCCCGAACGCGATCAGGATCGCGCCGGCGAGCGCCGCCAGCAGCGCGCCGTCGCCGGCCTGGAGGCTCAGCACCCAGGCGAGCCACGCCGCCGTGGCGTACATCGGGAACGCGAGCAACTGGCGGAAGCGCTCCATCCAAGGGCCGGGTTTCGGCAGCCGGCGCAGCAGCGCGGGGCTGTAGCTCAGCGCGAGGAACGGCAGCGCCATGCCGAAGCCGAGCGCCAGCATCACCGCCATCGCCGCCGCCGGCGGCTGCGCCACCGCGTAGCCGATCGCGGCGCCCATGAACGGCGCCGTGCACGGCGTGGCCACGACGGCGGCGAGCGCCCCGGTGAAGAACGCGCCCGGAAGCCCCTCGCGCGCGGCGAGCCGGCCGCCCGCGCCCGCGAACGCGCCGCCGATCTCGAACAGGCCCGAAAGATTGAGGCCGATGACGAACGTCAGATACGCCATCAGCATCACGAACACCGGCTCCTGGAGCTGGAAGCCCCAGCCGATCTCGGCGCCCGCGGATTTGAGCGCGACCAGCGCGGCCCCGATCGCGGCGAACAGCGCGAGCACCCCGCCCGTGTAGGCGAGGCCGTGCGCGCCCATGCGGCCCTTGGCGCCGTGCGCGGCGAACGACAGCGCCTTGATCGACAGCACCGGGAACACGCAGGGCATCAGGTTGAGGATGATGCCGCCGGCGAACGCCATCAGCAGCGCGAGGCCGAGCGTGAGGCCGCCTTCGGCCGGCGCGGCAGCGGCTCCCGGCGGAGCCGCGACCGCGAAGGCCTGCGTCGCCGTTCCGCCGTCGAGCTTCTCCTTGATGACCAGCACGCCGGCGAGCGATTTCTGCGCCGCCGCCTTTCCCGCCGCCGCGAGCGTGAGCGTGAAGCCCTTGCCGTCGTGGGCGACGGCCTGGCGCGCCGACGGCGTGACGACGCCGGGCTCGTTGGGAAAGAACTGCAGCGACGCGATCCGCGACGCATCGAGCGCGGCGCCCTCCACGCGCAGCGTCAGGGTCTTGCCCGACAGCGCGAAATGCGCCGGCCACGGGCTCGGCTTCGGCATGGCCGCGCGCGCCGCATCGACGATGTCGGCGGCGGCGCCGTCGACCGGCGGCGTCGTGCCGGCGGCCTGCACCGGCAGGGTGAGCCGGAATTTCCCGTCCTCGGGAATGCAGACCTTCTCGCAGACCAGCCAGCGCGCTTCGGCCGCGAGCGTCACGCGCTCGCCGGGCTTGGCGTCCGCCGGCACCTTGATCGGCACGAGATGGGTCGCCGAGCCGGTGTAGCCGTAGACGGCGATGTCGCCGGGCTCGACGAGCCGCTCCGGCGCCGGCCACTGGATCGCGCCGGCCGAATAGCCGGGCGGCAGCGTCCACGCGATTTCGGTGGGCTCGCCGGCATCGCCCGGGTTCAGCCAATAGGTGTGCCAGCCGGGCCGGAT
>JAEULD010000276.1 GCA_016792765.1 Candidatus Odyssella sp.
GCCTCGTCGGAGTGATCGCGCATGGCCGCCGACCCTGAGATCTGGATCGCGATCGCCGGCATGGCGCTCGTCGCCTACGCCTGCCGCGCCGGCGGCTACTGGGCGATGGGCTTCGTGCGCATGACGCCGCGCCTCGAAGCCTGGCTCGCCGCGATGCCGAGCGCCCTCGTCGCCGCGATCCTCGCGCGAACGCTGGCCAGCGCCGGGCCGGTCGAGATCGCCGGCGTCGCCGCGGCGTTCCTGGCCGCGCGCTACGCCGGCGGCGATTTCGTCGGGATGATCGCCGGCATCGCCGCGGTGGCGGTGTTGAGGAATGTCGGACTATGAGAGCGGAGATTGGCCGATCCGGACGATCGCGCGGCGCAAACTCAGTTCATCGTCATCCTGAGCGAAGCGAAGGATCTCTATGCGCGAGATTAGTACGCGAGGCGATAGAGACCGTGCCGCTGGCGAGAGATCCTTCGCTTCGCTCAGGATGACGGTTGAGGCGGGCGACGCGCTACCGTAACGCCGCCTCGATATTGCCGCCGTCGACCGTCAGCACCGCGCCGGTCGTCTTGTTCGCGAGCGCGAGCGCGACGAATGCGTTGGCCACGTCCTCGGCCTTCACCTCGCGCTTCAGTAGGTTGCCGGCCATGTAGTCGTGCTCGCTGACGCCGCGCGCGGCGGAGCGGGATTTCACCATGGCGTCGGTGAGCAGCCCGGTGCGCACGCGGTCGGCGTTGATGCCGTTGGACCGGATGCCGTCGCCGCCGTGATCGAGCGCGTATTGGCGCAGCAGGAACAGCAGCGCGGCCTTGGGCAGGCCATAGGGCCCGAAATCCTTGCCGGGATTCACCGCCTGCTTGCTGACGTTGAACAGCAGGCAGCCGCCGGTGCCCTGCGCGCGCATGAGCCGCACCGCGTTCTGCGCCACCGCCTGGTGGCCGAAGAAGTTCAGCTCGAAGCTCTGGCGCAGCAGCTTGTCGTCGACATCGCCGATGCGGCCCTGCCAGGCGGCGCCGGCGTTGGAGACGCAGATGTCGAGGCCGCCGAAGCGCAGCGCCGCCGCATCGAACGCGCGGCGCACGGAAGCGGCATCGGTCACGTCGCAGGCGACGGCAAAGCCGCCGATCTTCTTCGCGATCGCTTGCGCCGCCGCTTCGTCGCGGTCGAGCACGGCCACCTCGGCGCCCTCGCGCGCGAAGGCCGCGGCCGTCGCCGCGCCGATGCCCGAGCCGCCGCCGGTGACGGCCGCGATCTGACGCGCGAGCGGCTTCTCCGCGCCCTTGCCGAGCTTCGCTTGCTCCAGCGACCAGTACTCGACGTCGAACAGGTCGGCCTCGCCGACCGGCTGGAATGTCCCGATCGCCTCGGCGCCGGCGATGACCTCCACCATGCATTCGGCGAGATCGCCGGCCACCGCCGCATCCTTGGCCGAGGCGCCCATCGCGAACAGGCCGAGCCCCGGCACCAGCGCGAGGCGCGGGATCGGGTCGAGCGGCTTCTTCTTGCCGCCGAAGCGCGCGTTGTTGCGCTCGTAATAGGCGCGGTAGTCGCGCGCATAGGCTTCGAGCGCCGCCTTGGTCGCGGCCTTGAATCCGTCGAGTTTGCCGGCCTCGGGCGCCGGCACGATCAAGGGCTTCGGCTTGGTGCGGATCACGTGGTCGGGTGTCACGGTGCCGGACTGGCCGTAGCGCGCGAGCTCGGCGCCGTTGACGAAATTCAGGATCGCCGGCGAGGTGCGGAACGCGAACACCATGCGGCGGTACACGCCGTCGCGCGCGTCGATCGGCTCGGCGACCAAGCCGCGCAGGATCGGCGCCACCTCGGCCGGCGCCGCGAGCGCGGCGGGCAATTTCGCGGGCACGAACACGGCGCGGCGGTTCCGGGCGAGGCGCTGCTCGGCCATCGTCACGAGCGAAATCATCCGCTCGTAGGCCTCGCGCGCGGTCTCGCCCATCGAGAAGATGCCGTGCTTCAAGAGCACGATGCCCTCCACCGCCGGGCTCTTGTCGAACGCGTCCTTCATCGCTTTGGCGAGGCCGAAGCCCGGCATGATGTAGGGCAGCACGACGCAGCGCGCGCCGTAGACCTCGCGCGCCAGCGCTTCGCCGTTCGGCTGGTCGGTGAGCGCGACCACGGCGTTGGCGTGCGTGTGGTCGACGAACTTGTGCGGCAGGAACGCGTGGAACAGCGTCTCGACCGAAGGATTGGGGGCCGCGCTGTCGAGCAGGTTGAGCCGCTGGACGTTGACCATGTCTTCGTCCGAGAGCCGGTCGAGGTGGTAGAGCCGCTTGATCGGGTCGAGGCGCACGGCGGGCAGGCCGGGCGGCTCGATCTTGCCCATGTCCCAGCCGCTGCCCTTCACGCACAGCACGTCGATCTCGTCGCCGAAGATGTCGCGCGCCTCGATCTTCACCGAGGTGTTGCCGCCGCCATGCAGCACCAGCGCCGGATCGCCGCCGAGCAGCCGCGTCGTGTAGACGCGCAGCGCCATGTCCGCGCCATGTCCCTGCGCGGCGTATTTTTCGACCGCCGCCTTCGCGTCGGCGTCCGACCAGCGTGATTGCATTTCCGTGCCTCCTGCACCTCGTTCGCGGCGCCGCCGCAAAGTGAACAGGAGCCGGGGAGCCGGGGAGAAGAAATATTGCGCGCCTTCGGCGCGCATCAAATTTCATTCTTCGGTGCGCTCGCGCATCGAGAGGCGCTACTTCTCTTCTCCCCGGCTCCCCGGCTCCTGTTCACTTGATCTTTGTGTCGCGTGGCGAGGCATCTAGCGCTTAAGTACCCGGCCCGCAACGGCGTCGAGTTTGCGCAGCATCGCGGGGTCGCGCGCGTCGGGGGCGGTGATGATCGCGTGGTCGAGGGCGCGATGGCAGCCGCGGTCGCAGAGGCCCTGGCGGTGCTCCAAATGCGGCGCCGCCGCCTTCACCAGCGCGCGGCCCTTGGCGGCGTTGCCGAGCAGCACCTTGATGACGGCCTCGACCGTGACGTCGTCATGGTCGGGGTGCCAGCAATCGTAGTCGGTGACCATCGCCACGGTCGCGTAGCAAAGCTCGGCTTCGCGCGCGAGCTTGGCTTCGGGCATGTTGGTCATGCCGATCACCGAGCAGCCCCAGGCGCGATAGAGCTCCGATTCGGCCAAGGTCGAGAATTGCGGGCCTTCCATCGTGAGATAGGTGCCGCCGCGCGCCACCGGGATGCCGGCCTCGTTCGCCGCCACTTCGAGCGCGTCGCCGAGCCGGCCGCAGACCGGATGCGCCATCGAGACGTGCGCGACGCAACCCGAGCCGAAAAAGCTCTTCTGCCGCGCGAAGGTGCGGTCGATGAACTGGTCGACGATGACGAAATGGCCCGGCGGCAGCTCTTCCTTGAACGAGCCGCAGGCGCTGATCGAGAGGATCTCGGTGACGCCGGCGCGCTTCAGCGCGTCGATGTTGGCGCGATAGTTGATCTCGGAGGGCGAAACGCGGTGCCCGCGCCCGTGCCGCGGCAGGAACACCATCTTGATGCCGGCCAGCTCGCCGATCAGGAGCTGGTCGGACGGGTCGCCGAAGCTCGAGGCCTGGGTCACCCAGCGCCGGTTCTGGAGCCCGTCGATCTCGTAGATGCCGCTGCCGCCGATCACGCCGATGACCGGCGGGGTCATGGTGTCGCTCATGGTGCGCCGCAATATCCGAAGCTGGTGGGGT
>JAEULD010000286.1 GCA_016792765.1 Candidatus Odyssella sp.
GCTGCGCTCGATTTCGCCGCACGGCAGTGCGCCAATCTCGAACGCGCCGCATCGCGGGAAGGCCTGGCCGAATGGCGCGTGATCGCCTCGGCCGTCGAGCGCCTGCGGCCGGCCGAAGCTTAGCGCCGGACGCGCGCCGCCCTCGCCGCCGGCACCGCGCGAGTCGCAAGAACGGCCGCCTCGCCGCGCGCCCGCGCCCGTGTTAGCCTCCGGGCCGAGGCGGAGCACGACCCATGGACAAGCACGAGACGACGCGGCCCCCCACCCCTCAGTTGGGGGTGAACACGCTCGAGCCGTACTGGATGCCGTTCACCGGCAATCGGCATTTCAAGCAGAATCCGCGCCTGCTCGCCGCCGCCTCGGGCATGTATTACACGAGCGACGACGGCCGGAAGATCCTCGACGGGTGCGCGGGCCTGTGGTGCGTGAACGCCGGCCACGGCCGCGCCGAGATCACCGAGGCGATCCGCCGCCAGGCCGGCGAGATGGATTACGCGCCGTCGTTCCAGCTCGGCCATCCGATCGCGTTCGAGCTCGCTTCGCGCATCACCGCCAACCTGCCCGGCGATCTCGATCACGTCTTCTACTGCAATTCGGGCTCCGAGGCGGTGGACACGGCGCTCAAGATCGCGCTCGCCTATCACCAGGCGAAGGGCGACCACCGGCGCACGCGCCTGATCGGCCGCGAGCGCGGCTATCACGGCGTCGGCTTCGGCGGCATTTCGGTGGGCGGCATCGTCGGCAACCGCCGCGCCTTCGCTTCGGCGCTGCTGCCGCAGGTCGATCACCTGCCGCACACGCACGATCTCGCGAAGAACGCGTTCAGCCGCGGCCAGCCCGAGCACGGCGCGCAGTTCGCCGAGGCGCTCGAGCAGCTCTGCGCGCTGCACGATCCGGCGACGATCGCGGCGGTGATCGTCGAGCCGGTCGCCGGCTCCACCGGCGTGCTCGTGCCGCCCAAGGGCTATCTCGAGGCGCTGCGCCGGATCTGCGACAAGCACGGCATCCTCCTGATCTTCGACGAGGTGATCACCGGCTTCGGGCGGCTCGGCGCGCCGTTCGCGGCCGAGTATTTCGGCGTGCTGCCCGACCTCATGACCGTGGCCAAGGGCCTGACCAACGCCGCCGTGCCGATGGGCGCGGTGTTCGCGCGCAAGCCGATCTACGAGGCGTTCATGCAGGGGCCGGAGAACGCGATCGAGCTGTTCCACGGCTACACCTATTCGGGCCATCCACTGGCCTGCGCGGCGGCGCTGGCGGCGATCGAGATCCACCGGCGCGAAGACCTCGCCGGCCGGGCGCGGGCGATCTCGGGCTATTGGGCCGACGCGATCCATTCGCTCCGCGACGCAAGGCACGTGATCGACCTGCGCAACCTCGGCCTGATCGGCGCCATCGAGCTGGCGCCGCGGCCGGGCGCGGCCAACGCCCGCGCGTTCGAGGCATTCCTGGAGTGCTTCCGCCGGGGCTTGCTGATCCGCGTGACCGGCGACACGATCGCCCTGTCGCCGCCGCTGATCGTCGAGAAGCCCGAGATCGACCGCATGGTCGAAACGATCCGGACCGTACTCGCTGCCATATCTTAACCAAGCCGGGAGGATTAACCTTTGGTTCACGGTTCGACCCCTAAGGTTTCGTGAAGCTTCAGATGACCGAAGCGAGGCGCAAGCGACTGCGGCCCTCGCGGAACCGTGTTGGACGTATGGACCGGGAGACGCTGACCCATTCGGAGCAGGATCTTGCCCGCGTGCAGGCCGCCGTGGCCGCATCGGGCGATATCGCTTACGATTGGGATCTGCGCAGCGACCGCATCGGCTGGTCCGGCGCGAGCCACATCCTCGAACGGCTGGTGGGCAAGCCGATCCGCCGCGGCGCGGACTTCCTCAAGAAAATCGCGCCGGAAGACATGCTGCACCGCCGGCGCCTGCTCGAGGCGCATTTCAAGCTCGGCGCGCTGTTCGACTGCGAATACCGCTTCACCGACGGCCACGGCGGCATCATCTGGCTGCACGAGCGCGCGTCGGCGCGGCGCGGCAAGGACGGCGCCGCCACCGGCCTCACCGGCACGATCCGCGTCATCACCTCGCACAAGCGGCGCGAGGCGAAGCTGCGCTTCGAGGCCAATCACGACCGGCTCACCGGCTTCTACAACCGCGCGCGCCTCGCCCAGGCGCTGCACGACGTCTGCCGCTTCAACCAGAGCTACAAGCAGTCGGGCGCCTATTTCGCGGTCGGCGTCGACCGGCTCACGATCATCAACGACGCGTTCGGCTACGAATCGGGCGATGCGGTGCTGATCGATCTCTCGCAGCGGCTCGAGACGCGCCCGCCGATCGGCGACGCGATCGGCCGCGTCGGCGGCGACACCTTCGGCATCGTCGTCGCGCATTGCGGCGAGGGCGACCTCGAGCGGATCGCCGAGCGCATCCTGCACGAGATGCGCGGCACGCCGGTGGAGACGCCGTCGGGCCTCGTCGTCGTCACCGCCTCGGTCGGCGCCACGTTCTTCCGCGGCGACGAGCCGCCGCTCGACATCATGGCCAAGGCCGAGGTGGCGCTGCGCCAGGCGAAGCTGAACGGCCGCGACTGCTTCGTCCGCTACCGCGCCGAGGACGCCAGCCGCAAGGACAACCAGACCAACGTCCGCACCGCCGAGCGCATCCAGGCCGCGCTGCGCGAGGACCGCTTCGTCTTCGCCTACCAGCCCGTGGTCGGCGCCAAGGACGGCGAGGTCGCGCACTACGAGTGCCTGCTGCGCATCGTCGAGGAGAGCGGCGAGATCCGCTCGGCCGCCACGTTCATGCCGGTCGTCGAGGAGATGGGCCTCGTCCGCCAGATCGACCGCAAGGTGCTCGAAATGGCGGTGCGCGAGCTGCGCCGCTGCCCCGACGTCAGCCTCGCGATCAACGTCTCGGCCTACACGACCACCGACAAGGTGTGGATGCGCCGGCTGCGCGAGATGATCGAAGGGCGCGCCGACGTCGCGCGCCGGCTCACGGTCGAGATCACCGAGACGGTGGCGCTCAAGGACCTCGAGCATTCCGCCGCGTTCTGCCACGAGATCAAGAGCCTCGGCTGCTCGGT
>JAEULD010000292.1 GCA_016792765.1 Candidatus Odyssella sp.
ATCAAGACCGCCGACCGCGAGGGCGTGCGGATCATCACCATCGACAATGCGCCGGTGAACGCGATCAGCGCCGCGGTGCGCAGCGGGCTGCTCAAGGCGACGCAGGACGCGATCGCCGATCCCAAGGTGAAAGGCATCGTCGTCACCGGCGCGGGCCGCGCGTTCGTGGCGGGCGCCGACATCCGCGAATTCGGCAAGCCGCCGGCGCAGGGCGTGCCGACCTTGCGCGACAACATCGCGGCGCTCGAAGCCTCGCCGAAGACGGTCGTGGCCGCGCTCAACGGCGCGGCGGCGGGCGGCGGGCTCGAGATCGCGCTCGGCTGCCACTATCGCGTCGCGCATCCCAAGGCGCCGCTCGGCCTGCCCGAGGTGAATCTCGGCACGATCCCCGGCGCCACCGGCACGCAGCGCCTGCCGCGCGCGGTCGGCGTCGAGGCGGCGCTCGACATGATCGTGGGCGCCAGCCTCGTTCCCGCCGCGAAATGCCCGCCCGGCCTCGCCGACGAGATCGCGGAGGATTGCGTCGGCCGCGCGGTGGCGATGGCGCTGGCCAAGCCGGTGCGCCGCTTGTCCGACGACGACAGCAAGCTCGCCTCGGCCAGGGCGAAGCCGGCGCTGTTCGACGACTACCGCAAGGGCATGGCGCGGCGCTTCCGCGGCTTCACCGCGCCGTTCAAGGCCGTCGAGGCGATCGAGCTGTGCGTGAAGTATCCGTTCGCGCAGGGCAGCGAGAAGGAGCGCGAGCTCTTCGTCTGGTGCCAGGGGCAGGCCGAGGCGCGCGCGATGCGGCACGTCTTCTTCGCCGAGCGCGACGTCGCGCGCTCGCCGTGGATTCCCAAGGACGCGAAGCCGCGCGAGATCAAGAGTGCCGGCATCGTCGGCTGCGGAACGATGGGCGGCGGCATCGCGATGAACTTCGCCAATGCCGGGATTCCCGTCACCGTCGTCGAGAACGACGCGGCCGCGCTCGAGCGCGGCCTCGGCATCATCCGCCGGAACTACGCCGGCCCGGTCGAGAAAGGCCGCATGAAGCAGGAGGAGATGGACCGGCGCATGGGCCTCATCAGGGGCTCGACGACGTACGAGGATCTCAGGGACGCCGACATCGTCATCGAGGCCGCGTTCGAGAATCTCGCCTTGAAGCGCGAGATCTTCGGCAAGCTCGACAGGATCGCCAAGCCCGGCGCCGTGCTGGCGACGAACACCTCGACGCTCGACGTCGACGCGATCGCCGAGGCGACGAAGCGGCCCGAAAGCGTGGTCGGCACGCACTTCTTCAGCCCGGCGAACGTCATGCGCCTGCTCGAGAACGTGAAGGGCAGGAAGACCTCGCCCGAAACCGCGCAGACCGCGATGGAGCTCGGCCGCCGCATCAACAAGGTGGCCGTGCTGGTCGGCGTGTGCGACGGCTTCGTCGGCAACCGCATGCTCTACGCCTATTCGCGCCAGGCCGGCTTCCTGCTGGACGAAGGCGCCACGCCCGAGCAGGTGGACAAGGCGATCTACGATTTCGGCTTCCCGATGGGGCCGTTCCAGATGAGCGACCTCGCCGGCATCGACGTCGGCTATCTCGTGCGCAAGGAGCGCCGCGAGCAGGCGCCGACCAACAAGCGCTACGCCTACACGGTCGCCGACCGGCTCTACGAGATGGGCCGCTACGGCCAGAAGACCGGCCGCGGCTTCTATCTCTACGACGCCGAGCGCAACCGGAAGGTCGACCCCGAGGTGACGGCCCTCGTCGAGCAGGTTTCGAAGGAGAACGGCCGCCAGCGCCGCGCGATCGGCGCCGACGAGATCGTCGAGCGCTGCATGTACGCGCTCGTGAACGAAGGCGCCAAGATCCTCGAGGAGGGCATCGCCGCGCGCCCGCTCGACATCGACATGATCTGGATCTTCGGCTACGGCTTCCCGCGCTATCGCGGCGGCCCGATGCACTGGGCCGACGAGGTCGGCCTCGCGAAGCTGCTCGAGCGCCTCGAGCACTACTACCGGACCGCCGACCGCGACTGGCTCGAGCCCGCGCCGCTGCTGCGGCGGCTGGTGAAGGAAGGCAAGAAGTTCCGCGAGTGGTCGGCGGCTTGAGGCCGTTTGCCGTGCCGCCATTCGAGCAATGCATCGAAGGCGTAGGGGCGCACGGCTGTGCGCCCCGGCCAACGCACGACGGACGGCAACAGGGGCGCACAGCCGTGCGCCCCTACGTCGTCAGCGCCGCGATCGCGTAGCCATGCGCATCACCGCCATCCGCGACGTCGTCGCGCCGATCAAGTCGGCGATCCGCAACGCCTATATCGACTTCAGCCAGATGACGGCGAGCGTCGTCGGCATCGCGGCCGATCGCGGCGCCCCCGGCGCTGCCGGCGGCAGGCCGATCGTGGGCTTCGGCTTCAACTCGAACGGGCGCTACGCGGCGCAGGGCCTGCTGCGCGAGCGCTTCATTCCGCGCCTGCTCGCGGCGCCGCCCGAATCGCTGCTCGACGAGAAGGGCCTCATCGACCCGGCGAAATGCTGGGCCGCGATGATGGCCAACGAGAAGCCGGGCGGGCATGGCGAGCGCTCGGTCGCCGTCGGCGTGCTCGACATGGCGCTGTGGGATCTGCGCGCCAAGGCGGAGGGCGTTCCGCTCTGGAAGCTCCTCGCCGACCGCTACAACGACGGCAAGGCCGATCCGCACGCCTGGGTCTATGCCGCCGGCGGCTACTACTATCCGGGCAAGAGCCTGAAGGACCTGCGCGACGAGATGCGGCACTATCGCGATCTCGGCTACCGCGCGGTGAAGATGAAGATCGGCGGCTCCGGCCTCGCCGACGACCTCGCGCGCATCGAGGCCGCGCTCGACGTGGTGGGCGAGGGGCGCTTCCTCGCGGTGGACGCGAACGGCCGCTTCGACCTCGAAACGGCGCTGGCCTACGCGAAGGCGATCGCGCCGTTCGATCTCTGCTGGTTCGAGGAGCCGGTCGATCCGCTCGACTACCTGCTCCACGCGGTGCTCGCGCAGCGCTATCCCGGCGCGCTCGCCGCGGGCGAGAACCTGTTCTCGATGCAGGATGCGCGCAACCTGCTGCGCCACGGCGGCCTGCGCGCCGACCGCGACGTCCTGCAGTTCGATCCCGCGCTCTCCTACGGCCTCGTCGAGTATCTGCGCACGGTCGAGATGGTGGAGGCGCAGGGCTGGTCGCGCCGCCGCCTCGTGCCGCATGGCGGGCACCAGTTCGCGCTCAACATCGCGATCGGCCTCGGCCTCGGCGGCAACGAATCCTACCCGCTCGTGTTCAAGCCGTTCGGCGGCTTCGCGGACACGCAGCGGGTGGAGGAGGGGCGGATCGCGCCGCACACCAGCCCCGGCATCGGCTTCGAGCTGAAGAACGACCTCTACACGGTGATGAAGATCATCGGCGAGGCCGTGCTGGCGCCCGACGGACCGCGCGGCGGCTGAGCAGCGGCGCGCGCGCAGCGCCCGTCACGGCCCGGCCTTTCAACGATCTGTGATCGAACGGGATTGGACGCGGGCGCTCATTGTTCATATGTCGCTTGCGGGGCGTGCCTGCCGACGAGGTCCACATGAAGAGCCTGTCGATCGCTGCGGCGCTGTTCGCGGCGCTGCCGTTTGCGCCCGCCGCCGCCGCGCCGCTGGGCGGCGAGGAGATCCGCGCCCGTGCCGCCGGCGGCGAGTTCCGCGGCTACGGCAATGTCCGCCGGCTCGAGGATTTCATCTGGCGCATGCGCGCGGACGGCACCGTGCGCTCCGTTTCTCTGCTGCGGACCGGCGGCCGCGATTCGGGGCAGTTCGTCGAATATGGCGACGCCGGCACCTGGCGCGTCGAGGGCAATCGCCTCTGCGTCCAGTTCGCGTCGGTGCACGCGTTCCTGTCCGGCTGCTACACGGTCGACGGGGCCGGCGGCGACCACGTGCGCCTGGTCGGCCCGGCCAATCTCGAAGGCACGCTCGGCCACTGAACGCGGGAGGCGAACCCATGTCGAAGCATCGTTTGTTCGCGGCGGCGCTGATCGCGGCGGCGTTTGCCGGCACGGCCGGCGCGGAGCCGCTCTCCGGCGCCGCGATCGCCGCCCGCGCCGGCGAGTTCCGCGGCGACACGCTGAGCGCCCGTGGCTTCGAGAGCCACATCTGGCGGCTCTTGCCCGGCGGCGAAGCGCGCGCGGTCGTGACGCTGCGGCGCGGCTATAGCGCGTTCACGGCCACGGCCGTGGAGTTCGGCGACAGCGGCGCCTGGCGCGTCGAGGGCAACACGCTCTGCGTCCAGTGGGCCGGACCCAACGCGCGCTTCAGCGGCTGCTACGCGGTCGACGCCCAGCAGGGCAATCATGTCCGCCTGGTCGGCCCCGCGCGCTGGGAAGGAACGCTCGACCGCTGATCGGCGTAGCCTCGGCCGAGGCGCCGCGAAGCCGCCGCAATTCGGCCCTCGCGGCGGCCCGCTTGCCCGCTGCAATGCCGCGCAGGGAGTCGCCCGGGGCGCCGCATTTCGCCGAGAAGGAACGTCCACATGCGCCAGACCGTTTCGATCGCCCTCGTCGCCGCCATCGCGCTCGTGCCCGCCGCCGCGGCGCAGGCGTTTCCGCTCGGCGGACCGCAACTGGCGCAGCGCGTGCACAACGGCGAATTCCGCGGCTACGCGCACACGAGCCGCGGCTTCGAGAACCAGATCTGGCACTTTCGCCCCGACGGCTACATCCGCGCCGTGGCCGATGCGCGCGTGCTGCGCTGGCCGAACACCGACGAGAACCTGCAATGGCAGGATATCGGCACCTGGCGCCTCACGGCCGGGCAGGTGTGCGTCTCGTTCCAGGGCCCCAACCGCAATCTCGACGGCTGCTACGCGGTGACCGCCGGGCCGGGCAAGGACGTGCGCCTGATCGGCCGCTACACCTGGCAGGGCACGCTCGAACCGCACGACTGACGCGCCGCCGCGCCGGCGCGCGCCGCTGCCCACCGCCATGCCGCTCCGCAGGATGGGCAAGCCGCCTCGCCGCGGCTTGACCCGCAGGCAGGCCTGCCTAAGCTGACGCGACAATAGCGCCGTGCGACGGCGCAACAGGGAGGATTCCATGGCCAAACGCGTTCGGCGCGCCACGCGGCGCGCGGTTCTGGGCGGACTCGCGGGCACGGCGGCGCTGGCCGCGGCCTATCCTTTGCGCGCGGCGCCGTCGGGCGCGCCGGTGCGGATCGGCAGCACGCTCGCGCTCACCGGTCCGCTCGCGCAGACCTCTCTGATCCACAAGGCCGTCGGCGAGATCTACGTCGAACTGCTGAACAAGAAAGACGGCCTGCTCGGGCGTCCGGTCGAATGGGTGCTGCTCGACGACCAGTCGAAGCCCGACGTGGCGCGCACGCTCTACGAGAAGCTCGTCACGGTCGACAAGGTCGATCTCATCATCGGCCCCTACGCCACCGGCAACATCCTGGCCGCGATGGGCGTGGCGCAGCGCTACGGCAAGATGCTGATCCAGCACACCTTCGGCCTGCCGCACCTCGCCAAGTACGAGATGCAGTTCCCGTCCTCGCCGATCGGCCCGGAGCCCAACAAGACCGCGCCGATCCCGGTGTTCGATCTGCTCCAGAAATCGAAAACGCCGCCCAAGACGATCGCCGTCGTCGCGAGCAAGTTCCCGTCCACGCACTTCATCGCGCAGGGCTTCCGCGCCGAGGCGGAGAAGCGGAAGATCAAGGAGGTCGTGTATCTCGAATACGAGTTCGGCACGCGCGACTGGGGCGCCATCGCGGCGCGCGTCAAGGACGCGAAGGCGGATTTCCTCTATTGCGGCGCGCTCGGCATCGAGTCGGTGCAGTTGCTCGACGCACTCAAGAAGATCGACTACGCGCCGCCGCGCCACTACCACCAGTTCACGGCGCCGGGCCCGCTGATGAACGCGGCCGAGGGCAATCACGCGCTCGCCTATACCTATTTCGAGGAGCACGAGCCGTTCACGTCGCGGCCGGGCGCCAAGGAGATGCTGCCGCTCTACCGCGACAAGGCGAAGGCGATGGGGATCCCCTATCCCTTCTTCGACTTCCAGGCCGCCGCATCCGGCACGGCGTGGCAGTTGCTCGAAGCCGCCGTCGTCGCCACCAAGAGCCTCGACGACAAGAAGATGGCGGCGTGGCTCAAGGGCGCTCAGCTGGATACGCTGATGGGCAAGCTGCGCTTCGACGGCCCCAACAATCACGGGCCCGATCTCTCGGTCGTCAAGCAGGTGATCGACAAGAAGTGGGTGGTGGTGTGGCCGGAGAACGTGGCCGGCGCCAAGGCCGTGCTGCCGTAACGCGCGCCGTGCGGGGAGGGCGGGACCGAAACCGGCCGGTGTAGTTTTGCCCAGCTTCACGCTGCTCGGCCAGGCGCTCGTCTCGGGCGTCCTGATCGGCGGGCTTTACGGCCTGCTCGGTCTCGGCCTCACGCTGAGCTGGGGCCTGCTGCACCTCATCAACATCGCCTATTTCGGCCTCGCCTTCTTGAGCGCCTACCTCACCTATCACCTCGGCGAGGTGTATCACCTGCCGCCGTGGTATGCGGCGGCGCTGCTCGTGCCCGCGTTCTTCGCGGCCGGCGTGGCGCTGCACTGGACGCTGGCGCGCTTCCGCGTCGCGGGTCTCGTCTCGCTGCTCGTCACGTTCGGGCTCATCGTCGTCGTCGAGGCGGTGATCCAGATCGTGTGGACCGCGGATTTCCGCAAGCTCGAACTGCCCTATCTCACCGCGTCGGCGAAGCTCGGCCCGGTCTACCTCCCGTACATGGAGCTGACGGCGTTCCTGATCGCGGCGGCGCTGGCCGCCGGGGCCTGGGCGGTGCTGCGCTACACCTATTTCGGCAAGGCGGTGCGCGCGGCGGCCGAAGAGCCGTCGATGGCCGCCGCCTACGGCATCAACCATCGCGCCAACGCGCTGCTGATCGCCGGACTCTGCGCGGCGTCGGCGGCGGTGGCCGGCATCTTCATAGCACTCACGACGACCTTGGCGCCCTCGCAGATGTTCGCGTGGTTCGGCGTCGTCTTCGCCGTCGTCATCATCGGCGGGCTCGGCAATCCGCTCGGCGCGCTCGTCGCCGGGGTGCTGATCGGCGTCGCCGAATCGATGACGATGGCGCTGATCGCGCCCGCCTGGGCGCCGGTGGTGGCGTTCTCGCTGCTGATCGCGCTCCTGATCTGGCAGCCGCGATGGCTCTGACGCGCAACGGCCTCGCGGCGCCCGCGATCGTGGCCGTGGCCGCCGCGGCGCTGTTCCTCGTGCCCGCCGCCAAGGTGCCGGCGTTCTACGAATCGTTCCTCTACCTGATGTTCTACTGGATCGCGCTGGCGACGAGCTGGAACATCCTCTCGGGCTACGCGCACTATCTGAGCTTCGGCCACGGCGCGTTTTTCGGCGCCGGCGTCTACGCCACGGCGACGCTGACGACGAAGCTCGGCGTTCCGTTCCTGGCCTCGATCCCGCTGGCCGCCGGGGTGGCCGCGCTGCTGGCGCTCGGCATCGGCGCCGTCGTGTTCCGCCTCAACCGGCTGCGCGGCGATCTGTTCGCGCTGCTGACTCTCGCGGTCGCCTTCGTCCTCGCCACGGTGATCCTCAACACGCCGATCGACGGCGGGCCGGGCGTGTATCTGAGCGCCGTGCCGCTGCCGAACCTCGCCGGCAGTCCCTCGGCGACGATCTACGTGCTCGGCCTGACGATCGCGGCGATCGCAGTCGCCGCGGCCTACGCCGTCGCGCATTCGCGGCTCGGCCTCGGCCTGTTCGCGATCCACGACGACGAAGACGTGGCCGAGGCCAAGGGCGTGCCGACGTTC
>JAEULD010000321.1 GCA_016792765.1 Candidatus Odyssella sp.
CGAAGCGGCGATCGCCGCCGCGAAGGCCGCGGCTCCGGCCTGGGCGCGCAGCACGCCGCAGCAGCGCTTCGACATTCTCGACGCGATCGGCAACGCGATCCTCGCGCGCAAGGAAGAGCTCGGCACGCTGCTCTCGCGCGAAGAAGGCAAGACCAGGCCGGAAGGCATCGGCGAGGCGGCGCGCGCCGGCGCCATCTTCAAGTTCATGGCCGGCGAGGCGCTGCGCACGCCGGGCGAGCGCGTCGATTCGGTCCGGCCCAACGTCTTCGTCGAGATCACGCGCGAGCCGCTGGGCGTCGTCGGCATCATCACGCCGTGGAACTTCCCGATCGCGATCCCGGCCTGGAAAATCGCGCCGGCGCTCGCCTACGGCAATTGCGTCGTCTTCAAGCCGGCCGATCTCGTGCCCGGCTGCGCCTGGGCGCTGGCCGACATCGTCGCCAAGTCCGGCATCCCCAAGGGCGTGTTCAATCTCGTCATGGGCCGCGGCTCGGTCGTCGGCGAGACGCTGATCAACCATCCGGACGTCGCCGCGATCTCGTTCACCGGGTCGGCCTCGACCGGGCGGCACGTGGCCGCGCGCGCCGCCGCGCGGCTCGCCAAGGTGCAGCTCGAGATGGGCGGCAAGAACCCGCTCGTCGTGCTCGACGACGCCGATCTCGCCGTGGCCGTGAACTGCGCGGTGCAGGGCGGCTATTTCTCGACCGGCCAGCGCTGCACGGCGTCGTCGCGGCTGATCGTGACCGAGGGCATCCACGACCGGTTCGTGAAGGCGATGGTGGAAGCGCTCGGCAAGCTCAAGATCGACGACGCGCTCGCCGCCGGCACCGATATCGGCCCGGTCGTCGATCAATCGCAGCTCGATCAGGACATCCGCTACATCGAGCTCGGCCAGCAAGAGGGCGGCAAGCTCGCTTTCGGCGGCCGCCTGCTGGAGCGCCGGCACAAAGGCTACTACCTCGAGCCCGCCCTGATTACGGAAACCGACAACAAGATGCGCATCAACCGGGAGGAGGTGTTCGGCCCGGTCGCGAGCGTGATCCGCGTGAAGGATTACGACGAGGCGCTCGCCGTCGCCAACGACACCGAGTTCGGACTGTCGTCGGGCATCTGCACGACCTCGCTCAAATTCGCGAGCCATTTCAAGCGCAACGCGGAGGCGGGCATGGTCATGGTCAACCTGCCGACGGCCGGCGTCGACTATCACGTGCCGTTCGGCGGCCGGAAGGGCTCGAGCTACGGCTCGCGCGAGCAGGGCCGCTACGCGGTGGAGTTCTACACGACGGTGAAGACCGCCTACACCGCGCCCTGAGTCGCGTCCGCAATCGTATTAGGGTGAAATTTACGCTCTGGTACCGTATATTGGGGGCGTATTCGACGTTCGGACCGCCGGATTCACAGAACCCACGAAGGACCATGGTCACGCCAGCAACCCTCCGGCCGCTCTCCTGGGCGGCCGTGCTTTCCGTTACCGCCGCCCTCGCCTTCGGCCTCCCGGCCCGGGCCCAGGAGGGCAACCTCAAGGACAAGTTCGATCCCAAGGCGCAGGCCCAGCGCGACGCCAGGCACACGGCCGGCGAACGCGCGCTCAACGACGCGATCAAGGACTTCTACGCGAAGCGCGAGTTCAAGCCGCTGTGGTTCGACGGCAACGGCCTTTCGCCGCAGGGCAAGGCGCTGCTGGCCGCGCTCGCGAAATCCGACGAGCACGGCATCGGCCCCGCCACCTACGGCATGCCGAAGCTCGGCGAGCGCGCCGCCAAGGCCAACGCCAAGGAGCGCGAGGAGCTCGAGATCGAGCTGACGATCGCGTTCTTGGGCTATGCGGGCGATATCGTCGCCGGCACGGTCTCCAATCCGCGCCGGGTCGGCGGCACGTTCCGCGACGCCAAGCGGCCGGAGGCGAAGAAGCTGCTCGACGACGCCGCGGCCGCGCAGGACATGGCCAAGTTCCTCGACGAGCTGCCGCCGGATCTGCGCCGCTACAAGCAGGTCCAGCAGGCCCTCGCCAAGTACCGCGAGATCGAGAAGAAGGGCGGCTGGCCGCGCGTCGACGCCGGTCCCACGCTCAAGATCGGCATGAAGCACCCGCGCGTCGGCCAGGCGAAACGGCGCCTGGTGGCGACCGGCGAACTGGCGAAGATCGAGGGCGACGCCGACACCTTCGACGGCGCGCTGCTGCTCGCCGTCAAGAAGTTCCAGCTTCGCCACGGCCTGCTCGACGACGGCAACATCGGCGCCGGCACCGTCGCCGAGATGAACATCTCGGCGAAAGAGCGCGTCGAGCAGCTGGTGATCAACATCGAGCGGCGGCGCTGGCTCGCCGGCCATCTCGGCGACCGCTACATCTACGTCAACATCGCCGATCACGACCTGAAGATCGTCGAGAAGGGCCACACCGTCTACACGTCGCGCGTCGTCGTCGGACGGCCGTATCACGAGACGCCGGTGTTCAGCGCGACGATGCAGTACATCGAGCTGAACCCGTACTGGAACGTGCCCTACAGCATCGCGACCCAGGAGCTGCTGCCGGTCATCAAGAAGGTGCCGGGCTATCTGCAGTCCAACGACTACCTGCTGCTGACCCGGATGGGCGACAACAACAGCGCGATCGATCCGGCCTCGGTCGACTGGTCGCGCTACGGACCGGGCAATTTCCCGTTCCAGATCCGCCAGAAGCCCGGCCCGCGCAACGCGCTGGGCACGACGATGTTCATGTTCCCGAACCCGCACAACGTGTTCATCCACGACACGCCGATCCGTTCGATCTTCAACCTCGAGGACCGCTACTTCAGCCACGGTTGCGTCCGCGTCCAGAATCCGTGGGGCCTCGCCATCTTCCTGCTGAAGGACCAGGACAACGGCCAGTGGACGAAGGAGAAGATCGCCAAGGTGGTGGAGACGAAGGATCAGACGCGAATCAACCTCAAGGCGCCGATCCAGGTCCACATCACCTACCTCACCGCATGGGCCGAGCAGGACGGGACGGTTCACTTCCGCAAGGACGGCTACAAGCGCGACGCCACGCTCCGCGTCGCGATGAACAAGGTGGCCTACGCCGGCGCGCGCTGAGCCTGCCCGGCGCCGGTTGATCTGGCGCAAGGCAGAGCGGCCCGCACCGTGATTGCAGTGAAGCCGGCGGCCTCGCGGCCGCCGGCTTTCTCTTGTCTGCGAAGGTTCGATCGATGACGACGGGATGGATGCGGCGGGCGCGGGCCGGGCTCCTGGCCCTGGCGTGCATGGGCTTCGCGGCCTCCGCCGCAGCCCTTTCGCCCGAGGCTCTTCAAGCGAGCGTCCGCGGCGGACCCTCGTCGGCGTCGGCGGAGGCGATCCGGGCGTTCTACGAGCGCCGGGCCTACAGGCCGCTTTGGTTTGCGGAGGCGCGTCCGTCCCGCCACGCCGCGGCGGTGCTCGACGCGCTCGCGCGCGCGCACGAGCACGGTCTCAACCCGGCGCTCTACGGCATGCCGCAGCTCGCGGAGCGGGTGCGGACGGCGGCGGGCGCGGCGCAGGCGGAGGCCGAGCTGGCCTTGACGCGCGCCTATCTCGACTACGCGGCCGACATCTCGTCGGGCGTCATCGACAATCCGCGCCAGGTCGGGCGCATGTTCCGCGATGCCAGGCGCACGCCGCCCGAGCAGCTGCTCGACGGCATCGCGGCCGCGCCGGACGCCGGCAGGTTTCTCGCGGCCCTGCCGCCCGATACCCGGCGCTACGAAGCGGTGAAATCGGCGCTCGCGCGCTATCGCGAGATCGAGCGCAGCGGCGGCTGGGGCCGGATCGCGTCCGGGCCGCCGCTGAAGCCCGGCATGCGCGGACCGCGCGTGGCCGAGCTCAAGCGCCGGCTGATCGCGACCGGCGAATTGCGGGCGCCGGGCGACGCCGACCTCTACGACGCGGCCCTGGCCGCCGCGGTGAAGGCGTTCCAGCACCGCCACGGCCTGGCCGAGGACGGCAACGCCGGTCTCGACACCCTCGCGGCGATGAACGTCCCGGTCGCGGCGCGCATCGAGCTGCTGCTGATCAATCTCGAGCGCCGGCGCTGGCTCGCCGGCCACCTCGGGCCGCGCTACGTCTACATCAACATCGCCGACAACGACCTCAAGGTCGTCGAGAACGAGCATACGATCCACGTCGCGCGCATCATCGTCGGCCAGCCCTATCAGCAGACGCCGGTGTTCAGCGCGACGATGACGCAGATCGAGATCAACCCCTATTGGAACGTGCCGCGCAGCATCGCCGTCAACGAGATGCTGCCGATCATCCGGCGCAATCCCGGCTATCTCCCGGCCAACGGCTACGTGCTGCTGACGCGGAGCGGCGACAATGCCAGCGCCGTCAACCCGCACGCCGTGGACTGGTCCGCGCTCGGGCGCGGAAACTTCCCGTACTTCATCCGCCAGCACCCGGGCGCGAACAACGCGCTCGGCTCCCTGCTGTTCCGCCTGCCCAATCCGCACAACGTGTATCTCCACGACACGCCGGCGAAGCGCCTCTTCGATCGCGACGCGCGCTTCTTCAGCCACGGCTGCATGCGCGTCGACGAGCCGAGGAAGCTCGCGCTGCTGCTGCTCGCCGGGCAGGAGGGATGGACGGAGGAGCGCATCAACGCGGCGATCGCGACGCGCGCGCTGCGCGTCGTGCCGCTGCAGCGGCCGATTCCGGTTCACGTCACCTATCTGACGGCGTGGGCCGAGCGCGACGGCACCGTGCATTTCCGCCGCGACGCCTACGGCCGCGACGCTGCCGTCGCCGCCGCCTATCGCGCGGCGGTGCGCGCGCGCTAACGCCTGCGATCGTGAACGTGCGCTGAGCAAACGCGCTGAATTCTTCGTTGCGTCGGCGCGCGTTCCCATAACGGCCGGCAAGGATTTTTTCTTGCCAGCAAGGTTTGCCTCTGTATCATCGCCCGACGTTGCGGCCAGGGGACGCGGCCGCATCATTTTTTTGATTGACGTGGGGTAGTGATGGATTGGGACACGACGGGCCCGCGGCGGGTCAGCCGCCGGGGGCTTTTGATCGGCGCGGGGGCCGCGGGCGCGGCGGCGATGACGGCGGGGGCGGTGGCGGCGGCGACGCCGCGCCGGAGAGACGGCGCGCGCTGGCTCGCATTCGAGAGCGCGTGGACCGGCGAGAAACTGAAGCTCACCTATTACGAGAACGGCCGCTACGTCGAAGACGCGTTGCACGCGCTCGACCGGCTGATGCGCGATGCGCGCGACAACACCGTGGTCCAGATGGACCCGAGGCTCTACGACATCCTGTTCGACCTGCACCGCTTGATGGACAGCGCGAACCCGTTCACGCTGATCTCGGGCTATCGCTCGCCGTCGACCAACGCGATGCTCGCCGCGCGCAGCCGTGCGGTCGCCAAGAACTCGTTCCATCTGCGCGGCTGGGCCGCCGACGTGCGCCTGCAGGGCCGCGATCTCCGGCAGCTCGCGCTCGGCGCGATCTCGCTGCATCGCGGCGGCGTCGGCATGTACAGCCGCAAATCGAACTTCATCCACGTGGACACCGGGCCGGTGCGCCGCTGGAACGTCTGACCGATTGCGAGGGGTGGGCGAAGAAATGGCGCGCCTCTGAAGGCGCGCCATTTTCGTTTCGGGGGCGGCGCGGCCGCCGCCGGCGTGAATAGCGGCCCGGGACGGATCTCGCTCGGGAGATCCGCCCCGGCCTGCGGCTTCACTTCGCGAGGAACGCCCTGATCGCGTCGCTCGCCTGCGCGATCCCGATGACGCCGTCGAGATGGCCGAAATCGCCGACCAGCTCGAGGTACTCGACCTGGCCGCCATTGGCCTTGACGATGTCGCGCACCCGCGCCGACATCGCCGGGAACAGCAGCAGGTCGCCCTTCGCCGGCAGCAGCAGCATCGGCGCCTTGATCTTCTTGAGGCCGTCCTCGAGCGATCCGCCGTGCCCGGCCCCGAACAGCTCGTTCGCGCGCGCGAGATAGAGGAAGTGATTCGCGTCGGCCACCTTCGCGCGGGCCGCGGCCGCGCCGTTCAGCGAGGCCGAAACGGCGTAGAGGTTGTCGAACGAGGCGAGCGGATCGGCGCCTTCCTTCGCCCACTTCTTGCCGAACGCCTTGTTGATGCGGGCGGGATTCTGCGCGTGCAGGGTCACGATCTTCAGCGCGAGTGCCAGCCCCGCCTCGGGCTCGGCCTTGCCGTAATAGGCGCCGTTGTTCCAGTTGGGGTCGAGTCGGATCGGCGATGCCCAGATGTCGAGCCAGCCGGCGGTCCAGCCGTCGATCTCGCCCGCGCCGATGACCGGGATCACGCGCTTGACCATGCCGGGATACGCGGTCGCCCATTCGATCGCCTGGAGCGCCCCCATCGAGGCGCCCATGACGGCCTCGAGCCGGGTGATTCCGAGGCTCTCGAGCAGCGCCTTCTGCACGTTCACGAAATCCCGGATCGTGACGATCGGGAAATCCATGCCGTAGGGCTTGCCGGTATCGGGATTGATCGAGGCCGGCCCGGTGGTGACGACGCCGGGGTTCTTGGCGCTCAGATTCACCAGCGTGTCGGAGCTGATGACGTAATACTTGTTGGTGTCGAGCGGCTTGCCGGGGCCGATGATCGAATTCCAGTAGCCCGGCGCCGCGTCGCCCGGCTTGTATTTGCCGGCGGCGTGCGAGTCGCCCGAGAAGAAATGCGTGATCAGGATGACGTTGTCCTTGTTGGGCGAGAGCTTGCCGTAGGCCTCCCATCCCACCCGGACCTTCTTGATCGTCTTGCCGCCGACCGTGGTGTAGGACGGCATCTCGAAGGCCTGTTTCGTCACCGGATCGTCATAGGCCCGCGCCGGCGTCGCCAGCAGGAGCATGGCGGCGGCGATTGCGGGCGCCGCGCGAAAGGCACGTCTCATGGTCGTTCTCCCTGCGTTTGCTTGCCGTCCCTCGCGAGAATTCAGCGCCGGATGAGGCGGCGAGTCAATCGAGCCGCGTGCGACGCTTGCATCCGCGGTGAAACTCGGCCGTAGTGGCCGTGTTTTCGCAATTCGACGGAGAGACCATGGCGAACCAGTCAACGCCACCGGCGGCAGCCGATCGCGGACGCATCGCGACCGGGAAGCGCGGGCGGGTGTTCCTGATCGGCATCGACCGGCCGAAAAAATACAACGGCTTCACGCCCGAGATGCTGACCCAGCTCGCCGAGGCCTACACGGCCTACGAGCGCGATGCCGAGGCGTGGTGCGCGGTGCTCCATGCCGAGGGCCAGCACTTCACGGCCGGCCTCCAGCTCTCGGCGTTCGACATCACCGCCGAGCTGGTGCCGCCCGGCCTCGTCGATCCGCTGGCGCTGCAGCCGCCGTTCCGCACCAAGCCCGTCGTCGCCGCCGTCAAGGGCTTCTGCTACACGATCGGCATCGAGCTGATGCTCGCGGCCGACATCGTCGTGGCCGAGGAGGGCACGCGCTTCGGCCAGGTCGAGGTGAAGCGCGGCCTCGCGGCCTATGGCGGCGCCACGATCCGCTTCGTCGAGCGCGCGGGCTGGGGCAACGCGATGCGCTACCTGCTCACCGGCGACGAGTTCGACCCCGCCACCGCGCATCGCCTGGGCTTCGTGCAGGAGGTGGTGCCGCAAGGGCAGGGCCTGGCGAAGGCGCTCGAGATCGCCGAGCGCATCGCCCGGCAGGCGCCGATCGCCGTCCGCGCAACGCGCGCGAACTCCTGGCTCTACGCGACGGAGGGGCAGGAGGCCGCCATTGCCGCCATGCCGCGCGACCGCGCGGCGATCGTCGAGACCGAGGACTTCGCCGAAGGCGTGCGCTCGTTCAACGAGCGGCGCGACGGCAGTTTCACGGGACGCTGAGCGGGAGGCGGGGCCGCTCGACTCGCCACGCGGATTGGGGATAATCGCGCCATGTCCGACACACCGCACCGCATGCACCACGACATGGGCGGCCAGCCGGCGGGGCCGGTGAGCCCGTCCGAGCACGAGATCGAGCCCTGGGAAAAGCGCATCGAGGCGATCCTGCGCTGCATGCAGCTGCGCGAGACGCCGATCGTCACGGTCGACGAATTGCGCCGCGGCATCGAGGAGCTGCCGACGACGCTCTACGATTCGCTCACCTACTACGAGCGCTGGATCGCGTCGCTGACCAACATCGTGGTCGAGAAGGGCCTGCTGACGCGCGCCGAGATCGAGCAGCGCATGGCCGCGATCAAGGCGGCGCGCGCCAAGGAGGCGGCATGAGCTGGGGCGAAGGGATCGCGTCGCGGTTCAAGCCCGGCGACAAGGTGCACGTGGCCGCGCGCTATCCGGTGCGCGGCCATATCCGCACGCCGTTCTACATCCGCGGCAAGACCGGCGTCGTCGAGCGCATCTGCGGCCGGTTCCACAACCCCGAGGAGCTGGCGTTCGGCAAATGCGACGGGCCGGAAAAGGTGCTCTACCGCGTCCGCTTCGATCAGAAGCACGTCTGGCCCGACTACCACGGCGGCCCGTCCGACAAGGTCGAGATCGAGATTTTCGAGCACTGGCTCGAACCGGCGAAGTGAGTAGATGACGATATTTCCGCACGATGCCGATTGCGTAGGGGCGCGCTGCGCGCGCCCTGCCACCGCAAACGTAACCGCGTGCCGCCTACACCGAGCCTTCTGCGCAGCCCTGTTCTCCGCGTCGAGAGGGCGCGCGCAGCGCGCCCCTACGCTGTCGAAGTCGGAGTGAAGCGATGAACCACGACGACCATGAAGGCCACGAGCACGGTCACGCACACGACCACGAGCCGCATGCGCCGATCCAGGCCAAGGAGCCCGAGGGCCACTACCAGCTGCTCGCCGACGCGGTGCGCGAGCTCCTGATCGAGAAGGGCTACTTCACCGCCGACGAGCATCGCGCGTTCATCGAGCGCATCGACGCGCGCACCCCCGCGCTCGGCGCCAGGATCGTCGCACGGGCATGGACCGATCCGAAGTTCAGGCAGCGCCTGCTCGACGACGGCAAGAAGGGCTGCGCCGAGATGGGCGTTGACGTCGTCGTCGCCAACCTCGTCGTGGTCGAGAACACGCCGTCGGTCCACAACGTCATCGTCTGCACGCTGTGCTCCTGCTATCCGGTGTTCGTGCTCGGCCGCCCGCCCGATTGGTACAAGAGCGCGGCCTATCGCTCGCGCGTCGTGCGCGATCCGCGCGCGGTGCTGCGGGAGTTCGGCACCGACATCGCGCCGGAGCGAGAAGTGCGCGTCCACGATTCCACGGCCGACATGCGCTATCTCGTGCTGCCGATGCGGCCCAAGGGCACCGAGGGCTGGAGCGCCGAGCGGCTCGAGGCGCTCGTCACCCGCGATACGATGGTCGGCGTCGCCGAGTGCCGCCTCGCTTCGTAGCGGCGCCGTGGGATACCCGATGAACGACGCGCCGCATCGCCAGCATCACGACATGGGCGGCCTTCCCGGCGGGCCGGTGGACCCGACGGATCGCGCATTCGAGCCGTGGCAGAAGCGCATCGAGGCGACGGTGCGCCTCGCGCTGATGAGCCCCAAGAACCGGTTCACGGTCGATCAGTTCCGGCGCGCCATCGAGGAACTGCCGGCGCGCCAATACGACAGCCTCACCTATTTCGAGAAGTGGATCGCGGCCCTGTCGAACCTGCTGGTCTCGCGCGGCGCGCTCGCGCAGGTCGAGATCGACGGCGGCATGGCGCGCCGTGCCGCAGCCGGCGCGGCGCACGACGCTGCGGACGACCACGCTCACGACGATCACGATCACGGCCACGCGCACGCACCGATCCGGGTGGAAGAGCCGAAGGGGCCGTATCAGGCCCTTGCCGACGCGTTGTACGCGCTGCTGATCGCGAAGGGTTACTTCACGCCGGCCCAGCACCGCGAGCTGATCGAGGCGATCGATTCGAGCGGGCCGGCCGCGGGTGCGCGCCTCGTCGTGCGCGCCTGGACCGATCCGGAATTCAAGCGCCGCCTGCTCGACGACGGGCGCGCGGCGTGCAAGGAGCTCGGCATCGCGCTCAACGAGGTGAATCTCGTCACCGTCGAGAACACCGAGCGCGTGCACAACGTCGTCGTCTGCACGCTGTGCTCCTGCTACCCGGTGTTCATCCTCGGCCGCCCGCCGGACTGGTACAAGAGCGCAGCCTATCGCTCGCGCGTCGTCCGCGAGCCGCGCGCGGTGTTGGACGAGTTCGGCACGGAGATCGCGCCCGAGCGCGAGTTGCGCGTGCACGATTCCACGGCCGACATGCGCTACCTCGTGCTGCCGATGCGCCCCCGTGGCACCGAAGGCTGGAGCGCCGAGCGGCTCGAGACGCTGGTCACGCGCGATACGATGGTGGGCGTCGCCGAGTGCCGGGTGCGGCCTTGAGTCAGAGATCGCCGGGAA
>JAEULD010000339.1 GCA_016792765.1 Candidatus Odyssella sp.
ATCGCCCGCCGCGGTGACGTCCCGGAGGCCAGCCGTGTCGGCAAGCAGGATCGGAAAGCCGCCAAGGTCGAGGCGCGCTTCCACGATGTCGCGGGTCGTCCCGGCGATCGAAGACACGATCGCCGTCTCGCGACGAGTCAACGCGTTCATGAGTGAGGACTTGCCTGCATTCGGCGCGCCCAAAATCGCCACCGACAGCCCTTCGCGAAGCACTTCGCCGCGCCGCCGGTCGTCAAGATGGGCCGTGATCGCGCGGCGCAGCGCCGCCAGATCCGCTAATGCGGAGTCGCCGATGTTGCGCGGTAAGTCCTCGTCGGCAAAGTCGATTTCGGCTTCAAGATGGGCGAGCGCGCGAACCAGCCGGGCGCGCCAATCCTCGTAGAGGGCGGCAAGCTCACCCTCCATCTGGCGCAGCGCCTGCCGCCGCTGGGCCGCCGTCTCCGCATCGATCAGGTCGAGCAGGCCTTCGGCGGCGGTCAGGTCGAGCTTGCCGTTGAGAAACGCACGCCTGGTGAACTCGCCGGGCTCGGCCGGGCGGAGGCCGGGCACGCCGGCCAGCGCCTCGAGCACGCCCGCGACGACCGCCCGCCCGCCATGCACCTGCAGTTCGACGACGTCTTCGCCGGTCTCGCTGCGCGGCGCCGGAAACCACAGGGCCAGCGCATCGTCGATCGGCTCGCCGGTCCGCGGATCGATCAGCTTCGCGAGTTTTGCCACCCTCGGCTGTGGACGGACCCGCGGCGCCAGCGCGGCAAGAGCCGCGTCCGCGCGCGGCCCCGATATGCGAACTACCGCGATCGCAGCGCGCCCGCGCGCGGTCGACAGCGCGAAGATCGTATCGGCGCCGCTCACGAAGCGGCGGCGGCCGATCGCTTGTCGCGGTCGCGCGGCAATACGTCCTGCGGTTGCAACAGCAGCCGTTCGACGCGGCCGCCCTCGATCAGGTGCACGCGGATGATCTCGTCGAGGTCGGCCTCGGTCTTGTAGGTGTACCAGACGCCCTCGGGATAGATCACGAGGTTGGGTCCGAGCTCGCAGCGGTCGAGGCAGCCGGCATTGTTGACCCGCAGCTTGCGCCCGGCGAGGCCCAGCTCCTTGCACTTCGCCTTCATGTAATCGCGCAGCGCCGCCGCGTTCTTCTCGGCGCAGCAGCCGCGTTTGTGGCCCGGCTCGCGCACGTTGGTGCAGCAGAACACGTGGCGCTCGAAATAGCGGGGCGGGTCGGCGGTCATGGCGCGCGGTCCTCGTCGGAAAGGAGCGGCGCCATCCAAACCAGAGCCCGGCGGGCGCGTCAACGCGCGCAGGCGCGCCCGCCGCCGGCACGATGCCGTCTTTCCCTCCGCGGCCGAGGTGTTATGTCAGTGGGTCAACAGCCGGGCCCCGACACCGACATGAACGACGCCGCCAGCGCCAATCTCCTCGGCCGCGAAACCTCGCCGTATCTGCTCCAGCACAAAGACAACCCGGTCCACTGGATGGCCTGGGGGCCCGACGCTTTTGCGCGCGCGAAGCGGGAGGGGAAGGCCATCCTGCTCTCGGTCGGCTATGCCGCCTGCCATTGGTGCCACGTGATGGCGCACGAGAGCTTCGAGGATCCGGAGACGGCGGCGCTGATGAACCGCCTGTTCGTCAACGTGAAGGTCGACCGCGAGGAGCGGCCCGACGTCGACGCGATCTATCAGAACGCGCTCGCGCTGCTGGGCGAACACGGCGGCTGGCCGCTCACCATGTTCCTGACGCCGGCGGGCGAGCCGTTCTGGGGCGGCACCTATTTCCCGCCCGAAGACCGCTACGGCCGCCCCGGCTTCCGCCGCGTGCTCGAGCGGATCGCCGCGATCCATGCGACCGAAGGCGAAAAAGTCCGCAGCAACGTCGATGCGCTGAAAGGCGCGCTCGCGCAGCTCGGGGAGAACCGGGCCGGCGAGAAGCGTATCGCCCCCGCCATCATCGAGCGCGTCGCGCAGCACTATCTCGGCCACGTCGACCGCGAGCATGGCGGCCTCTCTGGCGCGCCCAAATTCCCGCAATGCGCGGTGTTCGAGCTGCTCTGGCGCCAGGCGCGGCGCAGCAAGAACGCCGACATGAAGAACGCCGTTCTGCTGACGCTCGACCGCATGTGCGACGGCGGCATCTACGACCATCTCGGCGGCGGCTTCGCGCGCTATTCCACCGACGCGACGTGGCTCGTGCCGCACTTCGAGAAAATGCTCTACGACAACGGACAGCTCGTCGATCTGCTCGCCGGCGCGTGGCAGGAAACGAAGAACCCGCTCTACGCCACGCGCGTTTCCGAAACGGTCGAATGGCTGCTGCGCGAGATGCGGGTCGAGGCGGGCAATGCCGCCGCCTATGCCGGCACGCTCGATGCCGACAGCGAGGGCGAAGAGGGGAAATTCTACGTCTGGACCGCGGCGGAGATCGACCGGCTGCTGGGCCCGGATGCGGCGCTCTTCAGGCGCGCCTACGACGTGACGCCCGACGGCAACTGGGAGGGCCACACGATCCTGAACCGGCGCCGCACGAACAAGCGGCTCGACGAGACCGGCGAGGCCAAGCTGGCGGCGGCACGCGACGTACTGTTCCGCGAACGCGAAAGGCGCATCCGCCCCGGCCGCGACGACAAGGTGCTCGCCGACTGGAACGGCCTAATGATCGCCGCGCTCGCGCGCGCGGCGATGGTCTTCGAGAAGCCGGCCTGGCTCGTGGCGGCACGCGCCGCCTTCGCGTTCGTGTGCGAACGCATGATCGAGAAGGGCCGTCTGAAGCATAGCTGGTGCGGCGGGCGGCTCGCGCATCCGGCGACCCTCGACGACCATGTCTGCCTCGCGCGCGCCGCACTGGTGCTCTACCAGGCGACCGGCGAGGCCGCCTATCTCGCCAAGTCCGAAGCATGGGCGGAGACGATCGAGGCGCAATATCGCGACGCCGAGCGCGGCGGCTATTTCATGTCCGCCGACGACGTGACCGACGTGATCCTGCGCCACAAGACCGTGCACGACCATGCCACGCCGTCGGGCAACGGCCTGCTCGTCCATGTCTTCGCGCTGCTGTTCCATCTGACCGGCAAACCGGCCTATCGCGAGCGCGCCGAAGCGCTGATCGCGGCGTTCTCGGGCGAGCTCGAGCGCAATGCGCTGGCCATGCCGGTGCTGATGACCGGCCAGTTCCTGCTCGAAGACGCGGTGCAAGTGGTCGTGACGGGCGCGAATGCCGAGGCGCTGGTCCGCGCCGCCTGGTCGGCGCCGCAGCCGAACATCGTCGTCCAGCGTATCGCCGAGGCGGCGGCGCTGCCCGACGGGCACCCGGCCAAGGGCAAGGCCGCGCCGGCGGGCTCCGCCGCGGCGTTCGTCTGCCGGGGTCCGGTGTGCTCGCTGCCGATCGCCGATCCGGCGGCGCTTCTGGCGGAGCTCGCCCGGTAGCGGCGCGTCAGCGCCGCAAACCGCGCTGCGGAATGCTGGCCAAGGCCGCGAGCGTGCGCGCCGCGACCGTCCAATCCGGGAAGCCGGTCGATTTGCAGCGCGCCTCGGCCTCGTTGAGCCGCCGAAACGCCTCGACCAGAGTCGCGGCCGGCCATTGGCGCGCGGCCGTGCCGAAGGCCGGGCCGCGCGGACCGAAAAAGCGCGCGGCGCGAACCGCCTCGTCCGATGAGCGCCCGGCGCCGAGTGCGGCCTGGTAGACGTGCATCCGCTGGAAGATCTGGCTGACGACACGCAGCACGCGGACCGGGGACTCGCCTTCTGCCTGAAGGCGCAAGAGGCAGCGATCGGCCGTCGCGCGGTCCCCGCCGGCGATGGCCGCGCAGAGATCGTCCTCGTCGAGCGCGGCGGTGTCGCCCACGCTCGACGCCGCCTCGGCGAGCGTGATCGGGCGATCCTTGCCGCGCTCGCCGGCATAGAGCGCCAGCTTCTCGAGCTCGCGCCGCGTGAGCTGGCGGTCGCCGCCGAGATGATCGACGAGATAGGCCGTGGCCGCGTCGTCGGCCGCCAAACCGTGCTGGGCCAGCGTATCGGCGATCACCTTCTCGATCGTCCAGTCCTCGTCGAGGCCGCACTTCACGGCCACCGCGGCGTTGGCGGCTTCGACCGCCTTCAGGAACGCGTTGTCGCGCCTCAGCTCGCCGGCCTCGACGATGACGAGCGCATCGCCCATCGGCGCCGCCACGAAGTCGCGCAGGATCGCGGATTGCCGCTGCGACGTGAGTCCCTTCGGCGCATCCTTCACGCGCACGACGCGCCGTCCGCCGCCCATCGCGATGGCCGCCGCCTCGTCCGCGAGCCGGGCGGGATCCTGCGCGAGCTGCTCGCCGGTCAGCGTCGCGATGCGAAACGGATCGCGCAGATCGGGAACGACGGATTTCGCGAGCTGGTCGGCGCGCTCGCGCACGAGCCCCTCGTCCTCGCCGTGGAGCAGCACGACGCGCACCGCCGGATCGGGCTTCTTGAGGAAGGCCTCGAAGTCCGAAGCCTTGTCGCGCTTCATGCGGGCGGCCTACGGAGCCTTGTCCGCCTGCCCCGGCGTGTGGCGGCGGTTGAGGAACAGCGCCACCTGGAGAGCGATCTGGTCCGCGAGCAACTCCATGGCGCGGCGCCGCGCTTCGTCCTCGGACGACACCGTGGCGTAGCGCGCCGTCAGCAGATTGTAGGTCGCAGTGCTCTCGCTGCGGTCGCTGAACACGATCAGATCGGAGGTGGCGTCGCGCAGCGTGAAGCGCGCGGCCACCACGAGATCGGCGCGCGTGCCGGTGCCGTCGGGGCGCGTCGACGTGATCCGGCGGCCCTCGCTGGTGGTGACCGAGAGGAGATAGCGCGGTGCCGCCGGCTCGCCGCGCGGCGTCATGCGGTCCATGAGGTAGTTGCGCAGCAGCTGGCCGCGCCGGTCGGCAATGCCGACGACCTTGACCGAGCCGAGATTCGCGCGCGCGCCTTCGCCGGACACGGCGGCGCTCTGCTCGCCGTAAACCGGCCGGTAGCCGCAGCCGCTCAGGGCCAGGACGGCGGCCGCGACGGCGGCGAGCGTTGCGATCTTCGGCGCGATGCGGAAACGCGACAAGGCCCGGCTCCCTCTCAGCCCCGAATCAATAGCCGATGGGCCCCGCGAAGGCGAGGGGATCACACCACGACATTGACGATCTTGTCGGGCACGACGATGACGCGCTTGGGCGCGGCGCCGCCCATCGCCGCGGCGACATTGGGCAGGGCCAGCGCCGCTTTCTCGGCCTCGCCCTTGGCCGTCCCGCGCGCCAGCTCGATCGTGCCGCGCAGCTTGCCGTTCACCTGCACCGCGATCTTGACCGTGTCTTCGACCGTCAGCGGCAGATAGGCCTCGGGCCAGGCGCTGCGTGCCAAGATCTCCGGATGGCCCAGCATCTGCCACAGCTCCTCGGCCAGATGCGGCGTCATCGTGCCGATCATGCGAACGGCGGCTTCGAGGCCCTCGCGATAGGCCCAGGCCGCGCCCGGTTCGCCCGCCGCGTCCTTGAGGCCGTCGAGCGCGTTGGTCAGCTCGCGGATGCGCGCCACCGCCTTGTTGAAGTGGAAGCGCTCGATATCCTCGCCGACGCCGACGATGGTCTTGTGCGTGGCCTTGCGCGCGGCCAGCGCCTTCGGGCCGAACGCCTCCGGCATGGGCGCGCCTTTGGGCGGCAGCGCCAGCGGCGGCTCGGCCACCATGCGGAAGAGCCGGTTCAGATAGCGCCAGGCGCCCTCGGCCCCGGCCTCGGTCCACTCGAGATCGCGGTCGGGCGGCGAATCCGAAAGCATGAACAGGCGCGCCGTGTCGGCCCCGTAGTTGGCGATGATGTTCTCGGGATCGACGACGTTCTTCTTCGACTTGCTCATCTTCTCGATGCGCCCGATCTCCACCGGCGCGCCGTCCGAAAGGCGCCGTGCGGCGCCGTCGGCGGTCTTGTGCACCTCGGCCGGCATCAGCCACGCCCCGTCGGGCGCGCGATAGGTCTCGTGCACGACCATGCCCTGCGTCTGCAGCGCCGCGAACGGCTCGGCGAGGTCGAGATAGCCGCAATCGGTGAGCGCCCGCATGAAGAAGCGCGAATAGAGCAGGTGCAGGATCGCGTGCTCGATGCCGCCGATATACTGGTCGACCGGCAGCCAGTAATCGGCCGCCTTGCGGTCGAACGCGCCGCTCGCGTTCGGCGAGGCGAAGCGCGCGAAATACCACGACGATTCGAAGAACGTGTCGAACGTGTCGGTATCGCGGCGCGCCTTGCCGCCGCATTTCGGGCAATCGACGTGCTTCCACGTCGGGTGATGATCGAGCGGATTGCCCGGCTTGTCGAAGGTCGCGTCGTCGGGCAGGCGCACCGGCAGGTCTTGCTCCGGCACCGGGACGATCCCGCATGCCTCGCAATGGATCACCGGCACCGGGCAGCCCCAATAGCGCTGGCGCGAAACGCCCCAGTCGCGCAAGCGATACTGGACGGCGCCCTTGCCGCGCTTCTCGCCCTCGAGGCGCGCGATCGCGGCGCGCTTGGCCTCGGCCACGGTGAGGCCGTCGAGGAACTCCGAATTGATCGCCACGCCGTCGCCGACGAACGCGTCGGCGCCGATCTCGACGGTCTTGGGGTCCACTCCGGGCTGCGCGATCACCGGGATCACGGGCAGGCCGTATTTGCGCGCGAAGTCGAGGTCGCGCTGATCGTGGCCGGGGCAGCCGAAAATGGCGCCGGTGCCGTAGTCCATCAGCACGAAATTCGCGACCCAGACCGGATGCGTCTTGCCCTTCTGAAACGGATGCTCGACGCGGAGGCCGGTGTCGAAGCCGATCTTCTCCGCCGTTTCGAGCTCGGCCTCGCTGGTGCCGATGCGGTTGCACTCGGCCACGAACTCGGCCAGCCGCGGGTTATTCTTCGCGAGCTCGTCGGTCAGCGGGTGATTGGGCGACAGGGCGAGGAACGACATGCCGAAGATCGTGTCGGGCCGTGTCGTGTAGACTTCGATGCGCTGGCCCGCCTGTGCGGCCACGTCGAACTGGATGTAGGCGCCCTCGCTCCGGCCGATCCAGTTTTCCTGCATCAGGCGCACGCGCTCGGGCCATTTGTCGAGCGTGGCGATCGCGCTCAGCAGCTCGTCGGCGTAGTTGGTGATGCGCAGGAACCATTGCGAGAGCTTGCGCCGCTCCACGGCCGCGCCCGAGCGCCAGCCGCGCCCGTCGATCACCTGCTCGTTCGCCAGCACGGTCTGGTCGACCGGATCCCAGTTCACCCATCCCTCTTTCCGGTAGGCCAGCCCCTTGGCCAGGAAGTCGAGGAACATCTTCTGCTCGTGCTTGTAGTAGCCGGGCTCGCAGGTGGCCAACTCGCGCGACCAATCGTAGGACAGGCCCATGCTCTTCAGCTGGGCCTTCATCGTCGCGATGTTGTCGTAGGTCCACTTGGCGGGATGGATCCGGGCCTGGATCGCGGCATTCTCGGCGGGCATGCCGAAGGCGTCCCAGCCCATCGGATGCAGCACGTTGAAGCCCTTGGCCATCTTGTAGCGGGCCAGCAGGTCGCCGAGCGCGTAGTTGCGCACGTGGCCCATATGGATGCGCCCCGACGGGTAGGGGAACATCTCGAGGACATAGTATTTCGGCCGCTTCGGGTCTTCGTTCACCTCGAAGGCCCTGGATTCCTCCCAGATGCGCTGCCACTTGGCTTCGGTTTCGCGGAAATTGTAGCGGGCGGCCATCGGTGCCTGGTCTCGGCGCATCGCGTGCTGCGGGTTCGGGGAAACGGGGGCGGGAGACGAGCTCCGGCCCCCGCCGTCATCGGTTCGGGCGGCGGCGCCTCAGCCGCCGGAACGCTGGCTGAGCTCGCGGGCGCGCTGGATGATGACGTTTTCGAGGTTCTGCCCGACGCTGGGATCGACGGTGACATTCGCCCAGTCGCCGCGGCCGCCGCGCCGCTCCTGGCGGAACACGGTCACGCGCACCGAATCGCCGCGCAGCTCGGGGCCGCCGACCAGGATGTTGACGCGCAGCCGCTCGTTCGGATTCGCGCGCGAGACGTACCAGTCGGTCGCGATCGCGCCGCCGTAAGGATCGGACGAGGCGAGCGGCATGAACGAAATCGTGTCGAGCGAGGCGCGCCACGCGAAACGGTTCACCTGAACCGTGGCGGCGCGCTGGGCGGTTTCGCTGCCTTGCACGAAATCGCTGCGCTGGCCGGACGGACGATAGGCCTCGGTGGCCTTGGGGCCGCCCGGATTGTTGACCGTGCCGGTATAGGCGCGCGTGCTCCCGCTGCTCTCGCAGCCGGCCAGCGCCAGTGCTCCCAGCAGCAACAGGCCGGCGCGCCCCGTGATCTTGCTCCTCCGCATTGCGGAACCTCCGTCGACAGTGCGATGAACGATTGTTCTTTTGCGTGCGTGCCGGGCTATATAGCACAGAACCTCCCTGTGGAAGGCGGCGCACGCCGCTGGTTTTATGGGCAAATCCGCCGCACCGGCCAGTTCCAACGCCGCCCCGGGCGCGCCCGGCGCAGCGCATATCGCCGCAGGCCCGGCCACGCTCGTCGGTCGCCTCGCCGCGGTGCGGGCGCGCATCGCGGCTGCGGCGCGCGCGGCCGGCCGCGATCCCGCTTCGGTGGCGCTGGTCGCGGTCAGCAAGACGATGCCGGCAGATGCGGTGCTCGAGGCGCTCGCGGCGGGCCACCGCCTGTTCGGCGAGAACCGCGTGCAGGAGGCGCAAGCGAAGTTCCCGGCGCTGCGCGAGCGCTATCCCGATCTGCGCCTGCACTTGATCGGCCATTTGCAGACCAACAAGGCCGAAGACGCGGTGGCCGCCGCCGACCTCATCGAAACGGTCGATCGCCCCAAGCTCGCCGAGGCGCTGGCGAAGGCCATGGCCAGGCTCGCCAAGCGCGTGCCCGTCTATGTTCAGGTCAACACCGGCGAGGAGCCGCAGAAGGGCGGCGTGGCGCCGCTCGAGGCCGAGGCCCTGCTCGATCGATGCCGCACGCTCGGCCTCGACGTGCGCGGCCTCATGTGCATTCCGCCGGTCGACGACGAGCCCGCGCCGCATTTCGCGCTTCTGGCCGACATGGCGCGCCGCTTCGGCCTCGCCGAGCTCAGCATGGGCATGAGCGGCGATTTCGAAACGGCGATCCGCCTCGGCGCCACCCATGTTCGCGTCGGCACGGCGATTTTCGGCACGCGGCCGGCGGCCGGCTAGGCTCGTTCGATAGCCTGCGCGCATCGAATCGAGGCACCGGGGGCCTTCGTAATCGTTAGGGGATGGTGGTAAGAGACAAGGGCATTGGATGAAAACGGACGGTACGCTCACGATGCCGAATGCCCAGCTGAGGACCGCCAAGCGCATCCTCATGGTCGAGGACGACGCCGAGCTGCGCGGCGCGCTCCTGGAGCAGTTGAAGCTGCACGAGGAATTCGAGCCGGTGGCGGCCGAAAGCGCCGGGCAAGGCCTGCAACGGATCAAGGACGAGCGGTTCGACGTCGTGCTGCTCGACGTGAACCTTCCCGACATGGACGGGCGCGAGCTGTGCCGGCTGATGCGGCGCCAGGGCGTCAAGGCGCCGATCATCATGCTGACGGCCGCGGATACCGATTCCGACACAATCCTTGGGCTCGAAGCCGGCGCCAACGACTACATCACGAAGCCGTTCAAGCTGAACGTGCTGCTGGCGCGGTTGCGCGCGCACCTTCGTCAGCACGAAAGCAGCGAAGACGCCGTCTTCCAGATCGGGCCGTATACGTTCAAGCCGTCCGGCAAGCTGCTGATCGTCAACGCCACCGGAAAAAAGGTGCGGCTCACCGAAAAAGAGGCGGCTATCCTGAAATATCTCTATCGCGCCGATGGGCAGATCGTGGCGCGCGACAAACTCTTATCCGAGGTATGGGGGTACAATGCGAATGTAACCACCCATACGTTGGAGACGCATGTCTATCGACTGCGCCAAAAGATCGAAGCCAATCCTGCCAAAGCTGTGATCCTCGTCACAGAGGGCGGAGGTTACAAGCTCGTACCCTGAGACCGAGGGTACGATCGAGGGGAGAAAGGTCGGGGACGTCGTGTCCGTGAAGCACGACTTCGGCAGTAGCGCTGAACCGCATGCGCATGCGCACGCGGCCAACGAGCTATTGGTGCATTTCCACGGCGTGCGCGGCACCATCGCCTGCCCGGGCGGCGAATACATCCGCTATGGCGGCAACACCTCCTGCCTCGAGATCCGCTGCGGGCCGCATCTCATCATCCTCGATGCCGGCACCGGCCTGCGCCCGCTCGGCGTGGAGCTGACCCAGAACGGCAAGATCGACGCCGACCTCCTGCTCTCGCACACGCATATCGACCACATCGCCGGCCTGCCGTTTTTCGTGCCGCTGTTCATGGCCGGCAACAAGGTCCGCCTCTGGGCCGGGCATCTCGCCGACCACACCGAGAATCTGAGGCAGGTCATCAAGCGCATGATGGCCGCGCCGCTGTTCCCGATCCCGATCGAGGCGCTTTCGGCCGAGATCGATTTCCGCGACTTCAAGGCCGGCGACGCATGGGAGATGAAACCCGGCGTCATGATCCGCACGGCGCCGCTCAATCATCCCAACGGCGCCACCGGCTACCGCATCGAATATGGCGGGCGCTCGGTGTGCTACGTCACCGATACGGAACACGTCGAGGGCGAGCTCGACCGGAACATCCTGCGTCTCATCGACGGCAGCGACGTGTTCATCTACGACTCGACCTACACGGATGACGAATATCCCCGCTATCGCGGCTGGGGCCACTCCACTTGGCAGCAGGGCGTGCGCCTCGCCGATGCGGCCAAGGCCAAGCTCTTCATCGTCTTCCACCATGCGCCCGAGCACGACGACGACACGATGGACGAGATCGGCGCCGCCGTCCGCCGCGCCCGGCCCGCCTCCGCCGTCGCGCA
>JAEULD010000364.1 GCA_016792765.1 Candidatus Odyssella sp.
TGATGAGCGACAAGTTCGGCGCTCGCCGGGTCATGTACTGGACCTTCATCGCCTCGGTGGTCGCCACCTTCCTGCTGTCCTACCCGGCCACGACCTACACCGTGGCGGGCATTCGCGGCCCCATCACGTTCACGATGGCGCTCGGCTTCATCCCGTTCACGATCCTCATCTTCGTGCTCGGCTTCTTCATGTCGATCGGCAAGGCCGCGGTCTACAAGCACATCCCGGTCTACTACCCCAATCACGTGGGCTCGGTGGGCGGCGTCGTCGGCCTCATCGGGGGCCTCGGCGGCTTCATCCTGCCGATCGCGTTCGGCGCGATGAACGACATCACCGGCGTATGGACGAGCTGCTTCATGCTGCTCTTCCTGCTGGTCGCGACCGCGCTGACCTGGATGCACTTCGCGATCATCCGCATGGAGAAGAAGCGCGTCCCGTCGCTCGCCGGGCCGCGCGACCTGCCCGAGCTCGAAGTGCTCGGAAAACCCGCCGCCGTCGCCGGGCCGGCGCAGCGCCCGGGGGCAGGCTCGATGGGCAGCACGCAGCCCGCACACAGCTAGCGCAACACGATCGCAAACGGGGATAACGGAAATGACAACCAAGCTCGAAGCAGCTCCCGCCCCCGCCCGCGGCGGCGCCTGGCTCAAGGACTGGCGGCCGGAGGACGAGCACTTCTGGCAATCGGAGGGCAAGGCGCTGGCCTGGCGCACGCTGGCGATCACGACCGCCAATCTGATCATGGCGTTCATCGTGTGGTTCGTCGTGAGCGCCCTCGTGGTGCGGCTGCCGAACATCGGGTTCAAGCTCACGACCACCGAGCTGTTCTGGCTCGCCGCCATGCCGGGGCTGGCGGGCGGCTCGCTGCGCATCATCCACACGTTCCTCGTGCCGCTCTACGGCACGCGGAAGGTCATCGTGTTCTCCACGCTGTCGCTGATCGTTCCTGCCGTCGGCTGGTTCTTCGCGGTCCAGGATCCGACGACGCCATACTGGGTGCTCATGGTGCTTGCGTTGCTGGCCGGGCTCGGCGGCGGCAATTTCTCGTCGTTCATGCCGTCCACCAGCCTGTTCTTCCCCAAGCGGCTGCAGGGCACGGCGCTGGGCATCCAGGCCGGCGTCGGCAATTTCGGCGTGAGCGTGGTTCAGTTCCTGACGCCGTGGATCGTGAGCTTCGCGCTGTTCGGCACCCTCTTCGGCAGCCCGCAGACGCTGACGCGCGGCACCGCCACCAGCTCGATCTGGCTGCAGAACGCGACCCTCATCTACATCCCGTTCATCCTCGTCTTCTGCGCCATGGCGGGGGTGATGCTGCGATCGGTGCCGGTGCGGGCCAATGTCCGCGAGCAGATGGACATCTTCTCGGACAAGCACACCTGGTTCATGACGTCGCTCTACATCATGACCTTCGGCTCGTTCTCGGGCTTCTCGGCGACGTTCCCGCTGCTGATCCGTCAGGTCTATGGCGGCCTGCCGGGTGCCCCCGACCCGCTCACCTACGCGTTTCTCGGACCGCTGGTCGGCTCGATCGTGCGCATCATGGCCGGCCCGATCTCGGACCGGTTCGGCGGCGCCATCGTGACGCACATCTCGGGGATCGGCCTGCTCGCCTGCGCGATCGGCGTGACGTTCTTCACCGCGCCGACCTCGATGGCGTCGTTCGACTACTTCCTCTGGCTGATGCTGGGCCTGTTCTTCTTCGCCGGCGTCGGCAACGCGTCGACGTTCAAGCAGATGCCGATGATCTTCCCGCCGCGTCAGGCCGGCGGCGTGATCGGCTGGACCGGTGCGATGGCGGCCTACGGCCCGTTCCTCTGGGGCGTGCTGTTCGGCTGGTCGTTCGCGGCGACCAAGTCGCCCAACGCCTTCTTCTACGCCCTCGCCGTGTTCTACGCGCTCAACATCGCCCTCAACTGGTGGTTCTACGCGCGCAAGGGCGCGCCGAAACCCTGCTAATCTGGACCGAAACGAGGATCCCATGAGCCACTTCGTCGATCGCCTGCTGTTCTTCAAGAAAGACGTCGACCAGTTCTCGGACGGCCACGGTGTCGTGACCAACGAGGACCGGAGCTGGGAGCAGGCCTACCGGAACCGCTGGTCCTACGACCGCATCGTACGCTCGACGCACGGCACGAACTGCACCGGCTCGTGCTCGTGGAAGATCTACGTCAAGGGCGGCATCGTAACCTGGGAGACGCAGCAGACCGACTATCCGCGCACGCGGCCCGATCTGCCGAACCACGAGCCGCGCGGCTGCTCGCGGGGCGCCAGCTACTCCTGGTACCTCTACAGCGCGCAGCGTCTGAAATACCCGATGGTGCGCGGGCGCCTCGCACGGCTGTGGCGCGCGGCGAAGGCCGAGCACAAGGATCCGGTGCGCGCCTGGGCCTCGATCGTCGAGGACCAGGCCAAGGCCCGCGACTACAAGCAGATGCGCGGCCTCGGCGGCTTCGTGCGCGTGGGATGGGACGAGGCGAACGAACTCATCGCCGCGGCCAACGCCTACACGGTCAAGACCTGGGGGCCGGACCGCGTGATCGGCTTCTCGCCGATCCCGGCCATGTCGATGGTCTCCTACGCGGCCGGCTCGCGCTACCTGTCACTGCTCGGCGGCGTGTGCATGAGCTTCTACGACTGGTACTGCGACCTGCCGCCGTCTTCGCCGCAGACCTGGGGCGAGCAGACCGACGTGCCGGAGAGCGCCGACTGGTACAATTCGATGTTCCTGATGCTCTGGGGCTCGAACGTGCCCCAGACGCGCACGCCCGACGCGCATTTCATGACCGAGGTGCGGTACAAGGGCACGAAGATCGTGAGCGTGACGCCCGACTATTCGGAGGCGTCGAAGTTCGGCGACATCTGGCTCGCGCCGAAGCAGGGTACCGACGCCGCGCTGGCGATGGCGATGGGCCACGTGATCCTCAAGGAGTATCACGCGAATCCCGGCAAGAGCGCGTATTTCGAGGACTACTGCCGGCGCTACTCCGACATGCCGCACCTCGTCCGCCTCGTGAAGAAGGACGGGCGCTGGGTCGCCGACCGCCTCCTGCGCGCCTCGGACTTCGCCGACAACAAGGGCGAGACCAACAATCCGGACTGGAAGACCCTCGCGATTGACGAGGCGACCGGCGCCGTCGTCGTCCCGACCGGCTCGATCGGCTTCCGCTGGGGCGAGCAGGGCAAGTGGAACCTCGAGAATCGCGACGCAGCGACCAAGCAGGAGTTCAAGCCGCGCCTCACGCTCAAGGACGCGAGCGACGAGGTCGTCTCCGTCGGCTTCCCCTACTTCGGCGGCATCGCACACGAGCACTTCCGCTCGACCGCGCACCCCGAGGTGCTGATGCGCAACGTGCCGGCCAAGCGCGTCGCGCTCAAGGACGGCGAGGCGCTGGTCGCCACCGTGTTCGATCTCTTCCTCGCCAATTACGGCGTCGATCGCGGACTCGGCGGCGATTGCGCGAAATCGTTCGACGACGACGTGCCCTACACGCCGGCCTGGCAGGAGCGCGTCACCGGCGTCGCGCGCGAGAAGGTGATCGCGGTCGCCCGCGAGTTCGCCGCCACCGCCGACAAGACGCACGGCAAGTCGATGGTCATCCTCGGCGCCGCGATCAACCACTGGTACCACGCGGACATGAACTACCGCGGCATCATCAATCTCCTGGTGATGTGCGGCTGCGTCGGCCAGTCCGGCGGCGGCTGGTCGCACTATGTCGGCCAGGAGAAGCTGCGCCCGCAGACCGGCTGGCTGCCGGTGGCCTTCTCGCTCGACTGGAACCGGCCGCCGCGGCAGATGAACTCGACCTCGTTCTTCTACGCGCATTCGAGCCAGTGGCGCTACGAGAAGCTCGGCATCGACGAGGTCCTGTCGCCGCTCGCCAAGGGCGCGCTCAAGGGCAGCCTCATCGATTTCAACGTGCGCGCCGAACGCATGGGCTGGCTGCCCTCGGCGCCGCAGCTCGAGGTCAATCCGCTCAAGCTCACCAAGGACGCGGCCCAGGCCGGCGCCGAGCCGGTGCCCTATGCCGTGGCCCAGCTGAAATCGGGCGCCCTCAAGATGAGCTGCGAGGACCCCGACAACCCCAAGAACTTCCCGCGCAACCTGTTCGTCTGGCGCTCGAACCTGCTCGGCTCGAGCGGCAAGGGGCACGAATACTTCCTCAAGTACCTGCTCGGCACGCAGCACGGCGTGCTCGGCAAGGACCCCGGCGCCGAGGGCGGCGTGAAGCCGCTCGAGGTGGCGTGGCGCGACCCGGCGCCGGAAGGAAAGCTCGACCTGCTCGTGACGCTCGACTTCCGCATGTCGACGACGTGCATGTATTCCGACGTCGTCCTGCCGACCGCGACCTGGTACGAGAAGAACGACCTCAACACCTCCGACATGCATCCGTTCATCCACCCGCTCTCGCGCGCGGTGGACCCGGCCTGGGAGGCGAAGAGCGACTGGCAGATCTTCCGCGGCATCGCGAAGAAGTTCTCGGAAGTCTGCGTCGGCCACCTCGGCGTCGAGAAGGACCTCGTGCTGGCCCCGATCCAGCACGACACGCCCGCCGAGCTCGCCCAGCCGTTCCAACCGAAGGAATGGAAGAAGGGCGAGTGCGATCTCGTCCCCGGCAAGACCGCGCCGGCGATGGTCGTCGTCGAGCGCGACTACCCGAACACCTACAAGAAGTTCGCCGCGCTCGGCCCGCTCATGGCCAAGCTCGGCAACGGCGGCAAGGGCATCGCGTGGAAGACCGACGAGGAAATCGCCTTCCTCAAGGAATTGAACTTCATGGTCACCGAGCCCGGCATCACGCAGGGCATGCCCAAGCTCGAGGACGATCTCGACGCGATCGAGACCATCCTGACGCTGGCGCCGGAAACGAACGGCCATGTCGCCGTCAAGGCCTGGGAGGCGCTCGGCAAGCAGACGGGCCGCGACCACACGCATCTCGCGCTGCACCGCGAGGACGAGAAGCACCGCTACCGCGACCTGCAGGCGCAGCCGCGGAAGATCATCTCGTCGCCCACCTGGAGCGGCCTCGAATCCGAGAAAGTGAGCTACAATTCGGGCTACACGAACGTGCACGAGCTGATTCCGTGGCGGACGCTCACCGGCCGCCAGCAGCTCTACCAGGATCATCCGTGGATGATCGCGTTCGGCGAGGCGCTCTGCCTCTACAAGCCGCCGATCGACACCAAGACGGTGACGCCGCTGCTCGGCAAGAAGAGCAACGGCAATCCCGAGATCGCGCTCAACTTCATCACGCCCCACCAGAAATGGGGCATCCACAGCACCTATTCGGACAATCTGATCCTGCTCACGCTCAACCGCGGCGGGCCGGTGGTGTGGCTGTCCGAGGTCGACGCCAAGAAGATCGGCGTCGAGGACAACGACTGGATCGAGCTGTTCAACACCAACGGCGCCATCGTCGCGCGCGCGGTGGTGAGCCAGCGCGTGAACGAGGGCATGACGCTCATGTACCACGCGCAGGAGAAGATCGTGAACACGCCCGGCAGCCAGCTCACCCAGGCGCGCGGCGGCATCCACAACTCCGTCACGCGCACCTGCCCGAAGCCGACCCACATGATCGGCGGCTATGCGCAGCAGAGCTACGGCTTCAACTACCACGGCACGATCGGCACGAACCGCGACGAGTTCGTGATCGTGCGGAAAATGACCAAAGTCGACTGGATGGAGGGCCCCTACGCCGGCGCTCCCGCCAAGTCCGCGGCCGAGTAGAAGGAGGGATCCCATGAAAGTCCGCGCACAGATCGCGATGGTGCTGAACCTCGACAAGTGCATCGGGTGTCACACCTGCTCCGTCACCTGCAAGAACGTGTGGACCTCGCGCGAAGGCATCGAGTACGCGTGGTTCAACAACGTCGAGACCAAGCCCGGCATCGGCTATCCCAAGGAATGGGAGAACCAGGACAAGTGGAAGGGCGGCTGGGTCCGCGGCGGCAACGGCAAGATCCGTCCGAAGCTCGGCGGCAAATGGCGCATCCTCGCGCAGATCTTCGCCAACCCGCATCTGCCCGAGATCGACGACTACTACGAGCCGTTCACGTTCGACTACGACCACCTGCAGAAGGCGCCCGAGAGCCAGACGATGCCGACGGCGCGCCCGCGCTCGCTCATCACCGGCGAGCGCATGGAGAAGATCGTCTGGGGGCCGAACTGGGAGGAGATCCTCGGCACCGAGTTCGCCAAGCGCGCGAAGGACAAGAACTTCGATCACGTGCAGAAGGAGATCTACGGGCAGTTCGAGAACACTTTCATGTTCTACCTGCCGCGCCTCTGCGAGCACTGCCTCAACCCGGCCTGCGTCGCCTCGTGCCCGTCGGGCTCGATCTACAAGCGCGAGGAAGACGGCATCGTCCTGGTCGACCAGGACAAGTGCCGCGGCTGGCGCATGTGCGTCTCCGCCTGCCCCTACAAGAAGATCTACTACAACTGGCAGAGCGGGAAGGCCGAGAAGTGCACGTTCTGCTATCCGCGCATCGAGGTGGGCGAGCCCACCGTGTGCTCGGAAACCTGCGTCGGCCGCATCCGCTATCTGGGCGTCATGCTCTACGACGCCGACCGCATCGAGAGCGCGGCGAGCGTCGAGGACGAGACCAAGCTCTACCCTGCGCAGCTCTCCATGTTCCTCGATCCGAACGATCCGGCCGTGATCGCGCAGGCGCGCAAGGACGGCGTGCCCGAGGCGTGGCTCGAGGCGGCCAAGCGCTCGCCGACCTACAAGATGGCGATCGAATGGAAGGTGGCGTTCCCGCTGCACCCGGAATACCGCACGCTGCCGATGGTGTGGTACGTGCCGCCGCTCTCGCCGATCACGGCCGCGGCCGATGCCGGCAAGGTGGCGATGAGCGGCGACCTGCCCGACGTCCGCTCGCTGCGCATCCCGGTGCGCTATCTCGCCAATCTGCTCACCGCCGGCGACGAGGCGCCGGTGATCCTCGGCCTCGAGCGGATGATGGCGATGCGCGCGTTCATGCGGTCGCGCAACATCGACGGCGTCGAGAACAAGGCCGTGCTCGACCGCGTCGGCCTCACGCCGGCGATGGTCGACAGCATGTATCACGTGATGGCGATCGCGAATTACGAAGACCGCTTCGTGATCCCGAGCACGCACCGCGAATACGCCGAGAACACCTACGACCTCAAGGGTTCGTGCGGCTTCAGCTTCGGCAACGGCTGCTCCGACGGCGCCAGCGCGCCGAGCCT
>JAEULD010000031.1 GCA_016792765.1 Candidatus Odyssella sp.
TTCGCCGACTAATTACGCCGCCATGTCCGTTCCCGCCGCCGCCGACACCACCCCGATCGAAAGCCGCAGCCAGCTCGTCGCCCATCTCGAATCGGGCGCCAAGCCGCGCAGCGCGTGGCGCATCGGCACCGAGCACGAGAAATTCGCGTTCGACGCGAAGACGCTGCGCCGCCTGCCCTACGAAGGGCCGCACGGCATCAAGGCGCTGCTCGAGGGCTTCTTCCGCTATGGCTGGGAGCCGATCCGGGAAGGCGAGACGCTGATCGGCGCGGTCAAAGGCAAGGCCGCGATCAGCCTCGAGCCGGGCGGGCAGCTCGAGCTGTCGGGCGCGCCGCTCGAGAGCATCCACCAGACCTGCGACGAGGTGCACACGCACCTGGCCGAGGCCAAGGCGATCTGCACCGAGATCGGCGCCGGCCTGCTCGGCCTCGGCTTCGATCCCAAATGGCGGCGCGACGACGTGCCCTGGATGCCCAAGGGCCGCTACAAGATCATGCGCGAATACATGACGAAGAAGGGCAAGCTCGGCCACGACATGATGCTGCGCACCTGCACCGTGCAGGTGAATCTCGACTTCTCCTCGGAAGCCGACATGGTGAAGAAGCTGCGCGTGGCGCTCGCGCTGCAGCCGGTGGCCTCGGCGCTGTTCGCCAACTCGCCGTTCACCGAAGGCAAGCCCAACGGCTATCTCTCCTACCGCCAGCACATCTGGACCGACACCGACCCCGACCGCACCGGCCTTCTCCCGTTCGCGTTCGAGGACGGCATGGGCTTCGAGCGCTATGTCGACTACGCGCTCGACGTGCCGATGTATTTCGTCTACCGCGGCGGCCAATACGTCGACGTGTCGGGCCAATCGTTCCGCGCGTTCATGCAGGGCCGGCTGCACAACCTCGCCGGCGTGCGGCCGACGCTCAGCGACTGGGCCGATCATCTCACCACGCTGTTCCCCGAGGCGCGGCTCAAGAAGTATCTCGAAATGCGCGGCGCCGACGGCGGGCGCTGGCGCAGCCTGTGTTCGCTGCCGGCGCTCTGGGTGGGGCTGCTCTACGACCAGACCGCGCTCGATGCGGCCTGGGACATGGTCAAGGACTGGTCCGCCGCGGAACGCGCCGCGCTGCACGCCGCCGTGCCGAAGCACGGCTTCCGGACGGCGTTCCGCAACGAGACGGTGCGCGATCTCGCGCTGCGCGCCCTCGCGCTGGCGCGCGAGGGCCTCCGGAACCGCGCCCGGAACGACCGCATCGGCCAGGACGAGACCGCGTTCCTCAACGACATCCAGACCGCGGCCGAGCGCAACCTGACCTTCGCCGACGAGCTGCTCGAAGCCTACAGGACGCGCTGGAACGGCAACATCGACCCGATCTTCGTCGAGCGCGCGTTCTGAGCCGCGCTGCGCCCCGCGGGCGCGGCGACGCTTGACGCGGAATTGACCGCCGCCGCCATTTCCGGCGTGGGCAAGCCTGCGGTCTGCGATATTCTCCGGCCATGCCCGAAGCGCCCCTGCCCGTCGCCGAAATGCCGCCCGCTACGCCAGTGGAAGCGAGGCGGCGGATTTCCGTGGTGTGGGCGCTGGTCGCGAATTTCGGCGGCCTGCTCGTCGTCGCGATGCTGGCGATCTTCGGCTTCGCGTTCTGGAGCGCCAGCGGCAACACGATCGAGCTGCTGCGCGACCGTGCCGAAGCGACGATCAACCAGCTGCAGACGCGGCTGCGCGAGCACCTCGACCAGCCGGCCGAGGAGCTGAAGCTGATGGCCGGCGAGATCGCGTCGGGCCGCATCGCGCCGGAGCGGACGGCCGAGTTCGACGCGTTCCTGCTCGGCGGGCTCGCCGGAATGCCGCAGCTGCGCGTGCTGAGCTACATGAAGCCCGACCTCAGCGCGCGCGGCGCGCAGCGCCTGCCCGACGGCATCGCGATCGGCCAGGCCGACCTCTCCTCGTTTCCGAACATCGCGATGCTCGCGCGCCAGGCCTGGGCGCGCCGCGCGAGCGGCTGGACGCCGCCGCTGTACAACCCCGTGATCCGCGAGACGGTCATCGCGGCGGGCCAGCCCGTCATCCGCGACGGCCAGGTGATCGGCGTGCTCGTGGCCGTGGTGAGCACCGCGGAGCTTTCGCGCTACGTGGAGCGGATCGGGCGCGAATCCAACGCCAGCATCTTCATCCTCTACGGCCGCGACCACGTGCTCGCGCACGCGATGATGCGCGGCGGACGCGTCAGCGCCAGCGCGGAAGAGCCGCTGCCGACGCTCGCGCGCTTCGGAGATCCGGTTCTCGCCGCGCTGTGGAACGAGACTCACAACCGCGGGCGCCTGTTCGTCGCGCGGCCGCCGATCGAGAACCGCACGATCGACGTGAACGGAGAGTATTTCCCGTTCTTCTACACGGAGCTGGCCGGCTACAGCGACAAGCCGCTGCTGATCGGCGCCTACACGCGCTCGAGCGACTTCAGCGAGATCATCAACCGCCTGGTCCTCGCGCTGGTGGCGGGCGGCGCGGCCATCGTCGGCGCGATCCTGATGGCGATCCTGATCGGCCGCCGGCTCGCGCGGCCGGTGCAGCGCTTCTCGGAGGCCGCGGCGCTGGTGGGCGATCTGCGCGTCTCGGAGGTTCAGCCGCTGCCGCGCAGCCGCATCCGCGAGCTCGACGAGCAGGCGCGCGCGTTCAATTCGATGACCGGCGCGCTGCGCTGGTTCGAGGCCTACGTGCCGAAGCCGCTGGCGCGGCACCTGCTGAAGAGCGGCGACACGCGCGCGGTGGAATCGGAGCTCCGGAACCTCACCGTGATGTTCACCGACATCGCCGGATTCTCGACCGCGTCGCAGCAGCAGGACGCGGCCGCCGTCGCCGCCTATCTCAACCGCCACTTCGGCATCGTCAACGCCTGCATCGAGGCCGAGGGCGGCATCGTCGACAAGTACATCGGCGATTCGGTGATGGCGTTCTGGGGCGCGCCCGAGAAGATCAAGAACCGCGCCGAGCGCGCCTGCCGGGCGGCGCTGGCGATCCGCGCCGCGATCGAGCGCGACAACGCCGTCTGCCGCGCCGAGGGGCGGAAAGAGACGCGCATGCGCATCGGCATCCATTCGGGCGACGCCACGGTGGGCAACATCGGCTCGTCGAGCCGCATCAACTACACGATCATCGGCGACATGGTGAACGTGGGCCAGCGCATCGAGCAGATCGGCAAGGTGCTGGCGAAGGCCGAGACCGTTGCGATCCTGATCAGCGAATCGACGCGCGCCGACCTCGGCCCCGATTTCGCGCCGCGCTCGCTGGGCCGCCACAAGCTCAAGGGCCGCGTCGGCGACATGGAGATTTTCGCGCTGTGAGCGCTACCAGCGCAGCGTGAGCACGCCGTCGCGGAACTCGTAGCTCTTGAACTGCTGCAGCGTGTCGATGCCGAGCACCGAGACGTTGCCCGGCGTATCCATCACCAGCGCGCGCACGTTGCGGAGGCGCGCCTCGCCGATCTCGAGGTCGCGCAGCCTGACCGGCGCCGCCTTGGCGATGCCGCTGGCCGTGCGCACGTCGGCGACGTATTCGCCCGCCGTCGGGAAGATGCCGGCGCGCTCGGCCTGGCGCTTGCCGAGAACCGTGAGCGTGGCGCCGGTGTCGATCAGCAGCCGCACCTCGGTGCCGTTGACGCGGGCGGCGACGTAGTAGTGCCCGTCCGCGGACTGCCGGATGGCGAGCGCGCGGCCTTCGCCGCGGCCGCTATCGCGGTCGCCGTCGTCCGTGCGCCGGTCGGCGCGCGTCTCGACCGGCGTCGGCCGCGACGTGTCGAGCTCGCCGGCGACGCGATACCACACCGCCTTCAGCTCCGCGCGGTAGGAATAGCCGACCACGATCACGAGCCCGATCGCGGCCCAGGCGAGCAGCGACTTGAGCGCGAACCCGATCCGCGTGCGGCGAAGCGCGAGGCTCGAGACGACGAGCACGAGCAGCAGCAGCACGTAGGCGAGCCGCGGACCGTCGCTGCCCCATTCGAAATCGTCGCCGTATTCCGAGGCGAGCCAGCCGAGCAGCGCCGCCAGCACCGCGAACACGGCGATCCACAGCCAACCGCCGCCGCCGGAGGGGCGCGGCTCCCGTGCCTCGGGGTCGGGACGGCGGTGCGGGTTCATGGCGGCGGAGCTTCGCGGATCACGGTGAAAAAATTGTGACCGAGCCGGGTTACCGCGCCTCGGTTCCGCCCACCGTGATGCCGTCGATGCGGAGCGTGGGCTGCCCGACGCCGACCGGGACGCTCTGGCCGTCTTTGCCGCAGGTGCCGACGCCGGTGTCGAGCGTCATGTCGCGGCCGATCATGCTCACCTTGGTCAGCACGTCGGGGCCGCTGCCGATCAGCGTGGCGCCCTTCACCGGCGCGGCCTTCCGCCCGCCCTCGATCTTGTAGGCCTCGGTGCAGGAGAAGGTGAACTTGCCGCTGGTGATGTCCACCTGGCCGCCGCCGAAATTGACCGCATAGAGCCCGCGGTCGACCGAGCGCAGGATTTCCTCGGGATCCTTGTCGCCGGCGAGCATGTAGGTGTTGGTCATGCGCGGCATGGGCGCGTGAGCGTAGCTTTCGCGGCGGCCGTTGCCGGTGGGCTTCATGTTCATGAGGCGCGCGTTCATGCGATCTTGCAGATAGCCCGTGAGGATGCCGTCTTCGATCAGCACGGTGCGCGAGGAGGGCGTGCCCTCGTCGTCGATGGTCAGCGAGCCGCGCCGGTCGGGGATCGTGCCGTCGTCGACGACGGTGACGCCCTTGGCCGCCACGCGCCGGCCCATGAGGCCGGCGAAGGCCGAGGTTTGCTTGCGGTTGAAATCGCCCTCGAGGCCGTGGCCGATCGCCTCGTGCAGCAGGATGCCGGGCCAGCCGGGGCCGAGCACGACGACCATTTCGCCGGCCGGCGCCGGGACCGATTCGAGATTCACGAGCGCCTGGCGCAGCGCCTCGTCGACTTCGGCCCGCCACGCCGCGGGATCGACCCAGGCCGAATAGGCGGCGCGGCCGCCGCTGCCGTGGCCGCCCGATTCCATGCGGCCGTTCTCTTCGACGACGACCGAGACGTTGAGCCGCACGAGCGGGCGGATGTCGCCGTCCATGCGCCCGTCGGCGCGCAGGATCGCGACCGCCTGCCAGTTGCCGGTGAGCGCCGCGCCCACCTGGCGCACGCGCCTGTCCTTGCCGCGCGCATAGGCGTCGATGTCGGCGAGCAGCTTGACCTTCGCCTCGAACGGCAGCGTCTCGAGCGGGTTGAGGTCGGCATAGAGGCTGCGGTTGGTGCCCTGCGGCGCCACGGCCATCGCGCCGCCGCGGCCGGCCGCGACCGCCTTGACGGTGGCCGCGGCGCGCTGGATCGCCGGCTCAGACAGCTCGGCGGCGTGGGCATAGCCCGTCGTCTCGCCGGCGACGGCGCGCAGGCCGAAACCCTGCGACGTGTTGAACGACGCGCTCTTGAGCTTGCCGTCGTCGAAGACCAGCGCCTCGTGCTGGACGCACTCGAGGAACAGCTCTCCGTCGTCGGCCTTCGCCAGCGCATCGGCCGCGATGCGCTCGACGCGGCGGCGATCCAGGCCGGCCTGGGCGAAGAACAGGTTTTCGATGCGGGCGAGATCGGCCATGGGCGCTCCGGCGGCAAGAGGATCGCTGCGATGCGTCCAATATGGTGCGTTCGCCGGGCGATGTCAGCCCGCCGGAAAACGAAGCGGCCCGCCTCTCGCGAGGCGGGCCGCTCCCGATCCGGTTCGCCGGGGCTTAGTAGCAGTACCAGCGGTAGAAGTAGCGGTAGCTGTAGCCGTTCGTGACGTAGAAGTAGCGGTAGTAGCAGGCGGTCGGCGCGACGGCGCTTTCCTTGGTGATCTGCGGACCGATCTCCGCATCCGGGGTCGTGGCCGAGGCGGTGCCGGCGAGGCCGATCGAGAGGGCGATCGCGGCGGCGAGCGTGGCGAGGGTCTTCATGGCGGCTTGTCCTGTCCGAAGGGGTTGATCCAATCGAGGCGTCCGTTCT
>JAEULD010000033.1 GCA_016792765.1 Candidatus Odyssella sp.
GGCTTCGCTTCCGAACGCGGCTGCCCCTATTGGCGACGGGCAACACTCGCTCAGCCCGATACACGCCGAATACATGTGCGTCTCTCTGCGCGCGGCACCATCGAAGCTACTTGCCAACGCGGGGTGGTCCATACATGACGATGCGTTATTTCGGCGTCAGCCCGAGCGAAGCGAAGGATCTCTCGGCAGCGAAGGGGCGGCGCCCGCCTACAGCTTCTCCGCCCAGCGCTTCACGAGCGCGCGCTGGAATTCGCGGGAGCGGGAGAGCCACCAGCGCACCGGCGGCTCCTTCCAGGCCTGGCCCTGCTTCTGCATCGCTTCGCGCTGCTTGTAGTCGGAGATGAACACCGCGAAAACCACGTCGCGGCCCTTGCCGGTGTGGAGATAGCCGACGACGCCGCGCGAGTAGTTCACCGTGCCGGTCTTGGCCTTGATCTCGACGCCGCGCTTGGCGCCCTTCTCGCGGCCGTTCTGCCGCGAGCCTTCCTCGTGGCCGTATTCCTCTTCGCTCTCGACCTTGCCGACGTTGTAGCGGCGCAGCAGGTCGGCATAGATCTGGTTGCCGATCGCAAGCTTCTGCGCGTAGCGCAGCACGGCGACCATCTGCTCGGGCGAGATGCGGCTGTCCTTGGTCAGGCCCGAGCCGTTGCGCAGGTTGAGGCCGGTCCAGTCCACGCCGGAGATCTTCTCCTTGAGCCAGCCCGACACGACCTGCCCCGCCGCCGCGAGATCGAGCGTTCTGCCGGTGAGCTTCCGCGCCGCGGCCAGCGACAGCATCTCGGCGGACATGTTGTTGCTGAAGCGTTGCGTGCGATAGACGATGTCGGGCAGCGGCTTCGAGATCAGGCGCACGAGGGGATTGGCGGCGTCGGGCGCCGCGCCGGCAACCGGCTCGGGCAGCGCGATCCCGTGCTTCTCCGCGGCCTTGCGGAATACGTAGGCCGCGTTGAAATCCGGCCGCTTCACCGGCACGCGGATCTCGCCCTTCGGGCGCTTGGCGGGAATCACGAGCCAGGTGGGCGATTTGGCGTCGTCGCGATAGGCGAGGCCATAGGGGCCGGTCGTGCCCGGCTGCGCGGGCTCGGCCTTGAGGTAGTTCACGTCGAGCTCGTGATTGTCCGTCTGCGCCGCGAAGCGGTACCGCGTCTCGCCCTTCTTCTCGCGTTCCCATTTGAGCTGGAGGACGTTGAAATTCACCGACAGCGCGGCGATGCCGGGATTGTAGGCGGCGCTCTCCTCGTATTCCGCGTCGATCGCCTTGGCCGTGACGTAGGCGGATGAATCGTAGACGAAGCGGCCGCCGACCCGCGTGACGCCTTTGGCCCTGAGCTGCTGCGCCATCGATTCGAAATCGTCGCTGGTCAGCATGGGGTCGCCGCCGCCCTTGAGGAACAGGTCGCCGGCGAGCGTGCCGTTGGCCACGGCGCCGGTCGCGAGCAGCTCGGTCTGGAAGCGGTGCTCGTGGCCGAGCACGACGAGGGCGGCCACGGTCGAGACGACCTTGATCGTCGAGGCCGGCACGAAGCCGTCCTTCGCCTGGCGCTGCTCCAGCACCTGGCCGGTCCTGGCGTCGACGACGAGATAGCCGACCTCCGTCAACGGAAGCTGAAAGCGCTTCGCGAGCGCGTCGTCGCTGTAATCGGCGATGTCCGGCTCTTCGGCCGACTTCTTCGGCTTTTTCGCGCCGGCCGGGGCGGATGCCAGGGCGAGGGCGAACGCCGCGGCGAGCGAAAGCGCGAGCGCGGCGGAGGCGTGCCGCGGCCGGCGCGGCAGGTCGTGGAAGGCCATGCGTGGTTTTCTCTTCAACCCCGTGGACGGGCCGGATAATAGGCGGTGGCGACCCCGGCGCAAACAAACACTACACTGCGGCGCTGAACAGATCGTTGGCGGGCCGCGTCGCCGCGGCCCACGGTTAACCGCAACGGAGGAAGGCATGGCCGGCACGTCGCTCGTCGAGAAAGCCGAACGCCTGCAGAAGCTTCACGTGCCCGGCCGGCCGCTGGTGCTGCCCAACGCCTGGGACGCCGGCAGCGCCAAGGTCATCGCCGCCGAGGGCTTCCCCGCCGTCGCGACCACCAGCGCCGGCATCGCCTTCGCCTACGGCGTGCCCGACGGCGAGGCGATCTCGCGCGGCGACATGCTGCACGCGACGCGGCGCATCGCGGCCGCGGTCGCGGTGCCGGTCACGGCCGACGTCGAGGCCGGCTACGGCCCCGAGCCGCAGAACGTCGCCTACACCGTGATGGAGCTGCTCGGCGCCGGCGTCGTCGGCGCGAATTTCGAGGACAGCAGCGACGCGCACGACGGCGGCCGCCTGTTCGACCTCGAACTGGCCACGGCGCGCATCGCGGCCGGGCGCAAGGCCGCCGAAGCGGCCGGCGTTCCGTTCGTCATCAACGGCCGCACCGACGCGCTGATGCGCATCAAGGATCCGGAGAAGGCCTTCGCCGAGGCGGTGAAGCGGCTCAACGCCTATCGCAAGGCGGGCGCCGATTGCCTGTTCGCGCCGTTCACGGCCGATCCCGGTGTCATCGGCCGGCTCGTGAAGGCGGTGGAAGGGCCGCTCAACATCATCCTGCAGCCGACGATCACGGTGCCCGAAATGGCCAAGCTCGGCGTGGCGCGCATCAGCCTCGGCGGCCACGTCGCGCGGGCCGCGCTGGCGGTGGCGCGGCGCGCGGCGCGCGAGCTGAAGGAGCACGGCACCGCGAACTTCGCGAAAGAGGGGCTCGACTACCGCGAATTGCAGAAGCTCATGGCCTCCCGGCCGTGACGCCGCGCCGTCGCGTTCGATGACAGGACGCGAGTTCGGGCATGGGCCGGCGCGCCTTCATCACCGGGATCACCGGCCAGGACGGGGCCTATCTCGCGCGGCTGCTGCTCGATCGCGGATATTCGGTTGCCGGCGGCGCGCGCCACATCGCGGGCGATTCCCTCTGGCGGCTGCGCGAACTCGGCGTGCTCGGCCGCGTCGATCTCGCCGCATTCGACCTGCGCGATACGGCCGCGCTCCGGTCGGCGCTTGCGGCCGCGCGGCCGGACGAGATCTACAATTTCGCCGCGCTGAGCTTCGTCGGCGTGTCCTTCGCGCAGCCGGCGGAGACCGCCGAGACCAACGCCGCGGCCGTCGCGCACATGCTCGAAACGGTGCGGCAACTCCTGCCAACGGCGCGCTTCTATCAGGCATCCAGCTCCGAGATGTTCGGCAGCGTCGCCCCCGCTCCGCAGAACGAGCGTACCGCGTTCCGGCCGGTCAGCCCCTACGCTGCGGCCAAAGTGGAGGCGCACCTCGCTTGCCGCAGCTACCGCGAAACGCACGGGCTGTTCGCGTGCGCGGGGATCGCGTTCAATCACGAATCGCCGCTGCGCGCTCCGGCCTACGTCACGCGCAAGATCGCCGCCGGCATGGTCGCGCTCCGGCGCGCGGGCGGAAGCGGCGCCGCGTTGCGCCTCGGCAATCTCGACGCGCGCCGCGACTGGGGCTGGGCCGAGGACTACGTTCGCGGGATGGCGGCGATCGTGGCGCACGCGGAGCCGGACGAGTTCGTTCTCGCGACCGGCGAGGCGCACAGCGTGCGCGAGTTCGCCGCCGCCGCCGCCGCCGCGGTCGGCTACGAGATCGAATGGTCGGGGCGGGGAACCGAGGAAACCGGCCGCGACCGCGCGAGCGGGCGAATCCTGGTCGCGGTCGATCCCCAGTATTTCCGCCCGGCCGACATCGTCGAGAGCGTCGGCGATTTCGCGAAGGCGCAGCGCGTTCTCGGCTGGCGGCCCGCGGTCGGGTTCGAGGAGCTCGTCGGCCGGATGGTCAAGGCCGAATTCGACCGGCCTGGGCAGCCGGCCCCGCCGCGGTAGCGGCCGCGCCGGCCCGGGCCCGGGTCGCGGAGGGGGCCCGGCGCCGCCCCGGAATCAAGTGCGGGCGGAACCTATGAGGTTCCGCCCGCATCGTTTCCATCCATAAGGCGCCGCTCGACCGCCGCGGGGAGCCTGGCCCCGAAGGGCTTCCGGCTCCGTCAACCCCAGCACGGATCGTGGGCGGGGCGGCGCTTGGGATAGGAGAAAGCTACTTCTTCTTCTTCTTCGCGGTCTTCTTCTTGGTCTTTTTCTTCGCAGCCATGGTAGCACCTCTTTGCCATCAACAGGTTGAGAGTTCCCCGTGGGAGAACTCAAGGGATAGTTTGAATAGAAGTGTTTGAGTGTCAACAAAAGAAACGGGCTGAACACCGCGAGTCGGCAGGCGCGAAATCCGCGGTGAACCGCGTGCTCGATACGATCAGCAACAATCCAGAGACGGCGCGGCCGTAATAATCAAATCAAAGAGATTCCGTGTTACTTCCCGGATCGGCCTGCATAGGACGATATTCTAGGGAATTACCTTTCGCCACCGAACTGATTCGTCCAGGCTCCGTTATCGCGCACAATTTGCGACGCACGCATGGCGGGCTTCGAGGGGGCTGCTTTCTTCGGGATTCATGCCCTTGACATTTTGGCGCACCGGAAAAGACCCCTGTTTATCAATATCTTGTATGATAGCTTTGGAAAACCCCAAAAACTGCGCCGGAACGCGTCGAAACATTCTTTCAAGTAATGCAAAGAAATGGGCATTTGGTTGCCCGCGATCTTCGGGCCGTGCGGTGCGCCAGCCGGAACCATCGGAGGGCCGAAAATTTTTTACTCGACTGTGATAATTTTGCCACATCTATAATAGTTGAATTAAACAAGAAAATACCCGTTTCACGGGAAAGCCCGCTTTTCGCGTCCTCGGCGGAGTCGTGGATGCGAGAGACGTTCGGGGTCAGACCGCCAGCATGAATCCGGCGCCACGCCGGCGGATTCGGCCGGTCACCGGCGTGGGAAAGTGGCAGGCGAACAGCAGGGTGTCGGTCTCGGCGTGGCGCTCGACCAGCGCGGTGCGCGTCTTGGCCGATTCGGCGGGATCGGAGCAGAAGCACGACGAGAGCGCGGGGTTTGCGAGTTGGACGGCCGTGTGCATCACGTCGCCGATGAAAACGCCTTGCGCTCCCGCGCTCTTGGCGTTGAGCACGCAGTTGCCCGGCGTGTGCCCGTAGGCCGGCTCGAGATGGACGCCGCTTTCGATCTCGTGGTCGCTGGCGACGAACACCGCGCGCTTGGCTTCGACGACCGGCAGAACGCTGTCGGCGAACGAGCCGTGCGCCAGCGGCTCGCCGCCGGCGGCCACGGCCGCGCGATGCTCCTTCTCCCAGTGCTCGTATTCGCGTTTGGCGAAGAGGTAGCGCGCGTTCGGGAAGGTGGGAACCCACCGCCCGTTCTCGAGCTTCGTGTTCCAGCCGACGTGATCGGCATGAAGATGCGTGCAGAACACGAAGTCGATCGCCTCGGGCGCGACGCCGATCGCGCGCATGCGGTCGAGATACGGGTGCTTCTGGCGGTGCCAATTCGGGCGCTGCGGACGATCCTTGTCGTTGCCGGTGCAGGCGTCGACGAGGATCGTATGCCGGCCGGTGCGCAGCACGAAGCTCTGGAAGGCGAGGATCAGCCGGTCGTCGGCCGGGTCGACGAAGCGCGGCTTCAGCCAATCGGCGTTGCCGGCGATGAGATCGGGTGCTGCGCCGGGCAGCAGGAAATCGAGCTTGAAATACGGCCCTTCGCCCTCGAGCACGCGGTCGACGCGGAAATTGCCGATCTGCTGCGGCTTCATGCGGCTATTCCGCCGCGCGCGCGGCCGCGGCGCCAAGCTTCGCGATCACCTCGTCGGTCGACATCACGTCGCAGAACGTGATCGCGAGGCTGGTGAGGCTCGCATTGTGGATCGCGTCGGTATAGGTGGCGTTGCCGTCGCCGACCATGATGACGTTGAAGTTCCGCATCATCGCGTCGCGCGCGCTCGATTCGCAGCACACGTTGGTGAGCGTGCCGACGATGATCACCGTGTCGATCCCGCGCGCCTTCAACTGCGCCTCGGCATCGGACGCGCCGGGCAGGAACGCGCTGAAGCGGTTCTTTTCGATCCAGAGATCGCCCGGCTTCGTCTCGATCGCCGGCCAGTGCTTGTGGCCCGGCGCGCCCTTGTAGAGGTTCTCGGCGACCTTGCGACCGTGCGGGCTGCCGTAGGTGCCGCCGAAGAACGACGACCAGTCCTCGAAGATCGACGGCGTGAACGTGCTGTAGACCCACGCCACCGTGCCGCCGCGCGCGCGCATCGCGGCGGCGAGCCGGTTGACGTTCGGCACGATCGCGCGCGCCATCGGCACCTCGGAGGGCAGGCCCTCGCCGAGGAACGCCACCTGCATGTCGATCGAGACGAGCGCGGTGCGCTTGGGGTCGATCGTGTCGTGCACGTGCATCTTGCCGCGGCGCTTCAGGATGCGCTCGACGACGTCGGGATGCAGCTCGGTCTTGTGCGGCATGGCTTCTCTCCCTCGATGCGTTCAGCCTAGTCCGGCCCACTTCTTCTCGAAATCCCAGACATGCTCGAAGCCCATGAGCTGCGAGAAGGCCTTGAAATCGTCGAGCGGGACGGGGGCTCCGATGCTGGAGCCGGTCTGGAGGATGTGCTCGTAAACCCGGCGCAGCGCGGCGCCCATGGCCAGGAACCCGGTGCCCGGATAGATCGCGAGGCTATAGCCGATGCGCTCGAGTTCCTTGACCGGCAGAACCGGCGTCAGCCCGCCCTCGACCATGTTCGCGAGCAGCGGCTTGCCTTTGAACGCCCGGCCGACGCGCTCCATCTCCTCGACCGACTGCGGCGATTCGATGAACAGCACGTCGGCGCCGGCCTTGGCGAACGCCTCGCCGCGTTTCAAGGCCTCGTCGAGTCCGTGCGCGCCGCGCGCGTCGGTGCGCGCGACGATGAGGAAATCCTTCGAGTCGCGGCTTTCGACCGCGAGCCTGATCTTGGCCGCGGCTTCCTCGAGCGGGATCACGCGGCGCCCCGGCGTGTGGCCGCATTTCTTCGGGAACTGCTGGTCCTCGAGCTGGATGCCGGCGGCACCCGCGCGCTCGTAGCCCTTCACCGTGCGCTCGAGGTTGAGCAGTCCGCCATACCCGGTGTCGCCGTCGGCGATGAACGGCGTCGCGCACACCTCGGCGAATTTCGCGACGCGGTCGAGCATGTCGGTGTAGGTGGCGAGGCCCGCATCGGGCACGCCGAGATAGGAGGCGACCGTGCCGTAGCCGGTCATGTAGAGGGCCGGAAAGCCCATGCCGTCGGCGATGCGCGCCGAGATCATCTCGAAGATGCCCGGCAGCGACGTCCATTCGCGCCTCAGTATGCGCGCGGCCAGGGCGGCGCGCCGGTCGTCGCTCATTCCGTTCCTCCCTTGCGTAGGGCGGGCAATTTCCCGCCTGGAGGCGCGCCTGTCCAGTGTGTGCGGCGCAAGCGCCCCACGCACGCCGTCGGGCCCCGTATCCGGCCGCCGCGCGCTACGGCGCGGCACCCCACGGCTTGTAGAGGCCGGCCGCCTCCGCCCGCTGGGCGGCGAGCGCGTAGACGGTATCGATCACCGGCGTCGCCACGCCGGCCTTCCGCCCCATGTCGATCACCGCGCGCACGATCGTGTCGAGCTCGACCGGGCGGCCCTTGTCCATGTCCTGGAGCATCGAGGTGCGGAAGCCCTTGAGGCTCCCGCCGAGGTCGATGCGCGCCTCCACCGACATGTCGGAGGCGAGGCCGTAGGCGGCGCCGACCGCGCTCGCCTCCTCGATCATCTGGGCGAAGACGCGGCGCACGCGGGGATGCGCGGCGAGCACGTCGTTGGTGGTCTGGGTGAGGATGCTCACCGGCGCGAAGGTCAGGTTGCCGAGCAGCTTCACCCACACGTCGCGGCGGATGTCGGGCCGCGCCTCGGCGTCCATGCCCGCCTGTTTCATCGCGTCCACGATGCGGGCGAGGCGCGGGCTTGTCTTGCCGTCGAGATCGCCGAGAAAGAAGCGGTTCTGGCTGTTGTGGACGATCACGCCCGGCTCGGGGACCGAGCACGCGATGTGCAGCACGCAGCCCACGATGCGCTCGGGCGGCAGGGCCTTGGCGAGCACGCCGCCGGGATCGATCGAATCGAACGTCGTACCGTGGAACTGTCCGAACTCGTGGAAGAACCACCACGGAATGCCGTTCATCGCCGTCACGACCGCCGTCTCCGGCCCGACCAGCGGGGCGAGCGCCGCGGCCACGTCGGGCAGCGCCGGCGCCTTCACGGCGAGGAACACGTAGTCCTGCGGCCCCAGCGCCGCCGCGTCGGATGCCGCCTTGGGCCGCGCGTGATAGCGCATGCCGCCCTGGTGCAGGGTCAGCCCCTTGGCCCTGATCGCGTCGAGATGCGCGCCGCGCGCCACCACCGAGACCGCGTGGCCGGCCTGCGCGAGCTTCACGGCGATGTAGCCGCCGATCGCGCCGGCGCCGAAAATGCAGACTTTCATCGTTCCTCTGTGCGTAATGCCTTGGCCGCGGTTGCGCCCCGCGCATTGCGCCGGGCAGGCACGGCCCTATAAACTATGCGCGCGCCACGCCATCAAGGACGAGGAATCGCACATGGCCCGCTTTCCGCTCCAGGCCGCCGTCAAGCTCAAGACCGTCACCGACGCGCGCCCGCCGCACATCAGCCCCGAGGAGTGGGAGCTGCGCGTGCAGCTCGCGGCGCTCTACCGCATCGTCGATCGCATGGGGTGGTCGCTGCTCATCTTCAATCACATCACCGTCAGGCTACCCGGGCCGGACCATCATTTCCTCATCAACCCCTACGGCCTCATGTATCACGAGGTGAAGGCGTCGAACCTCGTCAAAATCGACATCAAGGGCAACAAGCTCGACGATTCGCCGTGGGACGTGAACCCGGCCGGCTTCCTGATCCACAGCACGATCCACGAGCACGTGCCCGAGGCGATCTGCGTGATCCACACGCACACCCGCGAGGGCCTCGCGGTCTCGATGAAGAAGTCCGGCCTGCGCAACAACAATTTCTACTCGGCGATGCTCTTCGACCACGTCGCCTACCACGATTTCGAGGGCATCACCGTGCGCGACGACGAGAAGGAGCGCATGGTGAAGAGCATCGGGCTCAAGCCGCTCGTGATCCTGCGCAACCACGGGCTGCTTGCGCACGGCCGCACGATCCCCGAAGCGTGGGCGCGCATGCTGACGCTGCAATGGGCGTGCGAGGCGCAATGCACGGCCGACGCGCTGCAGGGCGAGTCGATCGAGGTTACCCGCGAGGCGACGATCAACTCGACCCGTTCCGCCAGCCTGTTCGCCAACCAGCCGGTCTGCGGCGAAGACACGTTCTCCGCGCTGATGCGCGATCTCGACCGCACCGATTCGAGCTATCGGACCTGACGAGCGGTCCATCGACGCAGGGGCGGGTCTCCGACCCGCCCTCGCCGCCGCGGACTCGCTATCGGCGCCGTGCTCGCGGCACCACGGGCGGGTCGGGAACCCGCCCCTATCAACGCGTCTCTGATAGTGAGATGGCCATGAGCAGCTCCGGCTTCGATCGCGACACGATCGCAGGCACGCTCTATTCCGCCGTCCTGTCCGACGTCATGGACAGCCTCGGCCTGATGAACCAGGCGATGCGGCCGTTCGTGCGACCGCTCGACGAGGCGCTGGTGCTGTTCGGCCGCGCGCGCACCGGGCTCTACATGCCGCGCTACGGCGTGGCGCCGGGCGAGGATCCCTACGAGATCGAAATCGCGCTGATCGACGATCTGAAGCCCGGCGACGTGGCCGTTCTCGCCTGCGACGGGCCGACGACGCGCATCGCGCCCTGGGGCGAGCTGCTGAGCACGGCCTCGGCCGCGCGCGGCGCCGCCGGCTGCGTCACCGACGGCCTCGTGCGCGACGTGCGCCGCATCCGCGAGATGAAGTTCCCCGTGTTCCACGGCGGCATCGGCCCGCTCGACACGAAGGGCCGCGCCAAGATGATGGAGCGCGACGGGCCGGTGGTCTGCGGCGGCGTCGCGGTGGCGAGCGGCGACTGGGTGTTCGGCGACGCCGACGGGCTCGTGGTAATTCCGGCCGGGGCCGCCGACGAGGTGTTCAAGCGCGCTTTCGCCAAGGTGTCGGCCGAGGACGACACGCGGGCGCAGCTCGAGGCCGGCAAGACGCTGCGCGAAGTGTTCGACAAGTTCGGGGTGCTGTAGCGCGCGTCACGCCGGCGGCTTTTCTTGGCGCTGCGGTTCCTTCGGCGTTTCGCTTTCGGCCGACGCCGTCTTCGCGGCGGGCGGTTCGGCGGCCGCGTCCTGCGTCTCCGCACGCCCGCTTTCGGCTTTCTCCGCCGTTGCCTCCGGCACCGAGGGGGCCGGCTCCGGCGCCGGTTCGGCCGTCTTCGGCTCTTGCGCCGCCGCTTCCGATTTGCCGGCGTCCTCGGCCGCTTCGCCGGCGCGCGGCCCGAACGGCGCGAGCTGTTTCGTCACCGCCTCGGCGAGCGCCGGCGCATCCGCCGGCGCGGCGACGGCCGCCTCCGCCGCCGCGGCGGCCGCGCGTTCGGGCTCCGGCTTCCTGCCGGGATCCAGCGCCCAGGCGGGAACCGGCGGACGCGGGCGCTCGGCGGGGCTCGCTTCGGCAGGCGCCTCCGAAGGCGGCGATGCCGGGCGGGGCGGCGGTTCCTGCGCGGCGCGCGCCGGAGCGGGTGTCGTCTCCGGCGCGGGCGCGGCCGCCGGCGCCGCGGGCGGCTGCGGGGCGACCGCGGGCTGCGCCGCCGGCTTGCGGAAATCGCCGGGCTCGAGCAGCAGCGAGGCGAGGATGCCGAACACCAGCCCCCAGAACGGCGCGCCGATGCCGAGCAGAGCGAAGCGCGCCTCGGGGATCAGCTCGGTCACGGTGACGGTCATGCACACGACGGAGCCGGCCGTGAACTTGCCGCCGAACGCCGCGGCGAGCGACTGCTGCAGCACGCGCAGCATCGCGAGGCCGCCGATCACGTAGATGAACGCGTCGGGGACCGCGAGCGCCACGCCGATGATGCCCGGCGCGAACAGGCCGAACAGGAACGCGAACCCGGCCCAGATGAAGGCGCCGATGTAGTGGTGGCGCACCTCGCCGCTGCTGCTGAGGATCGCGTTGACCGGCCCCGTCAGGCAGGTGCACACCGCGCCGAACAGGCCGAATACGATCGTGCCGGCGCCGCAGACCGTCGTGATCGTGTTCGCGGGCGGATCGTGCCGGTTCAGGCGCAGGATGCCGATGCCCTGCGCGTTCTGCAGCACGACGACGGAGATCGCGAGCGGCAGCACGAGATCGAGCAGCGCCGCTTCGCTGAACTTCGGCACGAAGAAGATCGGATGCGCGACGATGCCCGAGGCGCCCTCGCGCGGCGCGAAGCCGCCGAGCACGCCGATCGCGACGGCGCCTGCCGCCAGCGCGGCCACGACCGGCGGCACGTAGCGGCCGACCGGGCGGACCAGCGAGAACAGCACGAAGCCGGCCGTCGCCGCCGCGGCGACGATCGGCGCCTTGTCGAAGCCGTCGATCGCGAGAATGCCGAATTTCAGGAACAGGCCGGCCACCATCGCCATCACGATCGGCTGCGGCATCCAGTCCATGATCTTGCGGAACGCGCCGCTGAGGCCCAGGGCCAGCATCAGCGCGCCGGTGACGACATAGGCGCCGACGATCTCGGCATAGGTGAACTTCAGCAGGCCCGCGCCGACGATGGCGGTGCCGGGGATCGTCCACGCGATCGCCAGCGGCTGCCGGTAGAGATAGCTCATCGCGAAGGTGATGACCGCGCCGAGCATGAAGGCGAGCGACACCCACGACGCGATCTCGGCCGGCTTCAGGCCGCCGGCGATGCCGACGGTGAGGATCAGCGCCACGGGGCCGGTGCACGCGAACAGGAAGCTCACGACCGCGTTCGCGAAGTGGTAGCCGCGCAGGTTGCCGAGGACCTCGCGCAGGCTCGGGCTCGGTCGCGCGAAGCGCTCCAGCATCAGCAGCCGCAAGCCCGTTCTCCCTCTTCCAGCGGTCGTGCCCGCGGCGGCACGCTAACCACGCGCCGGGAAGCCCGTCAACGCGCGGCGCGCGAGGGGCGGGGTTGCGCCGCCGGGCGCGATCGGCGCATCATCGCCGCCGGCCGCAAACAAGGGCAGTGCGATGTCGGGGATTTCGCCACGGTCGGCGCGGCGCCGGCATGCGCGCCGCAACGGCGCGGAAGGCGCCTTCGCCGGCGCGCCGCCGGCGCGCGCGGGCGAAATCGACCTCGCGCGCCTGTCCGATCACATCGGCTACGTCGTCCGCCGCGCGCAGCTCGCGATCTTCAAGGATTTCATCCAGACTCTCGCGCCCGTGGATATCCGCCCGGCGCAATATTCGGTGCTGATCGTCATCGCCCGGAATCCGGGCCTCACGCAGGCCGAGCTCGGCCGCGCGCTGGCGATCAAGCGCGCCAATCTCGTCGGCATGCTCAACGAGCTGGAGCGGCGCAAGCTCGCGCGCCGCGTGTCGTCGCCGGCGGATCGCCGCTCGCACGCGCTCCACCTCACGCCGCAGGGGCGGGAGATGCTGGAGCGCTTCCATGCGCTGGCGCTCGAGCACGAGGCGCGCGCGACGCGCACGCTCGATGCCGCCGAGAAACGCACGCTGCTGGCGCTGCTCGATCGCGTCGTGCGCTCGCTCGGATAGGTGGCGTCTGCCGAATTGACGCGGATCGTAATGGCATATAACAATATATCCCACGCGCAGAGACGCGAATTGCCGCCGCCAGAGCGGGCCGCCGCGGCGGATCGAAAAAAGAAGCCCTGCTCCCCACGCGGAGCACCAACAGGAGGAACCGTCCGATGACACGCAAATCCGTGAATACGCCGCGCATCCGCCGCCGCACGTTCATCGCGGGTGCGGCCGCCGTCGCCGCCGCCGTTCCGCTCCGCTACGCGCACAGCCAGGGGCAGAAGCTCAAGATCGGCGTGCTGTTTCCGCGCTCGGGCATCCAGGCGCAGATCGGCATCGACTGCATGCGCGGCGTCGAATCCGCGCCCGAGGTGCTGAAGGCCAAGGGCTACGCCGATTTCGAGATCCTCGCGGGCGACACCGAGACCAATCCGGCGATCGCGCGCGCGCAGGCCGAGCGCCTGATCGAGCAGGGCGCCCACGTCATCACCGGCTGCTTCGATTCGGGGCAGACTCTCGCCGCCGCCCAGGTGTGCGAGCAGAAGGGCATTCCGTTCTCGGTGTCGATCGCGGCCGCGCCGGCGCTCACCGAGCAGGGCTACAAGACGGTGTTCCGGAATTTCCCGACCGGCCCGATGATCGTGACCGATTCGCTGAACCTGCAGAAAGAGCTGTTCCAGGTCGGCGGGAAGACGCCGCAGACGATGGTGATGCTGCACACCAACGACACCTACGGCACGAACACGAAGGACGCGTTCGTCCGGCTCTTCCCCACCTTCAACATGCCCTACAAGACGCTCGAGACGATCGCCTACGACCCCGCGGCGCGCGATCTCTCGGCCGAGGTCCGCAAGGCCAAGGCGACGAATGCCGAGCTGTGCATGGTCATCTCGCGCGTCAACGACGCGATCATGCTGACGCAGGAGATGGTGAAGCAGCGCTGGGTGCCGATGGGCATCGTCTCGGCCGGGCCGGGGTGGTACGAGAGCGTCTACATGACGACGCTCAAGAAGATTTCGGACGACATCGTGAGCACGGTGCCGTGGCACGATCCGAACAAGCCCTTGTCGAAGGCGCTCGACGTCGCGCTGAAGAAGCGCTACCCGGACCGCGAGCTGAACACGAACCACACCTACGCCTTCGAAGGCATCCTGATCGCCGTCGACGCGCACAAGCGCGCGGGCTCGACCGAGGCGGGCAAGCTGATCGAGGCGTTCCGCAAGACCGACATCAAGGACAACGTCGTGACCGGCCCGGGCGTGCGCTTCAACGAGAAGGGCCAGAATCCGGACGTCAAGATGTCGGCGATCCAGAACCGCAACGGCAAGAATCTGGTCGTCCTGCCGCAGAACGCCGCCGTCACGAAGGCGATCTGGCCGATGCGCGCCTGGACCGCGCGCGGATGATGGCGAGGCCCGCCGCGCAGGCGGAGCGGCTCGCTGCGACAACGAAACCCCGCCCGGGCGCCGCTGCGCGGCCGGGCGGGGCTTGTGTCTCGAAACGGTCCCAATAGACTCGGGCGCGATCCGGCACCGGTGTTCGCGTGCCGCCATCGACCGCAGGAGGAGAGGCTCATGACTTCGAAGAAATCCGCCGTCACCGGGAAAGCGATCCGTCGCCGCAGCGTGCTCGCGGGCGGCGCCGCCGTGGCCGCCGCTGTGCCGCTGCGCTTCGCCGCCGGGCAGGGGAAGACGCTCAAGATCGGCCTGAACGTGCCGCGCTCCGGCATCCAGGCGAATTTCGGCCAGGACAGCGTACGCGGCGTCGAGCTCGCGCTCGAGGTGCTGGCCGGCAAGGGCTATCCCAAGGTCGAGATCGTCCACGTCGACAACGAGACGAAGGTCGATGTCGGCCGGGCGCAGGCCGAGAAGCTCATCGACCAGGGCTGCACGATGATCATCGGCTGCTACGATTCCGGCATCACCTCGGCGGTGGCGCAGGTCTGCGAGCAGAAATCCATCCCGCTGGTCGTGAACGTGGCCGCGGCGCCGCAGATCACCGACGGCCGCTTCAAGACCGTGTTCCGCAACTTCCCGACCGGCCCGATGATCGCGTCGGATGCGTTCCTGCTGCAGAAGGAAGTGTACGAGATCGCCGGCAAGGCGCCGAAATCGGCCGTCATGCTGCACGCCAACGACACCTTCGGCACCAGCCAGAAGGACGCGAGCGTGCGCCTGATCGGCAATTTCGGCATGCCGTACAAGTTCGAGGACGTGATCAGCTACGACCCGGCGACGCGCGATCTCTCGGCCGAGGTGCGCAAGGCGAAGGCGACGAACGCCGAGCTGGTGTGGATCATCACGCGCCTGAACGACGCGATCATGATCGTGCAGGAGATGGTGAAGCAGCGCTGGGTGCCGATGGGCATCGTCTCGACCGGCCCCGGCCCCTACGACGATCCGTTCCTGAAGCAGCTCGGCAAGCTCTCCGACGACATCATCAACATGGTGCCGTGGTTCGACCCGAACAAGGCCATGTCGAAGGCGATGATCGCCGCGTGGAGCAAGAAGTTCCCGGACCGCACGCTCAACACGTCGGTCTCGCACAGCTTCGAGGCCACGCTGATCGCGCTCGACGCCTACAAGCGCGCGGGCACGTCCGAGCCGGCGAAGCTCATCGAGGCGCTGCGCAAGACGAACATCGCCGACAACGTCACGGTCGGCCCGGCGATCACCTTCGACGACAAGGGCCAGAACACGAAGACGCGCAACTCCGCGATCCAGAACCGCGGCGGCAAGCTCGTCTCCGTGGCGCCGAAGCAAGCGGCCGTGACGAAGCCGATCTGGCCGATGCGCGCCTGGAACGCGCGCGGCTGAGGCCGCGCCGGACGAAACGGGGGCCGCGCCCGGGGGCGCGGCCCTCGCCCTGCCGCCGGCTCGAGGGGAGCCCCTTGGACACCGTCACGATCATCAACGCGCTCGTCAGCGGGCTCTTGACCGGCCTCGTCTACGGCCTCAGCGCGCTCGGGCTTTCGGTCATCTTCGGCGTCATCCGCATCGTGAACTTCGCGCATGGCGAGCTCATGGTGCTCGGCATGTTCATGGCGCTGCTGCTGTTCCGCTGGTTCGGGCTCGATCCGCTGATGGCGGTGCCGATCGGCGCCGCCGTGCTGTTCGCGATCGGCTATGCGCTGCAGCATTTCGTCGTGCGCCGCGTCTCCTACCTGCCAGACCACATGCAGTTCCTGCTGCTCGCCGGCATCGCCATCATGCTGGTGAGCGGCTGCCTCGTGATCTTCGGGCCGGACGCGCAGGGCGTGCAGCTCGACTACGCGCTCGACAGTTTCGCGATCGGCAATCTCATCATCGACAAGGTGCGGCTCTATGCGGCGATCGCCGCGGTCGCCGTCGCCTCGGCGCTGCTCGCCTTCTTCAAGTACTCGTCCACCGGCCGCGCGATCCGCGCCTGCGCCGACAACTATCTCGGCGCCAAGGTGGTGGGCCTCAACGTCGACCGGCTCTACGCGCTCACCTTCGGCATCGGCGCGGCCTGCATCGGCGCGGCCGGCTGCATCATCCTGCTGCTGGTGCAGGTTCATCCCTACCTCGCGCCGGCCTACACGCTGCTCGCCTTCGTCGTCGTCATCGTCGGCGGCATGGGCAGCCTGTTCGGCGCGCTGCTCGGCGGCATGCTGATCGGCGTGTCCGAAGAGCTCGCGTCGGTCGTTCTCCAGCCGTCGATGAAGACGGCGTTCAGCTTCGCGCTGCTGATCGTGGTCTTGCTGCTGCGGCCGCAAGGCCTGCTCGGCCGGGTCGCGCGATGAACGATCTCACGCCGTTCGGGCGCGCGGCCCTGCTCGCGTTCGCCGCGCTGCTGCTCGCGGTCCCGTGGATCGCGTCGGGCTACGTGCTCTCGGTCTCGATCATCTGCCTCTACCTCGCCTATATGGGCCAGGCGTGGAACCTGATGCTCGGCTTCGCGGGGCTGCTCTCGATCGGCCACGCGCTGTTCGTGGGGCTCGGCGCCTACACGAGCGGCTACCTGTTCACGAAGCTCGGCGTGCCGCCGGCGGTGGGCGTCGTGGCCGCGGTCGCGGTCGCGATGGCGATGGGATCGATCATCGGCTATCTCGGCTTCCGCTTCGCGATCGGCGGCGTCTATTTCGCGCTGCTCACGATCGCGTTCTCGGAGTTCGTGCGCATCCTGCTCGACCACGCGAAGTTCCTGGGCGGCACCGAGGGCATGTTTCTCCCGGTCTCCCAGGAGAGCCGGCGCGGCGTCGATCTCGTCAACCTGCGCGGCTCGACCGAGATGTACTACTACGTGATCCTGGCGCTCGCCGCGGGAGCGTTCCTGATGTGCCGCGCGCTGCTCAACGGCCGAGTCGGCTACTACTGGCGCGCGATCCGCGACAATCCCGAGGCGGCCGAGGCGGTCGGCGTCGATATCTTCCGCTTCCGCATGTACGCCGTGCTGCTCTCGTCGGGCATGGCCGGCGTCGCCGGCGTGTTCTATGCGTTCTACTACAACAACCTGTTCCCGGAGCAGGTCCTCGGCATCGAGCGCTCGATCGAGGTCACGCTGGCGCCGATCGTGGGCGGGGTCGGCACGCTGTTCGGCCCGATCTTCGGCGCCTTCATCCTGACGCCGATGGGCGAATTGCTCACCGAGGCGGTGGAAGGCTTCAAGCAGTCCGGCCTCATCGCCAAGAACGTGAAGACCGACGGCGTGAAGCTGATGTTCTGGGGCCTGGCCGTGGCGCTCATCGTGCTGCTGAAGCCCAAGGGCCTATGGCCGTGGGTGTGCGAGCGCCTGCGGCTCGTCAAGCCGCCCGGGCAGCGGGGCTGACCATGGCGATGCTCGACGTCCAGGGCCTGTCCAAGAGCTTCCGCGGGCTGCGCGCCGTCTCCGACGTGACGTTCGCCGTGCCGGAAAAGGGCATCGTCGCGCTGATCGGCCCGAACGGCGCCGGCAAGACGACGTGCTTCAACCTCATCGCCGGCGCGCTCGCGCCCGATGCGGGCAGCGTGCGCCTCGCCGGCGCCGACATCACCGGCCGGCGGGCCGACAAGGTGTGCGATGCCGGCATCGGCCGCACGTTCCAGCTCGTGAAGCCGTTCCAGGATCTCACCGTGCTGGAAAACGTCACGGTCGGCGCGCTGCACAAGCACGACGGCGTCGCCGCGGCCAAGCGCGACGCCGCGCGCATCCTCGAAATGCTGGAGCTCGGCGACAAGCGCCACATGCACGCGGCGAATCTCACGCTGCCGGACCGCAAGCGGCTCGAGGTCGCGCGCGCGCTCGCGACGCAGCCGAAACTGCTGCTGCTCGACGAGGTGATGGCGGGCCTGCGCCCCACCGAGACCGACCGCATCGTCGCCGTTCTGCAGCGCCTGCGCGCCGAGACCGGAATCACGATCCTGCTGATCGAGCACGTGATGCGCGCGGTGATGGCGCTCTCGGATCACGTCATCGTGCTGCATCACGGCGAGAAGATCAGCGAGGGCACGCCCGAGAAGGTGACGAAGGACCCGGCCGTGCTCGAATGCTATCTCGGCGAGGGGGCGGTATGATCCTCTCGGCCGAAGGCATCGATCTCTTCTACGGCGACGCGCAGGCGCTCGACGGCGTCTCGATCGAGGTCAAGGAGAAGGAGATCGTGTGCATCGTCGGCGCCAACGGTGCCGGCAAGTCGTCGCTGATCCGCACGATCGCCGGCATCGAGAAGCCGCGCGCCGGCCGCATCCAATACAAGGGCGCCGACATCACCGGCTGGCCGAGCCACAAGGTGTGCAATCTCGGCATCGGCCAGGTGGCCGAGGGCCGGCAGATCTTCCCGACGCTCACGGTCGACGAGAATCTCGAGGTCGGCGCCTACATCCCGCGCGGGCGCGCCGGCAAGGCCGCGGCACGCGAGCGCGTCTACGCGATGTTCCCGCGCCTCGCCGAGCGGCGCAACCAGTATGCCGGCACGATGTCGGGCGGCGAGCAGCAGATGCTCGCGATCGGCCGCTGCCTGATGGGCCAGCCCGAGCTCATCATGTTCGACGAGCCCTCGCTCGGTTTGGCGCCGACCGTCGTGCAGGAGGTGTTCCGCGTCATCGGGCGCCTCAACGAGGAGGGGACGACGATCATCCTCGTCGAGCAGAACGTCGCCGTATCGCTCGCTCTCGCGCAGCACGCCTACGTGCTCGAGAACGGCCGCATCACGCTCAAAGGCACCGGCCAGGAGCTGCTCGCGAACGACCAGGTGCGCCAGGCCTATATGGGCCTCTAGGCGCGGCCGGCCCGCGGCGACTGTCCGGGGCCGCGCCACGCCGCCATCACCACCGCCGCCATCGCCGCGAGCACGGCGATGACCATCGCCGCCACGCCGGGCCAGCCCCAGGCGGCATAGGCGGGGGCGGGCGCCAGCGCGCCGATGCTGCCGCCGATGTAGTAGATCGTGACGTAGAGCCCGATCGCGCTCGATTTTCCCGCCGTCGCCGCGGTGGCGAGGTAGCCCTGCGCCAGCGACTGGCAGACGAAGCCGCACGCGGCCGCGAGCGCCAGGCCGGCGAGGACCGCCGGCAGGCTCGGCGCCAGCGTGAGTGCCGTCGACGCGCACCAGAGCAGCGCGGCGGCCGCCGCGAGCTTGCGCCGCCCGAGGCGACCGACCCAGCGCGCCGAAAGCGGCGCCGCCACCATGCCGAACAGGTAGACGACGAAGACCGAGCCGATCGCGGCCGGCGAGAGCGAATAGGGCGGCGCCGCGAGGTGGAAGCTCACATAGGTGAACAGCGCGATGAAGCTGAACAGGATCGCGAAGCCGATCGCGAAGGTGGCGACGATGCGCGCGTTGCGGAGATGGCCGATCATCGTGCCGAGCGCGCTCGCGAAGCCGGGCGCCGGCGCGAAGCGGCGCTCGGGCGGCAGATAGCGCGCCGCCACCAGCGCGCCGATCAGCTCGATGCCGGCGAGAACCAGAAACGCGCCGCGCCAGCCGAAGTGCTCGGCCGCGAGGCCCGCGATGAACCGGCCAAGGAAGCCGCCGAGCACGGTGCCGGCCGTATAGACGCCGAGCACCGGGGCGACCTCGTGCGCCGGCCATTCCTCGCCGATATAGGCCACGGCGATCGCGAAGATCGGCGGCAGCAGCAGGCCCTGCAGCCCGCGCCAGAGCAGGAGCGCCTCGAGCGAGCCGGCCGTCGCGGCCAACGCCGTCGGCAGCACCATCAGGAAGATCGCGGCGACGATGATCTTGCGCCGCCCGATGCGGTCGGCGAGCACGCCGGCGAACGGCGCGACGGCCGCCACGGCGAGCGTGGCGACGCTCAACGTCAGGCTCACCGCGGCGGGGCCGGCGGCGAACTCGGCCGCGAACAGCGGCAGCAGGGCCTGCGGCGGGTAGAGCTGGAGGAACGCGCACAGCCCCACCAGTGCCACGGCCAGTTTTCGCGGATCGGTCATGCGTCGGCGGTGCCGCCCCTGTATCGCCCGGCTTTAGCCGCAGCGGGCCGCCGGGGGAATGCCCGCCGCGGGCGCGCGGCCATGCGCGGGCCGGCGACGCCGAACGGCGCACCGCCATGCCGCGCCGGGACGGCCGCCATCGGCCGTGCTATAAGCGGCCAGCGCCATGCCATGGCCGGGTTACGATGCCGTACCAGCCGGACCGATTGCGGCCCACGCTCGCAGCCGACAACGAAGCGCTGATCGCCGCGCCGCTGCCCGGCGCGGCGACGGGATTTCAGCTCGCCGAAGCGCGCATCGAGCCGATCTCGGTGCCGCGCCCGCAGGCATACGATACGGTCACGATCGGCGTCGTCACCGGCCGGCCGCTCAGGCTCGAATTCGCGGTCGGCGAGGTGAAGACGCGCGAGGTGGTACGCGACGATCTCGTGCTCGGCTTCGAGAATGGCGGCAAGGTGGTGCTCAAGGACTACATGCACGCCTTCGGCCTGCTCGGCGATCAGCGCACCACGATCATCCAGCCCGACGGCAAGCATTATGCGTTCACCGAGCTGCTGGCGCCGACCGCGGAGGCCAAGCCGGGCACGCCGGCCGCGCCTCCGGGCGTCGCGGTCGTCGAGAAGCCGGCGGCCGGCGTCACGCAGCATGTCAGGCTCGCCGCGGACAAGCCCACGGCGCTCGGATTCGACAAGAGCGTCGTCGCCGAGGCCCGGGTGAGCCGGGAGGGCGACCTCGTCATCACCTTCAAGGACCGCGCGGTTCTGGTTCTCGAAGGCTACGCGGCGTTGAAGGCCAGCGCCGACTTCGCGCTCTACGATTGGAAGGGCGACAAGGTCGCGCCGGGCGCCGGGCCCGACGGCGCCGGCCCCGAAAGCGGGCATTCGTTCGCGCCGTTCGATCCCGGCAGCGGGCCGGCCGCGCGCGATCACCTCGGCGCGCTTTCGTCCGAACCGGCGCGCCACGAGACGCCGCCGGAGCAGCCCCAAAGCGCGCGCGCGAAGCCGCCGTCGCCGCCGGCCTTCGCGCTGCCGCCGGAGCACGACACGCCCGACGACGTCCGCGGCGCTCGCGACGACGGCGGCGAGGCCCGCGACGATGCGGCGCGCGCGGCCGCTCGGACCGCAGGCGCGGCTCCCGCGGAAGGCGCCGCGGGCGGTCTCGTCTCGATCGTCGGCGCCGGCATCGAGATCGGCGGCGACGTCGCGGCCGCGAGCGGCAACGGGCCTGCAAGCGGCGCTCCGCCACCGGCCCTCGACGCCGCTTCGGCGCAACGCGGCTGGATCGAGGGCCACGACAGCGGCCCGGCGCCGACGGCGTTCGCCGCCGCCGCCATCGTCCCCGATCGCGGCAATCCGGAGGCGCCGGCGATCGTGGCTGCGGGTGAAACGGCCGGCGGCACCGAGGCCGGAGCGACCGCGCCGATGACGCCGCAGGAGATTTTCGACAGCGGCGAATCCGCGCCCGCGCCCGCCCGTGCCGATGCGGGCACCGGCATCGCCGCGGCGGCTCCGGACTTCGGCGCCGCGGCCGCGCATGCCGAAAGCCACGCCCTGCCGATCCAGAATCCGGCGCAGCACAACGTGATGGGTCACGGCTAGACCGCGGGCGCGTTCAGCGCACGCAGCGCCGGCGGGCGCGGTCAGAACTTCCCGGGCAGGTATTGCCGGCCGGCGTCCGGCGCCTTGCCGGCGCGGCCTTCGCGGCTGGCGGTGAAGTTGAGCTCGATGAGGATTCCGTTCGGGTCGCGCACGAACAGCTGGGCGATGTCCGCTCCCGGCACCGCGAATTCGCGCCACTCGAGCCCGTGCTCGTCGAAGCGCTTGGCGAACCCGTCGAACCCCTCGGCCGTGATGCTGATGTGGTCGACCGTGCCGCCGATCGGGCGGAATTTCCCTTCGAGATCGTAGGCGCCGTCGCCGGCGAGGACGTGAATCATCGTCTGCCCGATCGACAGCCAGCTGCCCGGGAAGTCGAACGGCGGGCGCTTGGCGAGGGTCATGCCCAGCACCTCGGTATAGAACTGGTTGGTCTTGTCGAGATCGAGCGTTCGAATCGCGACATGGTTGATGTCGACAAGGCGCATGGCCGGGCTCCCTCGAATCGGCGTACTGTTGCGCCGGAATAATAAGAAGCAGCGAGGCAAAGTCCATGAACGAGGCAGCCGTGCAATCCCCCGCCGCCCGCATGGCGCGGGGTGCCTATCCGCTGACCGATGCCGACATCGCGGCCTACCGGCGCGACGGCGTCGTGTGCCTGCGCGGCGCCTTCGCGCCGGCCGAGGTGGAAGGACTGCGCGAGGCGGTGGCGTGGAGCATGGCGCATCCCGGCCCCTGGGCGATGAATTTCGTCGGCGACAAGACGAAGCCGCCGTTCTTCGGCGACGTGTTCGGATGGACGCGCAATCCCGCCTATCGCGATCTCTGCATCAACCGCTACACGGCCGAGATCGCGGGCCGGCTCATGGGCGCGCGGTCGGTGCGCTTCTATTTCGATCACCTGCTGGTCAAGGAGCCGGGGTCGGCCGCGCCGACGCCGTGGCACCAGGACGGGCCCTATTTCGCCATGAAGGGCGATCAGTGCTGCTCGATCTGGATCGCGCTCGATCCCGTGACCCGCGAGACCGGCGCGGTCGAATACGTGCGCGGCTCGCACCGTTGGGGCAAGTACTTCGAGCCGGCCGGCTTCACCAACGACGGCCGGCTGAAGAATCCGTCGCTCGAGAGGGCGCCCGATGTCGATGCCGACCGCGCGCGCTACGACATCGTCTCGTGGGACATGGCGCCCGGCGACGCGACCGTGCATCACGTGCTCTCGCTGCACGGCGCGCCCGGCAACGTCAGCAACGATCGCCGGCGGCGCGGGCTTTCGCTGCGCTTCATCGGCGAAGACGTCGTGCACGATCTTCGTCCCGGCATTCCGCAGACGATGACCGGATCGCTGAAGGATCTCGCGCCGCACCTCAAGGTGGGCGAGCCCGTTTCCGGCGACGTGTTCCCGCTGCTGTGGGAGGCGCGGTAAGGGGCGGATTTCGCTCGCGACTCCGTGTTCGGCGGGCGATTTCCGACGCCGGGCCGATGACCTATGATCGCGCCGACGTTGCCGCAGCCATCGAGGAGACTCCCATGAAGCGCCTCGCTGCCACATTCGCCGTCGGGATCGCGCTTGCCGTCTTGCCGCAACTCGCCGCCGCCGAAGGCCGGTTCACGACTTTCAAGCTGCCCGAAGGCCACTATCCGCACGACGTTTCGCCGGGCCCGGACGGGCTGATCTTCTACGCCGATCAGCGGCGCGGCGGGGTCGGCATCGTCGATCCCAAGACCGGCAAGGTCGAGAAAGTGCCGTTCGGCGAGGGCTCGGCGCCGCACGGCGTGTTCACCGGCCCCGACGGCAAGGCCTGGCTCACCGACGGGGGCCTCAACGCGATCGTCGGCTACGACCCGGCGACGAAGAAGTTCACCGTTTACCGTCTGCCCGAGGAAACCGGCTACACGAATCTCAACACCGCCGCCGTCGACCGCAACGGCGACGTGTGGTTCACCGGCCAGACCGGCGTCTACGGCAAGGTCGACGTGAAGTCGGGCAAGGTCACCGCCTGGGCCGCGCCGAAAGGGCGGGGGCCCTACGGCATCACCGCCACGAAGAAGGGCGACGTCTACTACGCGTCGCTGGCCGGCTCCTATGTCGGACGCATCGACATCGAGACCGGCAAGGTGACGGTGCTCGAGCCGCCGACGAAAAATCAGGGCGCGCGCCGCGTCTGGGCCGATTCCAAGGACCGCATCTGGGTCAGCGAATGGAATTCCGGAAACGTGAGCGTCTACGACCCCGCGAACGGCTCGTGGAAGCAATGGCGGCTGCCGGGGAGCAATCCCAAGACCTACGCGGTCTATGTCGACGACGAGGACAAGGTGTGGCTGGCGGACTGGGGCGCCAACACGCTGGTGAAATTCGATCCGGTCACCGAAAAGTTCGAATCCTTCCCGCTGCCCGCGGAGACCGCCAACGTGCGCCAGATCGACGGGCGCAAGGGCGAGATCCTGCTGCCGCTCTCGGGCCCGCGCCTCGTCGCGGTGTTCAAGAAGTAGCGCGCCTGCCGCGGAGCCGAGAACGTTGACGCCGAGCGGGCGCGGAGGCCGACGGCTCGCGCAGCCGCGCCGCGCCGCCCGCTTTCGCGCGGCGTTTGCCGCCTGCGTCTGGGCGATGCTCGCTTCCGCCGCCGCGCGCGCCGAAGAGCCGCGCGATGCGGGCGAGCGGGCGTTCCTCAAGTGCTACTCGTGCCACAGCGTCGACCCGCGGGAGACGGGCCTCTCCGGGCCGAACCTCTTCGGCGTCGTCGGCCGGCGCGCGGCGGCGCTCGCCGATTTCCCGTATTCGCCGGCGATGAAACTTGCCGCCGCCCGAGGCCTCGTCTGGACCGAGGAGGCGCTCGATCGCTACCTCGCCGATCCGCTCGAGGCGGTCTCCGGGACGACGATGAGCTTTCCCGGTCTGCGCGACGCCGGCGAGCGGCGCGCGATCATCGCGTATCTCAGGCGTTTCCGCTGAACCGGCGCGGCGGAGTTCAGCGCGCCTGCTCGAATTCCTTCGCATGCAGGAACGCCGCGTGGCGCACCGTGCGCTTCGATTTCGACCAGTCGCGCAGCATCTTGGGCGCCATGCGCTCGAGCTTCTTCAGCATCGCCTTGCCGCCCTTCTTCGCGGTCAGTTCGAGGCGGTGGCCGTTGGGGTCGAAGAAGTAGATGCTCTCGATGAACTCGTGATCGGTCGGGCCCAGCACCTCGACGCCCTTCTTCTCCAGCTTCTTCTTCCACCGGCGCAGCGTCGCCAGGTCCTTCACCTCGAACGCGATGTGCTGCAGCCAGACCGGCGTGTTGGGGTCGCGGCCCATCGGCGGAGAATTCGGCACTTCGAAGAAGGCGAGGCAGCTTCCTTTGCCCGCGTCGAAGAAGATGTGCATGTAGGGATCGGGCTCTTTCGTCGAGGGCACGCGGTCTTCCGAGATCGCCATCGTGTATTTCATGCCGAGCAGCCCGTTGTAGAACTTCACGGTCTCGGCGGCGTCGCGGCAGCGGTAGGCGACGTGGTGGATCTGTTTGACGGCCATCGGAGGCGCTCCCTCGGTTCGTTGCGGCGCATGAACTGCGCCCGAATGCCAGCAGAGCCGCGCGCCGCTCCATCGTCTTTGACCTCGATCAAACCGGCTTGACCCGGCGCCGGCGGCAATGTTTAATATAAAAAATGATGTTTAGCCTGCGAACAAGACGCGGGCGGGTGGGAGGCGATGGATTACAATCCGAATTTGAAACCCTGGATTCGTCCGCGGCCGGAAGACGCCGCCGGGAAGGGCTCGGTCGAGCGCCCCGACGCGGTGGTCAACCTCGTGTGGCAGACGCGGGCCGCGCCGCCCAGCGAATACGAAAACCGCCTCGCCGACGCGCTGGTGGAATGTTTCGGCGCCGGCGTCGAGCAGCTCGAGGCGCTCGTCGCGCGGCTCAACGAGATGGGCGTGCAGGCGCCCGACGGCACGAAATGGACCGCGGCGACCTTCGAGCGCGAAATGGCGCGGCTCGGCGGGTGAGGGGAGGAATCCGATGACCGTGAGCGATCAACTCGCCGCCGCCGAGGCACGCCTCAACAAGGGGCTGCTCGATTACTGGTATCCGGTGCTGCCGAGCTGGGGGCTGCACGGCGCTCCGGTGGGCATCACGCGCCTGTCCGAGAACATCGTGCTGTGGCGCGACAACGACGGAAAGGTGCATGCCTGCGAAGACCGTTGCCCGCATCGCGGCGCCAGGCTTTCCTACGGCTGGAATCTCGGCGACCGCGTCGCCTGCTGGTATCACGGCGTTCAGGTGAACGGCGACGGCGTCGTCGCCGACGTGCCGGCGGTCGCGCAATGCCAGATGAAGGGGCTGAAGCGCGTGCGCTCCTATCCGGTCGCCGAGCGCGCCGGCGCCATCTTCCTCTGGTTCGGCGCCGATCCCGAAGCGGCGCCGCAGCCGCTCGACCTGCCCGAAGAGCTGGTCTCGCCCGAGTGGAGCCACATGCTCTGCACGGCGCACTGGGGCTGCAACTACCGCTACGCGGTCGACAACGTGATGGACCCGATGCACGGCGCCTATCTCCACAGCGCCTCGCATTCGATGGCCGAGGGCGACAAGACCGCCGAAATGGCGCTGCGCAAGACCGACACCGGCTTCATCTTCGAGAAGCTCGGCCAGCGCGGCGTGAACTTCGATTGGGTCGAGATCGGCGAGAGCAACTGCCTCTGGCTCCGCCTCGCGATCCCGTATCAGAAGAAGTACGGGCCGGGCGGGCCGTTCGGCATCATCGGCTTCGCGACGCCGGTGGACGAGGAGCATTGCCGCGTCTTCTTCTGGCGCACCCGCAAGGTTCAGGGCTGGCAGCGCAGCGTGTGGCGCTTCCTCTACCGCAACCGCCTCGAAGGCCTGCACTGGCACGTGCTCGAGCAGGACCGCGTGATCCTCGAGAATCTCGCGCCCGACGCGCGCGGCCAGGAGTTCCTCTATCAGCACGACCAGGGCATGGCGCGCGTGCGCAAGATGCTCGAGAAGCGCGCGCGCGATCAGGTGCGTACCGCCCCCGCGGCGGCGGCCGAATAGCGCGATGATCCGCCTGCAGTTCGATCGCGTGACCAAGAGCTTCGCGCCGCAGCGCCGCGGCGGCGAAGGCGTCACGGCCATCGCCGACGTCGACGTCCGCGTCGAGGACGGCGAGGTGGTGGCCCTGATCGGCCCGTCGGGTTGCGGCAAGAGCACGCTGCTCAATCTCGCCTCGGGCCTCGACCGGCCGACCCGCGGCCGCGTCTTCGTCGACGGCGCCGAGGTGACGGGCCCGAACAGCCACGTCGCTTTCATGCTGCAGCGCGACCTGCTGCTGCCGTGGCGCTCGATCCTCGACAACGTCACCTTCGGCCAGGAGATCCAGCACGTCGAGAAGGCGCGCCGGCGCGAGGTCGCGCGCAAGCTGCTCGACAAGTATCACCTCGGCGAGTTCGTCGATCACTACCCGCACCAGCTCTCGGGCGGCATGCGTCAGCGCGCGGCGCTCGCGCGCACGATGGCGATGGATCCCGACGTGGTGCTGATGGACGAGCCGTTCTCGGCGCTCGACGCGCAGACCAAGATGGTCCTCCAGCAGGACCTCGCGCGCACGCTGTTCGAGGAGAAGAAGACGGCGTTTCTCATCACCCACGATCTCGTCGAGGCGATCGCGCTCGCCGACCGCATACTCGTCATGTCGCGCCGGCCGGGCCGCATCGTGCGCGAGATCAGGGTCGATCTGCCGGATCGCGACAACCCGATGGTGCGCCGGCAGCGGAACGAGATGGGCTCGCTCATAGCCGAGCTGATGTCGCTGCTCGACATCGGCCATGGCGACCATCTCGATGGGTAAGGCAATGAACGACGCGACAGCCTCCGCCGTTCCGGCCGCCGCGGCCCCGCCGCGCGCCGAGCCCGCCCTCGTGCCGCCGCCGCCGAGCTTCTGGCGCGCCTATCGCGTGGCGATCTGGAGCGCCGTCGTCCTCGCGCTGTTCGTGCTCGGCTGGGAATGGGGCCTGCGCGCGCTCGGCGTGCCCAAATACTTCATTCCGACGCTGTCCGAGATCGGCGTCGAGTTCCTGCGCGCCTACGAGCGCATGGATCTCGTCCATCACACGGTCATCACCACGTTCGAGGTGCTGGTCGGCTTCGCGCTCGGCGCGCTGCTCGGCATGGCGATGGGCTACGTGCTCGGCATGTCGCCGACGGCCGAGAAGGTGCTCTCGCCCTACATTCTCGCGCTGCAGATCGCGCCCAAGGTCGCGTTCGCGCCGCTGTTCGTGCTGTGGTTCGGCTTCTCGGTCGAAGCGAAGATGTCGGTCGCGATCCTCGTGGCCGTGCTCGTCGTCTTCTTCCCGATCATGGTCAACGTGCTGGGCGCGGTGCGCGCGGTCGATCCCGCGATGATCAATCTCGCGCGCACGTTCAGCGCCACGCGCTGGCAGATCTTCTGGAAGATCGAGTTCCCGGCCTCGATGCCGGCGCTGTTCTCGGGCCTGCGCATCGGCTCGACGCTCGCCGTCATCGGCGTCACGGTCGGCGAGCTGGTCGGCGGCATCAACCGCGGCCTCGGCTTCCTGCTGCTGAGCGGTGAGACGCAGGGCGCGCCGCTCGTCTTCCTCGCGATCCTCGTGCTCACCGTCATCGGCATCGTCGCCTACTGCGCGGTCATTCTCGCGGAGCGCAGCGTGCTGCACTACATGCCGCGCCGCGATTTCGGCAAACCGAACTCCTAAGGAGGAAACCATGGACTCGCCTTCCGCCTCCCGCAACGCGGCCGCCCCGGCCGCGGCGCCAGCCGCGAAGAAGCCGCTTCCGGATTGGATCAAGTCGCGCATCGCGCGCTACGCGACGCGCACCTACGACTGGGACGCGCTCAAATTCCAGGCCGATTTCGATCCGAAATACCGCCGCGCGCAGATGCGCTATCTCGGCACCGGCGGCACCGGCATCGACGCCGACAGCAACACCGTTCCCTCCGAGCACTTCACGTTCTCGACGATGGTGCTGCCGCCGGGCTGCGAAGGCCCGCTCCACGTCCATCACGACGTGGAGGAGGTGTTCTTCATGATCCGCGGCAAGATCCGGCTGTTCATCGAGAAGGACGGCGAGACGTGGGAGACCGAGCTCGGCGAGCGCGATCTCATCTCGGTGCCGCCCGGCATCTATCGCGGCCTCGTCAACGAGCGCGACGAAGAGGCGCTGATGTGCGTGATGCTCGGCTCGCCCAAGCCGACGATCCCCACCTATCCGCCCGATCACCCGCTCTCGAAGATCGACCGGAAGAAGAAGGGCGCGTGAGCGGCGTCCGGCATCCGCCGTCATCCCGAGCGAAACGAAGGCTCTCTCGACGGCGGGCGGGCGGAGGCGATGTGCGATGGAGTCGAGAGATGCTTCGTCGCGCTCGGCACGACGGGACTGGTTTGATCGAACGATGACCCAACTCACCGGCAAGATCGTCGTCGTCACCGGCGCCGGCCGCGGGCTCGGTCGTGCCTTCGCGGAGGGCGCGGCCAAGGCCGGCGCGGCGGCGGTGGTGGTCGCCGAGCTGGTGGAGGAGTGGGGGCGCGCGAGCGCCGCGGCCCTGCAACAGGCCGGCCACGAAGCCGTGTTCGTGCCGCTCGATCTCGGCGATCCGGCGAGCGTCGCGGCGATGGCGGAAGCGGTCGGCAGGCGCTACGGCCGCATCGACGGTCTCGTCAACAACGGCGCGATCGCGACCGGCATCGGCGGCAAGACGTTCGAGGAGATCGACCTCGAGACCTGGGACCGGGTGATGCGCGTGAACGTGCGCGGCACCTGGCTCGCCACCAAGGCCTGCGCGCCCTGGCTCCGGAAGGGCGCCGGCGGCGCGCGCGTCGTCAACATCGCGTCGGACACCGCGCTGTGGGGCGCGCCGCGGCTCCTGCACTACGTCGCGAGCAAGGGCGCGGTGATCGCGATGACGCGCTCGCTCGCGCGCGAGCTGGGCCCCGACCGCATCGCCGTGAACGCGGTGGCGCCGGGGCTGACCGAGGTCGAGGCCACGCAATACGTGCCCAAGGAGCGCCACGAGCTCTACGTCAAGGGCCGCGCGATGCCGCGCGCGCAGCAGCCCGACGACGTGGTCGGCGCGGTGCTCTACCTGCTGTCCGACGGCGCCGCCTTCGTCACCGGGCAATTGCTGCCGGTGAACGGCGGCTTCGTCTTGAATTGAGGGCGCGCATGGGCGAGTTCCCGTTGAAGACGGCGACGACCGCGGCGGGCCTCGCGATCGGCTACCGCGAGGCGGGGGCCGGCGCCGCGCTGGTGTTCCTGCACGGCATCGGCTCTTCGTCGGAAGGCTGGGCCGCGCAGCTCGCGCAATTCGGCAAGACGCATCGCGCGATCGCGTGGGACGCGCCGGGCTATGGCGGCTCGGGCGACCTCGATCCGCTCGCGCCGGCGGCGTCGGACTACGCCGAGGCGCTGGCGGGGCTGCTCGATGCGCTCGGCATCGCGCGCGCGGCGCTGGTCGGCAACTCGCTCGGCGCGCTGATGGCGGCCGCGTTCGCGCGGCGCCATCCGGGGCGCGTGACGGCGCTCGTCCTTTCGGACGCCGCGGCCGGGCACCGGACGCTTTCGGAAGAAGACCGCAACGAGAAGCTCATGCAGCGCCTCGACGACGTGGCGGAGCTGGGCCCCGCCGGCATGGCCGAGAAGCGCACCGCCAGGCTGATCGGCCCCAAGGCTGCGCCGGGCGCGCGCCAGGCGGCGCAGCGCGTGATGAGCAAGATCCGCCCCAAGGGCTATGGCCAGGCCGCGCGCATGCTCGCGCTCGGCGACATCTTCGCGGAGCTGGCCGGCTGCCGCGCGCCGGCGCTCGTCGTCTGCGGCGCCGAAGACCGGGTGACGCCGCCCGAAGGCAACCGCAGGATCGCGGCGGCGCTCGGCGCGCGCTTCGAGCCGATCGAAGGCATCGGACATCTGCCCTATGTCGAGGCGCCGGAGCGCTTCAACGCGCTGGTGGCGGCGTTTCTCGCGCAAACCGCGGTGGCCGCATGAACGAAGCCCCGAGCGCGCCGCCCGGCCTGCCCAAGCTCGACGAGCGCTATCTCGTGCCGGCGCTGGCGCGCGGCCTCGCGCTGCTCGAATGCTTCGGCCCGGACCGCGAGGAGCAGTCGCTGGTCGAGCTCGCGCGCGGAATTGGCATGACGCGCTCGGCGGCGTATCGCCTGGTCTACACGCTGGCCGAACTCGGCTTCCTCGCCCGCGATCCGGAGCGCAAGACCTATCGCCTCGGCCCGCGCGTGCTGAACCTCGGCTTCGCCTATCTGGCCTCGCAGGAGCTGGCCGAGATCGCGCGCCCGCATCTGGAGGCGCTGCGCGACCGCACCGACTGCTCGGCGCATCTGGCCGTGCTCGACGGGACGGAGATCGTCTATATCGCGCGCTACGCCGACAAGAAGGCGCTCACCTCGCGCATCAGCGTCGGCACGCGCTTTCCGGCGCATGCGACCAGCATGGGCCGCGCGATCCTCGCGCAGGTGCCGGCCGACGAGGTGCGCCGCCGCTTCTCGGGCCGCACGCTCGCGCGCTTCACCGCCGCCACGCCCACCACCCTCAAGGCCCTGCTGGCCACGCTCGAGGAAGATCGCGCGCGCGGCTACATTCTTTCGCGCTCCAATTTCGAAGCCGGCATCGCCAGCGTGGCGGCGCCGCTGCTGGACGCCGACGGCAACGTCGTCGCGGCGATCAACATCTCGACGCCGGAATCGACGGTTTCGGCCGGTGCGCTCGAGACCGCCATCAAGGATCAGGTCGTGCACGCGGCCAAGACGATCTCGGAGTGGCTCGGACACCGCCGTCCGCGCGCGCCCGGAACGAGGAGGAACGGCCAATGACGAATGCCCGAGTGAGCCGCCTGCGCGGAATCGCGCTCGGCGCGCCGAACGCCGCCGCCGCCGCGTCGTGGTACGCGGATGCCTGGGGCCTCACCAAGGTGGCCGAGGGTCCGGGGGCCGCCTATCTGCGGGGCTCCGGTCCCGAGCACCACCTGTTGGCGCTCTGCGACCGGCCGCAGCGCGGCATCGCCTACCTCAATCTCGCGGTGCAGGACGAGGCCGCCCTGAAGGCGCTGCATGTCAAGCTCGCCGGCCGTGGCGTGAGGATCGCGGCGCCGATCCGGGCGCTCGAAACGCCGGGAGGCGGCGTCGGCTTCGATGCGGTCGACCCCGACAACCGGCTGCTGCGGCTTTCCTGCGGCGTCGAGCAGTATCCGGATTCGCCCGACCGGCCGGACGCGCCGCGCAAGATCACCCACGTCGTGCTCAACACGCCGCAGCTCGAGAAGCTGCTGCACTTCTACGAGGAG
>JAEULD010000047.1 GCA_016792765.1 Candidatus Odyssella sp.
CTGCCGGCCAAGCATCGCGCCGCCGTCGGCGCGCTGATCGACGCGATCGGCCGCGGCGCGCTGCTCGACGCCCAGGAGAAGTACGTGGCGCTGTTCGATCTCGGCCGCGGCTGCTCGCTGCACCTGTTCGAGCACGTCTACGGCGATTCGCGCGAGCGCGGCCAGGCGATGGTGGCGCTCGCCGACCGCTATCGCGCCGCCGGCCTGGCGGTTTCCGCCAACGAGCTTCCCGACTACCTGCCGCTGGTGCTGGAGTACATCTCGGTGGCGCCGCCGGCGGAGGCCAAGGGCCTGCTCGCGGAGATCGCGCACGTCGTCGAGGCGCTCGGCGAGCGGCTCGCGAAGCGCGAATCGCCCTATGCCGCGGTCATGGCCGCACTCGGCGCCTTGGCCGGCAAGCGCCTGCATTCGACGGCCGATCTCGTCACGATCGACGACGACGACAGCCCCGAGGCGCTCGACCGCGCCTGGGAGGAGGCCGCCGTGACCTTCGGCCCGGAGAACGCCCCCCAGAACGGCGGCTGCGACCGCGCCGCCGCCATCGTCTCGCGCATGAACCAAGGGAGCTGAGCCATGCTGGCTTATCTCAACCACGCCGCGTTCGGCATCTTCCCCTACGTGGCGCTTTCGACCTTCCTGATCGGCAGCCTCATCCGCTTCGACCGCGAGCAGTACAGCTGGCGCAGCGGCTCGTCGCAGATGCTGAGAAAGCGCCAGCTGCGCTGGGGCAGCAATCTGTTCCACGCCGGCATCCTGTTCCTCTTCGTCGGCCATTTCGTCGGCCTGTTGACTCCGCATTGGGCCTACGAGCCGTTCATCGGCGCCGGCGCCAAGCAGATGCTCGCGATCGTCGCGGGCGGCGTCGCCGGCGCGATGTGCTTCGTCGGACTCACGATGCTGATCCACCGCCGCCTTTCGGACCCGCGCATCCGCAAGACCTCGAGCCAGATGGACATCGCGATCCTGCTGCTGCTGTGGCTGCAGCTCGTGCTCGGCCTGTTCACGATCCCCTACTCGCTCGAGCACCGCGACGGCTCGGTGATGCTGGCCCTGTCGGAATGGGCGCAGCGCATCGTGACGTTCCAGGGCGGCGCGGCCGACATGGTGGCGGGCGTCGCCTGGCCCTACAAGCTGCACATCTGGCTGGGCCTCCTGATCTTCTTCGTGTTCCCGTTCAGCCGCCTCGTGCACATCTGGAGCGCGCCGGTCGGCTACGTGTTCCGCAAGCCGCAGGTCGTGCGTCGCCGCGGCGCCGCCGCCGCGGCCCGCGCGAAGTGAGGCCGGCCATGAACGCGATCCGCGTGAACGACGTCGAGATCGGCGCTGCCAAGATCGCCGAGGAGATGCAGTATCACCCGGCGCCCTCGGCCGCGGAGGCGCAGCGCGCGGCGGCCGAAGCGCTGGTGGTACGCGAATTACTGCGCCAGGAAGCGCGCGCGCAGGGCTTCGGCGACGGCGACGAAGCGACGGAAGACCTGCTCGAAGCGGCGGTGGCGACGCCCGAGCCCGACGACGCGAGCTGCCGGCGATACTACGAGGCCAACCGGAAGCGCTTCCGGTCGCCCGACCTCGTCGAAGTGCAGCACATCCTGGTTGCGGCGGCGCCGGACGAGGTCGAGGAGCGCGCGCGCGCCAAGGCCAAGGCCGAAGAACTCGCGCGCCGCGTGATGGCCGACCCAGCCGCGTTCGCCGCCTTGGCGCGCGAGCACTCGGCCTGCCCGTCGAAGGAGAATGGCGGCCGTCTCGGCCAGATCGGCCGCGGCTCGCTGGTGCCCGAGCTCGAGACCTACATTTTCGCGATGAAGGCGGGCGAGACCTGCCCGGTGCCGGTGGCGAGCCGATACGGCTGGCACGTCGTGCGCGTGATCGAGCGCGCCGACGGGCGCGAGCTGCCGTTCGAGAGCGTGCGCGAGACGATCGCGGACTACCTGACCGAGGCGTCGTGGCGGCGTGCGGTGAGCCAATACATCTCGCTGCTCGCCGGGCGCGCGGCGATCCAGGGCATTGCCCTGCGCGCCGCGCACACGCCGCTGGTGCAGTGAGATCGCGATGCTTCCGGCGCCGCAGGCAAAGCCTGGATCGCGCCGCCCGCCGCCGGCGTTCGAGCCGCTCGACCTGCGTCTGCTCGCGCGCCCGCTCGATTTCGTCGCCGCCGAGCATTTCCGGCTGCGCGCGGCGCTGACCCAGCTCGACTGGCTCGCGCGCGGCAGCATGGGAGACGGCCGCCGCAAGCTGGCCCAGGCTCTGCTGCGCTATTTCACCGAGGACTATCCGCTGCACGTCGCCGACGAAGAGGCCGACTTCTTCCCGCTGCTGCGCCAGCGCAGCGCCGACGACGCCTCGTTCCTCGCCAGCCTCGACACGCTCGGCATCGAGCACCGCGAAGACGTGACGCGCCTCGCCGCGGTCGTCGACGGCTTGCGCCGGCTCGCCGAGGCCGGACAGCGCGACGACATTCCGCCGGCCTTCGCCGCCGGCGCGCGCGCCTACACCGAGGCGCTGCGCCGCCACATCGCCTGGGAAAACGCCGTGTTGATGCCGGTGGCGCGCGCGCGGCTGCAATCGGCGGACCTGCGGCGCCTCGCGCAGCGTTTCGCCGCGCGCCGCGGCGTTACGCCCCCTTCCCGCGCGCGGACGGGAGACAAGGTCACGTAAGGATATCGCCGAGGCACCTGCGATGACGTCGCTCTCAACGGCCGCCCGCCTGCCGCCCGTCCTCACGATCTTCGCCTATGGCTTCCGGCCGTTCTTCCTGCTGGCCGGCCTGCACGCCGCGCTCTCGCTGCTCGCCTGGGTCGGCGTGCTGCAGGGCTGGCTGGAGGCGCCGGCCGGATGGCCGCCCGCCACGCTGCACGGCCACGAGATGATCTTCGGCTTCGCCTCGGCGGCGCTCGCCGGCTTCCTGCTGACGGCGGTGCCGAGCTGGACCGGGTCCGGGCCCCTGCGCGGCTGGCGCCTCGCCGCGCTGGTGTCGCTGTGGCTCGCCGGCCGCGCGGCCGCGGCCGCGGGCGCGGAACCCGCCCTCTACGCGGCCCTCGACCTCGCGTTTCTTCCGGGCCTCTTCGCCTGCGTCGCGCCCGGCATCCTCCGCGCCAGCGCGAAGCGCAACGCGGTCGTGCTCGCGATCCTCGCGCTGATCTGGGCGGCCAACGCCGGAACGCACGCGGCCATGCTCGGCGCCGGCTTCGTCTCGGCACGCTGGGGCAACGAGTTCGGGCTCGCGCTGCTCGCGCTGATGATCGCGCTGATCGGCGGCCGCATCGTGCCGGCTTTCACGATCGGCGGCACGCGCATGGCCGGGCGCCCGGTCGAGATCGCCGCGACTCCCCGCCTCGACCGCGCGGTGATGGCCGCGACGGCCGCCTGGGCCGCGAGCCTCGCGCTCGATCTGCCCGGCACGGCCGTCGCCATCGCCGCGGCGCTGGCCGCGATCGCGAACGGCGCGCGCCTGCTGCGCTGGCGCACGCCGGCCACGCTCCGCATTCCGCTGGTCTGGGTGCTGCACGCGGGCTATGCGTGGCTGGTGCTGGGCCTCGCCGCCGCGGCGGGCGCGTGGATCGAATTGTGGCCCAAGGCCACGGCGCTGCACGCGCTCGGCGCCGGCGCGGTGGCCACGATGATCCTCGCCGTGATGTCGCGCGCGGCGCTCGGGCACACCGGCCGCAAGCTGGTGGCGGCGGCGCCGACCGCGGCCGCCTATGTGCTGGTGACGCTCGGCGCGGCCCTGCGCGTGATCGCCAGCCTGATCGCGGGCGATACGCAGCTTCTCGTCGCCGCGGCGGGGCTGGCCTGGGCGGCGGGCTTTGCGCTCTATGTCGCCGTCTACGCGCCGATCCTGCTCCGCCGGCGCGCCGACGGCCGGCCGGGCTGAACGGCTCACGCGGCCGTCCGCGCGCCGGCGGGAATGGCCGCCATGGACGCCGGGGCCGGCTCGCGGGCACCCTGGCCTGCCGCCAGCGCCGCCGGCCGGAGGTGCAACAGCACCAGCGCGCCGAGCGCGGCGGCGAGCAGGTAGGATTGCCCCACGTTCAGCACGGTCGGGGCGAGCGCGTTGGCCGCCTGAATGAAGTTGGCCGCCAGCAGGTAGAACAGCACGAGCCAGGCGAGGCGCGAATTGTCGGCCGGCGAGCGGACGAACAGAACCGCGAAAATGGGCAGCAGCACGCCGTAGTGGTGCTCCCACGCGATCGGCGAGGCGATCGTGAGGCTCAGCACCATGGTGCAGAAATCGAGCACGCGGCCTTCGTCGTTGTCGCGCCGGCGGCGGGCCAGCGCCGCGCCGAGAATCAGCAGCGAGCTCGCAAGCGTGCCGGCGTAGACCAGCGGCGTGAACGGCGGGAAATGCGCCTCGCGCCAATATACGTTGTTGTAATCCTGCGGCGACGAGACGCTCATCAGGCGGTTCAGCACGCCGTTGATCGATTGGTTGGGGTAGTAGGATTCGCCGCGCTCGGAGAGGAACGAAAGAACGCGCAGATAGTCGACGTGATTCTCCCAGCCGAGCACCGCGATCGAGACGGCGACACCCGCCGCGATCGCCCCGCCGCAGGCATGGACGAAGCGCCATTCGCAGCGCAGCGCGGCCCACAACAGCAGCAAGCCATAGTGCGGCTTGATCAGGCACACGAATGCGACGAGCAGGCCGCACGCCGCCTTCCGGCCCGTGGCCCAGCAGAGCAATGCGAGCGCGAATGCGCCGTTGACCCAGGTCTGGATCTGCCCGAGCGTGAACGCCTTGACGACCGGGTAGAACGTCAGCGTCAGCGCGAAGACGGCCGCGACCCGCAGCGCCAGGAGCGCGGTGCCGCCGCACGGAATGCCCCGCCGGCGCAGGCCGATCTCGAGCAGCGCCGCGCAGGCGGCGGCGGTCAGCAGCAGAAAGAACCAGCCGGCCAAGTCGTTGATCGCGGGGCGCGAGCCCTTGTAGGCCTGATCGTCGACGACGACGCGCGCCGGCTCGATCCACTGCATCGCGGCGAGCGCAAACAGGGCCGACGGCGGATACTGGTAGCGCACGCCGTGCTTGAAGAACACCGTCGCATAGAGCGGCCCCGCGGCTCGCGAGCGCACATGGGCGAGCGCGTGGCCCGAAGGATCCCACGAATCGTCGCCGCTTTCCGCGCGCAGCACGTCCCAAGTGTGGCGGAGAACCGTCTCGTTGTACTGCGCCGGCGCCGCAAGCCAGATCGCACCGCTGACCGCGAGCGAGCCCAGCAGCAGCAGAACGAGGCCGATCGCGATCCGCGCCGGCGCCGGCGAAGGGTTCCGCAGGCCCACCGGCTCAGCCTTTCGCCGCCGCGGGCGACGGCGCGGCGACCGCCGCGAACGCGCCGCGCGCCAGCGCCGCGAGCATCAGGAAGCCGCCGAACAGCCAGGCCGAAACCACCGTGCGCGAGAGGATCTCGGCGAGCCATTCCGGTTCGGCGGGCGGCGAGACGACCGGCAGCGCGCTGAGCAGCCACGACGCCCAGAAGAGGCGGCGCGTGACGCCGTCGTCCGGCAGCGCGAGGCGGCCGCTCAGATAGAGGCCGCAGGGCAGCAGCAGAAGTAGATAGTAGTGCGTCCACGACACCGGCGTGGAGACGAGGGCGATCAGCAGCACGATCGAGAACTCGAGATAGTCGCGGGGCGCGACGCCGGCGGACGGCCGGGCGCGCGCGGCACGACGGAACAGCCAGAACGCGCCGACGAACAGGCCGGCCACGCTGACGATGCGCACGACCCGGTGCGCGATGGACGGCTCGAGCGGGAACCAGTTGTCCAGTTCCTCGGGGCCGGTGACGAGCCTGATGAGGAAGCCGTCGATCGACTGGACGTTGAATGCCGCGATCGGGCCCCTCATGAACGGCTCGATGCAGGCCTTGTACCATCCGACATTGATGCCGAGCCCGAACGTCGCCAGCGACAGCGCGACGATGGCCGCGATCATCGCAGCGCCGCCGGCGACGATGCGCCAGCGCCCGCGCAGCAGGAAATAGACGCCGAACAGCAGCAGCGGCGGCTTGATCATCGCGCAGAAGCCCAGCGCCAGGCCCGCCGCGACCTCGCGCCCGTTCCGCCACAGCAACAGCGCGACGATCAGCAACAGCAGGATGAAGTGCGTGGTGTTCCCTTCGCGCAGGCTGTTGACGAGCGGGCCGTTGGCGAGGAACAGCAGCAGGAGCATGCCGGCGGCGCGCGGCGACGGGCGGCCGAGCCGCAGCAGCAGCGCATAGGCCGCGGCCATCGCCGCGGCGCCTAGTCCGAGAAAGGTCCACGCGGCCAGCGGCTTGCCGAGCGGCACCAGCGGCACGAAGAGCCAAACGAGGCCGGGAATGTTGACGAACCCGACCTCGGCGGAGTCTTCGTCGATGGGCCAGGTGGGAACCGGCCCGTGTTCGAAAACCACTTCGGCAGCGTGAAAGTAGGCCTTGTAGAAGTCGGCGAACGCCGTCGCCGGCTGCGATACGAGCCAGAACAGCACGTGAAGCGCGACCGCCGCCGCCAGCAGCGCCGCCCACCTGGCGGCTCCCCCGTCTCGCAGTCGATCCCGGCCGGGTTCAGCGCGCATTCGACGGGCCCCGTCGGTCAGAGTTGCCAGGCCACCACGAACACCGCCGTCATCGCGGCGCCGAGCGTCAAGCTTACCCTATCACGGACCGCATATTCGAGCGGGTCGTCGTCGAGTTCGCCGCGGGTCGCGAGGAGCCAGTACCGGCCGATCCACAGGAACAGCAGTGCCGGAAGCGCCCAGAGCAGCAGCGGGCTCCGGTAGAATCCCGCAGCGAAGGCCTCCTGCAGCAGGTAGAGAATCATGATGAGAATCGCGCCGACGCCGGTCGCGAGGCCCAGCCCGAACAAGAGCGGCCCATCCGCGCTGGCGTAGCCGCGCCCGGCGACGCGCTCGCGCCCGAGCGCCTGCGCCCGCCGCACCTCGGTGTAGCGCTTGCCGAGCGAGAGCGAGAGAAACACGAACATCGAGAAGACGAGCAGCCACGGCGACGCCGCCACGTCGGCGAGCTGGATGCCGAACACGAGCCGCAGCGTGAAGAGCGCGGCGATGACGAACACGTCGAGCATCGGCACGCGCTTCAGCTTCAGCGAATAGAGGAGCGTCAGCACGGCATAGATCGCGAGCACGAGCGCGGCGCCGGGGCCGATGCTTCCCGCGATCGCGAAGCTCGCCCCGCCGATCACCGCGGCGGCCGCCAGCGCGACGCCGGTCGGCAGGTCTCCGCTCGCGACGGGGCGCGTCCACTTCGACCAATGCTGCCGGTCGTATTCCACGTCGCGCGCGTCGTTGAACAGATAGGTGGCCGAGGCGAGAAGGCCGAACGCGAGGAAACCGAGGCCGCAGGCGATCCAGGCCGGCGAGCTGTGGAATTTTCCGGCCAGTATCAGCGGAATGAAGACGAGGAAATTCTTCGCCCACTGATGCAGGCGGAGCGACTTGACCAGCGGGAGGACGACGCCGCGCCGGACGGCCGCAGCATTTCCGGCTGTCGCCGCCCGGAGGGCGGCTCTCTCCTGAGTGCCGTCGGCGTTCATTCAGATCGTCCCCGGCGATGCGTCCTTGTTCGTCACTCAGGCCCTGTACATTCGGCGCATGCGTTCCTTCGCCCGCGGCAAATCCCAGTGTTTCGGCGCGCCCGTTTCGCGCGCCATCGACGGCGACCCGGCCGGAAAATCTCCCCTCCGGCATTGCCGGTGAAAATAACTATATCGTCAGAGCGCTACAACGAAAGAAGTTGCACCATGACGGCGCGATACAGGGGAAATATCGACGCGGCCGCGCGTAGCAGGCCGCGGCCGGCGGCGGGTGGCGTTCCCCGTTCTAGGGTAGCGTGGAGCCGGCGTGCCGCGATGCGGGTGCGGCCGGCGATCCGGCCCCGTCCGCCGGAGCAGGCCGCCCTCGGCGCGTCAGGATGGCCCACGCGACAGCGCCGCCATAGAGGGCCAGCGCCGAGCCGCCGAAATGATCCTCGAACGGAGCGACCCACCACGAACCCGACATGAACGGGGCCATGACCGAGACGCCGATGGCGAAGCGCGAGAACCACCAGTTCGGGACGAGCGCGGCCGGCGCGAGCACCCACAGCAGGTACCACGGCCACACATGCGCCGACAGCGAGAACAGAATCGCGGCCATGATCGCCAACGCCGCTTTCATCAGGTTTTCCGCGCCCGGGTCGCGCCAGCAGAGCACGAGGCGAAGCAGCGCGAGCGCCGGAAAGAAAGCCATCACCGCGATGGCGGCCGGCGACAGCGATAGGCCGAGCGCGGCTTCGAGCACGCCGAACGCGTCGCGCGGCTGCAGGAAGCGCCACTGGTTGACCATGCGCACGCCGTCGAAGAAATCGTGCGACCGGAAAAACAGAGCGAGGACGCCGAGCCCGAGCAGCGTCGGCGCGATCAGGCGCAGGCCGTAGCGCCGCCAGCCGAGGCGCTGCGCGCGCAGGGAATGAAGCGCGTCGAGCAGAAACAGCGGCGCGGTCACGTACTTCGCCAGCACCGATGCGGCGAGCGCCAGCGGCGCCGCCCCGCGCCCCCGCACGAGCAGCCAGAGCCACAGCAGCCCCAGCGCGATCATCGCGATGTCGTTGTGGCCCTCGGCAACGGTCTGCGTCGCGCCGAGCGGCACCCAGCCGAACGCGGCGAGCGCCAGGCAGCGTTCGCCGGCGGAGCGCGCCGACATGATCCGGCCAACGAGAACGACGCTGCCCACCCACGCCCCGGCGAGCAGGGCCTTGGAAACGAGCCCGATGGCGATCGGGTCGTTTGCCGACACGATCGTGACCGCCGCCGAGACGATGCCCCACAGCGGGGCATAGGACATCGGCATCGGGAAATGATCGAGGGGCAGCCCCGAGACGAAGGCCGGCGTGAACAGAGTCTCGTAGGGATTGAGGCCGGCAGCGATCATGCGGCCCCAGACGGCGGAGAGCCACAGATCCTGCGTGAACACGGGATAGGTGAGGAAACAGGCGGCGGCGAAAGCGACCGACCAGCGCATGATCTGCCGCTCCACGCTCGCGTCGAGTGCGTCGGGGCGGCGCAGCAGCATCCGCACCAGAATCAGCGCGCTCGCGGTCGCAACGCCGAGCGGCAGCCAGTAGGAGACCACGATCCGCTCCTTCGTGAACAGGAGCATGTGCAGCCAGCTTGCCTGAAGATCGCCGATCGTGTCCTCGAAGAACGCGAGCAGGCGAGGCCCCTCCTCGCGCCACAGCTGGGGCGCCTGCACGTAGGAGAGGAACGCCTCCGCGAGGTAGGCCGTCACGACAGCCGCCCCGAGCAGGTTGATCCGCAGGCGAAGCGAAGGACGCTGCAAGGCCACGCCCCCGCCCTAGTCGAGTTCGAACGCGTGCTTGTAGTCCTGCTTCAGCGCGGGATCCTGGCGATCCTTGCGCAGCACGCAGTTGCCGACCACGAGCGTCTCCATCTCGGTGCCCATGAAGCAGCGGAACGCATCTTCGGGGGCGTGAACGATCGGCTCGCCGCGCACGTTGAAGCTCGTGTTGACGAGCACGGAGCATCCGGTCCGCGCCTTCCACGCGCCGAGCAGCGCGGCGAAGCGCGGATTGGTATCGGCATGCACGGTCTGGATGCGCGCCGAATAGTCGACATGGGTCACGGCCGGGATGTCGGAGCGCGGCACGTTGAGCCTGTCGATGCCGAACAGCTTCTCCTCGGCCTCGCCGAGCCGGCGCCGGCGGCCGCGCTTCACGTCGGCCACGAGCAGCATGTAGGGGCTCGCCTCGTCGAGTTCGAAATACTCGGCCACGTCGTCCGCGAGAACGGCCGGCGCGAACGGCCGGAAGCTCTCGCGGTATTTGATGCGGAGGTTGAGTGTCTTCTGCATCTCGGGATTGCGCGGGTCGCCGAGAATCGACCGCGCGCCGAGCGCCCGCGGGCCGAACTCCATGCGGCCCTGGAACCAGCCGACCGCGTCTCCGGAAGCCAGCGCATCGACCGTGCGCGCCAGCATCGCGGCATCGTCGAGCACGTCGAATCGCGCGCCCGCGGCGGCGAGGCGCCGTTCCACCTCGGGCTGCTCGAAGCCGGGCCCGAGATACGAGCCCCGCATGCCGTCGCCCGTGCCGTTCGGGCGGCGCTCCTTCCCGAGATGCAGGTGCCACGCCGCGAAGGCCGCGCCGAGCGCGCCGCCGGCGTCGCCGGCTGCGGGCTGCATCCAGAGGCGCCGGAACCGGCCGTCGCGCAGGATCTTGCCGTTGGCGACGCAGTTCAGCGCGACGCCGCCCGCAATGCAGAGATTGGGCACCGCGTATGTGCGCGCGAGCTCGCGCGTCATCCGCAGCATCACCTCTTCGGTGACCGCCTGGACCGAGGCGGCGAGATCCATGTGGCGCTGCGTGAGCCGCTCGGCGGGATCGCGCGGCTTGCCGCCGAACAGCGCGTCGAACTTCGGCGACGTCATCCTGAGGCCGGTGGCGTACTCGAAATAGCTCTGGTCGAGCCAGAAGCTGCCGTCGTCCTTGAGATCGATCAGATGGTCGAGGATCGCCTGCGCGAATTTGGGCTCGCCGTAGGGCGCCAGACCCATGACCTTGTATTCGCCGGAATTGACCTTGAAGCCGGTATAGTAGGTGAAGGCCGAGTAGAGCAGGCCGAGGCTGTGCGGCCAGCGGATTTCGCGCACGATGTCGAGCTGCCGGCCGCGCCCGAGCGATACCGACGCCGTCGCCCATTCGCCGACGCCGTCGAGCGTGAGGATCACCGCCTCCGTAAACGGGGACGGGAAAAACGCCGACGCGGCGTGGCTCTGATGATGCTCGGCGAACAGCAGCCGTTCGGCGATCTTGCCCTTGGCGCCGATCTCTTCCAGCGACTTGATGAGATTGCGCTTCTGGAACAGCTTCTCCTTGATCCAGACCGGGATCGCGGCCTTGAACGAGCGGAAGCCGCGCGGCGCGTTGGCGAGATAGGTCTCGATCAGGCGCTCGAACTTCACGAACGGCTTCTCGTTGAAGACGACGTGATCGACCTGCTCGAGGCCGATGCCGCCGGCCGCGAGGCAGTAGCGAATCGCGTTCTCGGGAAACCGCGGATCGTGCTTCCTGCGCGTGAAGCGCTCTTCCTGCGCCGCGGCGACGACCTCGCCGTCGCGCAGCAGGGCGGCCGCGCTGTCGTGATAGAATGCCGAGATGCCGAGGATGTGCATCAGCCCGCCTCGCGGCCGAGCGAGCCGGCCTTCAGAACACGGTGTAGATGAACGGGCCGATGGCCGAGCCTTGTGCGAGGATCAGGAGACCGCCGAAGACCAGCAGGACGATCAGCACCGGAAGCAGCCACCACTTCTTTCGCGCCCGCATATAGGCGAAAAGTTCTTTCAGCAGCGATCCCATCGCGAGGCTTTCCCGGTTTCGACGGCATTTTCGCGCAAAGAGGGCCGGCAGGCGAGTCAGAACTGGTTGCGCATGGAGGAGCCGGCGGCCTCGCCCGGCGTTCGCGCGACCCAGTAGCTCGCCGCCTCCGGGCGCCGCCGGCGCAGCAACGGGTCGCGCCAAATCCGCATCGCGAGCCCCATCGGCACGAAAACGACGGCGAAGACGAAGAGCATGACGACCGGATTCACGATCCGGTTGAGCAGCAGGCCGAGCCGGAACCACGCGCGGTTCAGCGGCCCGAGCAGCGATGGCTTCGCCAGCGTGATGGCGCCGAGCGCCGCGGCGACGGCGCAGGCCGCGATCCAGACCGGCGGATTGCGGCGCGCGAGCACCGCGACGACCAGCGCCACGATCGTGAACACGATGCCGGTGCCGCGCGGCGACGGCGGCTTGATCTTGTTCGTCACCAACGGATCGTGCATGCCGGCGCTCATGAAACTCCCGTCCGGCCCCGCTTTCCGCCGCGATTCCGCCTGCCCATAACGGCGCCGGCCTTGCCCGCCATTCGAATGCTAGCCCAGCCGCCGCGGCCGCGCCATGGCTTGCGCCGTGTGACGCGGGACGCTACGAAAATTGCCCGAGTGTGAGGGAGTATTCGCGACTGATGCACGACGCCGCGCCCGGAGAAGGCGGTTCCGTCCGCGCGGGGCTTCGCCCGCGCGGCTCGCGCCTCGCCAACCTTCTGTTGGCGTTCGTCTCGCTGACGGTCAGCGTGCTGGCGATCGAGATCGGGTATCGACTTGCCGTGGGCCTGCCGCTGTTCGAGCTCGCGAATTGGCGCGGCGACCATACGGTCATCCTGGAATCGGGCGATCTGCCGGTTCCCGATCCGCAGTTGGGCTGGGTTTCGCGCCCGGGCTATGTCGGCGACGGATACCGTACGCTCGCGCACGGCATCCGCCGGAATTTCGACGAGACGGCGATTCGCACCGGCGAAATCCTCGCGGTCGGCGATTCGTTCACCGAAGGCATGGAAGTCGACGACGACCAGAGCTGGCCGGCCCATCTCGAGAAGAAGATCCGGCGCCCGGTCGTCAATGGCGGCGTCATGGCTTATGGAACGGACCAGATCGTTCTGCGCGCGGAGCAACTGCTCCCGATCGTCAAGCCCAAGATCCTGATCGTGGGCTTCCTCGAATTCGACGTCTTCCGCGCCGGGCATTCGCATTTCGGCTCGCCGAAGCCCTATTTCACGGTCGAGAACGGTGCCCTGCGCTACCATGCGCCGGCGCTCGTCACGGTGCGTCACGAAGCGGCGTTCGCGGTTCGCGCGGGCTACTGGCTGCGCCATTGGCTGGGCTATCTCGCCTCGGTCGACTACCTGATGCGGCGCGCGGCGACCGATTTCTGGCTCGGCAGCGAGCGCCGGCAATACGTCCGGGCGCCGAACGACCCGCTGGCCGTGACCTGCCTGCTGCTCGACCGCCTGAAGCAGCGCACGGACCGCGAGGGCGTTCGCCTGATCCTGTTCCTGCAATACTATGCCGCGGCGATGATGGCGGGCGACGAGCCGACCCCGAACGGCCAGGGCGTGGCGGCTTGCGCCAAACGGCTGGGCATCCAGGTCGTCGACCATTTCGCGCCGCTGCGTGCGCTCGTGGCGAAAGACCCGGACGCGATGCGGCCCTACTACATGACCGAGGGCAAGAACTTCACGCACATGTCGCCCAAGGGCAACGAGCACGCGGCCGACCTGCTCGCGAAGGCGCTGTCCGAATAGCGGCGTAGGCCGGCCGTCAGGCGAGCAGCCCGTGCAGCACGGGCGCCACCGGCAGATTGCGCCCCAAGGAGCGATAGCGGCTCTCGGGCACGCCGAACAGATCATAGATCGTGTTGATCACCGATGCGATCGTAAGGTGATCCTCGATCTCGAAATGGTCCGGCAGCTCGGAGATCGGGCGCATCGCCGCGAAATCGAACGGGGTGCCCATCGCTTTCTCGAGCGCCGGATCCATGGCCCGATGCGCGCCCGAGGGCTGCGCGCGCTCGTTCGCGAGATCCGAAGCTCCCACGACGAGGCCGCCCCGGATGCCCTTCCCGGCGAGCAGAACGGAGTTCGCGAGCGAATTGTGATTGGTGCCGGTGGCATGGATCGGCGAGTCGGCGATGCGCATCGTGCGGCCGAATTCGCTCGCGACCATGACCGTGGTGACGTCCATCATCGAGCGCCGCGCGTCGAACGGCGTCTCGTCGAGCGCCTCGAAGATCTCGCGCAGCCGCGCGATGGCGGCGGTGAACAGCTTGGGCTGCGCCCGGGCCTGCTCGGCCGAATGCACGTCGAAGAATTCGGGAAGCACGTAGATCGCCGAGCGAGCGATGGACTGACGGAAACACTGTGCGACGAGATCGACCGCCTGGTTCTCGGGCTCGGCCTCGGGATGCGGCGGCACCAGCTTGGCGAGCTGGCGCTGCACCGACGGCGCGCCGTCGAGCCCGTCCAGCATGCGCTGCGCGCCGGCGGCGAAACGGCCGGGCCCGGCGGCGTTGGCCTTCACGCGCCCGCGCACGAACTCGGCGAGCGGATCGCCGGCCTGGATCGGACGCAGCACCTTCATGCTCGCCGCGAGGCCCCCGGTTGCCCAGGGATTCAGCGAGACGACCGCGGAGTGGTTGTCGACGTTGACCGGCAGCGGATCCGACGGCGAAACGGCGTCGAGCGAGGCCCGCTCGCGGCCGGTTTCCGCGAGATTGAGATGCGGCACGAAAGATTCGCCGCCGAACGGGTTGCCGGCGAAAAGGAAATTCATGTTCTGGAGGTGCCCGTCGAAGCCCGGCGCCATGTAGACGCCGTTCAGCACGCTGAACCAGTGTCGGAACGGCAGCAGCGGCTCGACCAGCGGCGAGGCCAGCGTCGCGATGCCGTTGTTGCCGCGATAGGGAAAGGGCTCCCGGCCGAGATAGTTCTGAATCCGCCCCGCCCGCGTCATCGACAGCGGGCGCGCGTCGAACATGTAGGCCGGATCGGCCCCGCCGTTGAGCACGATCATCAGGAAGAAATGCGGCTCCGCGGCCGCGGCGGCCGCCTCGCGCGCGCCGATCCGCGGCACCAGCAGCGTGCCGCCGCCGGCCGCGGCGTAGCGCAGGAAACGGCGGCGCGAGAGGCTCATTGGTGCAACAGGAAATAAGGGTTCATCGCGATCGCCAGCGTCATCGCCGCGACGGTCTCGGTCGCCGGCTTTGCGGCATAGGCGGAGCGGAAGAAGTCGCGCCACGCGGCGTATTCCGCTTCGGGGGCCTGATACCCCATCAGCGCCAGCCAGAACTCCTGCAAGACCGCCTCGTCGCGGGCGCTCTCGGCGGGCCAGGCGCACACCTTCTTCAGCGTCGCGCGGAAGCGCGCCTGCATCGGCAGGCGCGGCGTGGCGCAGGACTCGCCCACCGCCGCGGCAAAGCGCGACAGAGTCGCGTGCCAGATCACCATGTTCAGCGCGTTGGGCACGCCGTTGCGGAAACTGTGCTCGTTGCCGAACCCCTCCCAGCTGCCGAGCAGGCGCTCGAGGTCCTCGGCCGGCAGATACTTGCCGAGCTCGATCGGAGAGTCGCCCGGTGCGATGCGGCGCGAAATCTCGCGCGACGCCGACGCCAGGCCCTTGAACTGCGAGCTCAGAACCTCTGCCTGCGCGGCCGGCGCGGCGGCCAGGACGAAAAGAGCGAGGGCGAAGAGGCGTCTCATCGCTCGCCTCGCTGCCGGAGGCGCACCAGCTCCTGCTGCGCCCACTGCATCAGCTCGTCGCGCTCGTCGGCGCGCATGAGCCGGTTCTTCGGCATCCGCAGCTTGGGATCGCGCGCAGCGAGGCGCTCGGCGATCTTCGCCAGCGTCTCTTCGGGTCGCACCTGGTCCCAGAACTCGTCGAGGTGGGGGAAGGTCCGCTCGCGGCCGCCGGGCGCCGCGATCCAGCGGCCGAGATCGAGGTTCCCGTCGCCGTCCTGCGCCGAATCGTGACAGCTCGTGCAATTCTTCTTGAGCACGTGGGCAATGCGGCAGGGCGGAGCGTCGCCGGGGTTCGTGCCGGGCGCGAAATCGTAGCACTGCCGCGGCGCGAGATCGCGCTCGCGATAGGCGCGGCTCTGGGCGATGCGCAGCACCGCGTTCCGGAATGCCTCGCCCGAATTGACCGCGGCTTCGCGCTCGAACGCCTGCGTCAGGTGATCGAGCCAGCCGCTGTCGATCATCTGATCCGGTGCCACCATGTATTCGAACAGGCGCCGCACGACGCAGCGCTTGGCCTCGGGCGCCGCGCGGATGATGCGCGACAAATCCTCCACCGTGTTGCCGAAGGCGGTTCCGTCCGGGGTTGCCGCCGAGCGCACGTAGCCGATGTTCCATTCGCGATTCGTGCCGGGCGGCGCCCGCCACGCGGCTTCGTATTTCGTCCGCTCCGCGGTGGAGAGATCGTCGAAGACGATCGCGCTCATGCGCCCATAGTCGAAAAAGTAGGCGCCGTGCCCGCGGAAGAAACCGGCCATCGGGTCGAGCTTCGCGTGGCAGGCGATGCAGGTATTCTCGGCCTTGGCCTGGGCGTGCGATTGCGCCGGCGCCGGCGGCTCGGGCGGCGAGGCGACGATGTCGTCGCAGAAGAAGCGCTTCAGTACATAGGCGGCGCGCTTGCGGTTGAAATTCGTCGAGGAATTGCCGAGCGCGATGCTCTGCTCGTGGCCGAAAGCGAGCCACGCGTGCGTGTCGATGAGCGCGGTCAGATCGAACGGCCGGAACTCGGCGAGCGAGCGCGGACGATAGGCCGCCGGCTCGTGTTTCAGGATCTCGGCGAAGGCGCGGTCCAGCCGATACAGCGCCGTTTCGAGCGCGCCCACGATGAGCGGGATTTCGACCCATCGCTCGGGTTGGCCGTCGCACTCCTCCGCGTGCACGCTCGCCACGGCCGCGAACGGCCCCTGGATCAGCTGCACGCGCGTGAAGACGAAAACCTCGGCGTCGTTGAACGCGCGCACGAACCGCCTCGCGATGTCGTCGCGGCGCTCCAAGAACTTGCCGACGAGACTGCAATACCAATCGCCGTTCGGGCGCGCGCCCTTGCCGCGCGCGATCACGGCCGCGAACGCCGCCCGGACCTCCGCCATGACCTTGAGGCGCAGCTGCGGCGACGTGAGCCCGGCGTCGGCGCCGGTGGGCGGATCCTCGGGCTCGTCGGACAGCGGCGCCAGGTAGAGCGGCCCGCGCAGATCGAACAGCTTCAGATAGTCGCCGCCGGCGAGAACCGCCTGGGCCGAGGCGATCGCATTGGAGAAATCGAATGCCGTGCGCTCGTAGCCGCTGCCGCTCCTGAGGCGGTCGGGCTTGAAACCGAGCATGAAGAGGTTGAAATCGAGCACCATGTCGCCGAAGCGCGCATCGCGCATGAAGCGCCGGGCGATCTCGTCCTCCGGCATCGTCATCAGGGAATCGACGTCGTCGTCGGGCCCGAGGCCTTCGCCGCCGCGCAACAGGCGCGCGGTCTTCTCGATCCACCGGCGCTTCGCCCAGCCGTCCGGATTCGCGGTGGGGAACGGGCGCGCATCCTCGATGCCGGCGGAGCGCTGCTGCGCGGGGGCGGGCGTCGGACTGGCGGAGGCCGCGCCCAGGGCGGCGGCCGCTGCGAGCGCCCATCGACGGGCCGAGCCGAACAGGCCGCGCCCTCCGCCGCAGATCACAAAGCGTCTCCCGTCTGCTCTCACCGATCCCTGTATTTCACGATAGCAGGGTTCGCCAGCGGTGCCCATGCGCGCCGCGCCCCCGCGCGAAGATGTCTCGGCCGGCGCGCACTTCCCATAGTCGGCGCCGCGCCCGAGACAGTACGAAGGACGGCAACGCACGCTGCGGCCGCAGTGCCCGACACCGAACCGTGGAGAGGTTCGCGCGATCGAGCGAACGCGAATGGCCGGCATCGGCCGCGAACATGGCAAGCATCGCGAAGGCTGGGTTCTCACCCTCTCCTGCGAACTTCGCTCCTCGAAGCCCTCTGTCGACGTCAGCGCGGCAGCTCGCTCGCGCCCATCAGGAACTCGTCGACCGCGCGGGCGCATTGGCGGCCCTCGCGGATCGCCCAGACCACGAGCGACTGGCCGCGCCGCATGTCGCCGGCGGCGAACACCTTCGCGAGCGAGGTGCGGTAGTCGGTCGTGTTCGCGCGCACGTTGCCGCGGCCGTCGAACTCGGCGCCGGACTGCTCCAGCATGCCGGGCCTGACCGGCCCCAGGAACCCCATCGCGAGCAACACGAGATCGGCCTTGAGCTCGAAGCCGCTGCCGGGGATCTCGCGCATCTCGGTGCGGCCGTTGGCGCCCTTCACCCATTCGAGCCGCGCGCATTCGAGCGCTTCCACGCGGCCGCTGCCGCGCGCGCGCTTCGTCAGCACCGACCAGTCGCGTTCGCAGCCCTCTTCCTGCGAGGAGGAGGTGCGCAGCTTCAGCGGCCAATCCGGCCACACCAGCGCCTTGTCTTCGTGCTCGGGCGGCTTCGGCATGATCTCGAGCTGCGTCACCGACGCCGCACCCTGCCGGATCGACGTGCCGATGCAGTCGGAGCCCGTGTCGCCGCCGCCGATGACGACGACGTGCTTGCCCTTCGCGCTGATCGCGCCGCCGGGCGCCGCCCTGGCCTCGGGATCGCCGGCCACGCGCCTGTTCTGCTGCGCGAGGAAATCCATCGCGTAGTGGATGCCGGGAAGGTCGCGCCCCGGGATGTCGAGATTGCGCGGCGCTTCGGCGCCGCCGGCCAGCACCACCGCGTCGTAGGTGGCGAGCAGCGACTTGAACGGGATGGTCTTGCCGACCTCTACGCCGGTGCGGAATTCCACGCCCTCGGCCGCCATCTGCTTCATGCGGCGGTCGATGAGATGCTTCTCCATCTTGAAATCGGGGATGCCGTAGCGCAGCAGCCCGCCGATGCGGTCGTTCTTCTCGAACAGCGTGACGCTGTGGCCGGCGCGCGCGAGCTGCTGCGCGGCCGCCATGCCGGCCGGCCCTGAGCCGACGACGGCCACGCCCTTGCCGGTGCGGCGCACCGGCACGTCGGGCTTGATCCAGCCCTCGGCCCAGCCGCGATCCACGATCATGCACTCGATCGATTTGATGGTCACCGGATTGTCGTCGATGTTCAGCGTGCAGGCTTCCTCGCACGGCGCCGGGCAGACGCGGCCGGTGAATTCGGGGAAATTGTTCGTCGAGTGCAGCGTCTCGAGCGCGGCGCGCCACTGATCGCGATACACCAGGTTGTTCCAGTCCGGGATCATGTTGTTGACCGGACAGCCCTGGTGGCAGAACGGAATCCCGCAATCCATGCAGCGTGCCGCCTGCGTCGCGCACGCGGCATGCTCCATCGGCTTGACGAACTCTTTCCAGTTCGCCGTGCGCTTCTCGACCTTTTCGTATCCGCGGTCCTGACGCGCGATTTCCAAGAAGCCCGTCGGCTTCCCCATGGTTCACCCCGAATTCGGCTTCTGAAAACTACTCCGCCGCGACGCGCGGGACCTGACGCTCGGCGCGCATCTCGAGCAGCGCGCGGCGGTAGTCTTTCGGCACGATCTTGACGAAGCGCGCGACGGCGTTGGCCCAATCGTCGAGCAGGGCTTTCGCCCGCGCGCTGCCGGTGTGCAGATGATGGCGCTCGACGAGGATGCGCAGCCGCTCGGCGTCGAAGCGCAGCGGATCGCCCATGCCGCTGTCCTCGGCGCTGGCCGAGCGCTGGCGCGGCCGCTCGGGATCGTCGTCGGCGGCACCCGCGGGCGCCACCGGTTCGAGATCCACCATCGACGCGTTGCAGAGATCCTTGAACCGGCCGGCCGGATCGTAGACGTAGGCGATGCCGCCCGACATGCCGGCCGCGAAATTGCGGCCGGTCTCGCCGAGCACCGCGACGACACCGCCGGTCATGTATTCGCAACCGTGATCGCCGGTGCCTTCGACGACGGCGACGGCGCCCGAATTGCGCACCGCGAAGCGCTCGCCGGCCACGCCCTCGAAATAGGCCTCGCCGGCGATGGCGCCGTAGAGCACCGTGTTGCCGACGATGATGTTCCGGAGCGGGTCGCGCTTCGCCTCCGGCGGCTGTCGGACGACGATGCGGCCGCCCGACAGGCCCTTGCCGACATAATCGTTGGCGTCGCCGACGAGCGTCAGCGCCACGCCGCGCGCGAGCCAGGCGCCGAAGCTCTGCCCGGCCGTGCCGCGGAACTTGACCGCGATCGTGCCCTCCGGCAGGCCGGCGTGGCCGTGGCGCTTCGCGACCTCGCCCGACAGCATCGCGCCGACGGTGCGGTGAACGTTGCGGATCTCGCGCTCGAGGCTGACCGGTTCGCCGCGCTCGAGCGCGGGGCCGGCCGCGGCGATCAGCTCGTGGTCGATCGCGCGGTCGAGGCGGTGGTTCTGCGTCTCGCAATTGTGGATGGCCACGCCCGGCTTGGCCGGCGGCTGATAGAGCAGCTTCGAGAGATCGACGCCCTTGGCCTTCCAGTGATCGAGCGCGCGGCGCATGTCGAGCCGGTCGACGCGGCCGACCATCTCGTCGAAGGTGCGGAAGCCCAGCTGGGCCATCAGCGCGCGCACTTCCTCGGCGACGAAGAAGAAATAGTTGATCACGTGCTCGGGCGTGCCGGTGAAGCGCTTGCGCAGCACCGGGTCCTGCGTGGCCACGCCGACCGGGCAGGTATTGAGGTGGCACGTGCGCATCATGATGCAGCCGGCCGCGATCAGCGGCGCGGTGGCGAAGCCGAACTCGTCGGCGCCGAGCAAGGCGCCCACCACCACGTCGCGGCCCGTGCGGAGGCCGCCGTCGACCTGCACCGCGATGCGGCCGCGCAGCGCGTTCAGCACCAGCGTCTGCTGGGTCTCGGCGAGGCCGATCTCCCAGGGCGATCCGGCGTGGGTCAGCGAGGTGAGCGGCGAAGCGCCGGTGCCGCCTTCGTAGCCCGAGATCGTGACGTGATCGGCACGCGCCTTGCTGACGCCCGCTGCGACCGTACCGACGCCCACCTCGGAGACGAGCTTCACCGAGACGCGCGACTTCGGATTCACGTTCTTCAAGTCGTGTATGAGCTGCGCGAGGTCTTCGATCGAGTAGATGTCGTGGTGCGGCGGCGGCGAGATGAGGCCGACGCCGGGCGTGGAATAGCGCACGCGCGCGATGTTCTTGTCGACCTTCTTGCCGGGCAGCTGGCCGCCCTCGCCGGGCTTGGCGCCCTGCGCCATCTTGATCTGGATGTCGTCGGCGTTGACGAGATACTCGGCCGTGACGCCGAAGCGGCCCGAGGCGACCTGCTTGATCGCCGAACGCATCGAATCGCCGTTCGGCAGCGGCCGGTAGCGGTCCGCCTCCTCGCCGCCCTCGCCGGTGTTCGACTTGCCGCCGATGCGGTTCATCGCGATCGCCAGCGTCGTGTGCGCCTCGCGGCTGATCGAGCCGAAGCTCATCGCGCCGGTGGCGAAGCGCTTCACGATTTCGGACGCCGGCTCCACGTCGTCGATCGCCAGCGGCTTCTCGGCGAGCTTGAACTGCATGAGGCCGCGGATCGTCAGCAGCCGCTCGCTCTGGTCGTTGATGAGCTTCGCGAAGTCGCGATAGGCCTCGGGCAGACTGCCGCGCACCGCGTGCTGGAGATGCTTGATCGTGTCGGGCGTCCAGGCGTGGTCCTCGCCACGCAGGCGGAACGCGTATTCGCCGCCCACGTCGAGCATCGAGCGGTAGATCGGGCTGTCGCCGTAGGCGGCCCTGTGCCGCGTCAGCGCCTCTTCGGCGATCGCCGCGAGATCGGCGCCTTCGATCGTCGTCGCGGTCCCGGTGAAGTACTTCTCGACGAACGCCGAGGCGAGGCCGACCGCGTCGAAGATCTGCGCGCCGCAATAGGACTGATAGGTGGAGATGCCCATCTTGGACATCACCTTGAGGATGCCCTTGCCGACGCCCTTCAGGTAGTTCTTCTGCGCCGCGTAGCCGTCGAGCTTCAATCCGTTGCGGATGCGGATGTCTTCGATCGTCTCGAAGGCGAGATAGGGATTGATCGCCTCGGCGCCGTAGCCGGCGAGCACGCAGAAATGATGCACCTCGCGCGCCTCGCCCGTCTCCACGACGAGGCCGGTGCGCGTGCGCAGGCCCTGGCGGATCAGGTGATGGTGCACGGCGGCCGTGGCCAGCAGCGCCGGCACCGGCACGCGCTCGGACGACATCGCGCGGTCCGACAGGATCAGGATGTTGTTGCCGTCGAGCACCGCGTCGGTGGCCTGCCGGCAGATGCGCTCGATCGCGCCTTCGAGGCCGGCGGCGCCCGAGATCGCCGGCCACGTCGTGTCGATCGTGAAGGTGCGGAAGCCGGCGCTGACGAGCGTCTCGATCGCGCGGATCTTCTCGAGATCGGCGTTGGTGAGGATCGGCTGCGCGACCTCGAGCCTGTAATGCGTGCCGGCCTGGTGACCCAACAAGTTGGGCCTGGGCCCGATCATCGAGACCAGCGACATCACCAGCTCTTCGCGGATCGGATCGATCGGCGGGTTCGTCACCTGCGCGAAGTTCTGCTTGAAATAGGTGTAGAGCAGCTTCGGCTTCTTCGAGAGCACCGAGATCGGCGTGTCGGTGCCCATCGAGCCGACCGGATCGTCGGCGTCGCGCGCCAGCGGCTCGAGGAAGAACGAGAGGTCTTCCTGCGTGTAGCCGAAGGCCTGCTGGCGGTTCAGCAGCGAGGCCGGGTCGTTGGTGTGGGCCGGGCCGGCGGCGTCTTCGGGCTCGGGCAGCGCCTCGAGCTTGAACTGGGCTTCCTTTAGCCACTCCTCGTAGGGCTCGGCCTCGGCCAGCGCGCGCTTGATCTCGGCATCGTCGATGATGCGGCCCTGCTCGAGGTCGACGAGCAGCATCTTGCCGGGCTGCAGGCGCCATTTCTGCACGATGCGCTCGTCGGGCACCGGCAGCACGCCGGCCTCGGAGGCCATGACGACGTGGTCGTCGTCGGTGACGATGTAGCGCGCGGGGCGCAGCCCGTTGCGGTCGAGCGTGGCGCCGATCTGGCGGCCGTCGGTGAACGCGATCGCAGCCGGCCCGTCCCAGGGCTCCATCAGCGCGGCATGATACTCGTAGAACGCGCGGCGCTGCGGATCCATCAGCGCGTGGCCGTGCCACGCCTCGGGGATCAGCATCATCATCGCGTGCGCGAGCGAATAGCCGCCCGTGACCAGCAGCTCCAGCGCATTGTCGATGCAGGCCGTGTCCGACTGCCCGTGCGGGATGATCGGCCACATCTTGTCGAGATCGGCACCGAGCAGCTCCGATTCCATCGAGCCGCGCCGCGCCGCCATCCAGTTCACGTTGCCGCGCACCGTGTTGATCTCGCCGTTGTGCGCGAGGAAGCGGTAGGGGTGCGCGAGGCGCCACGACGGGAACGTGTTCGTCGAAAAGCGCTGGTGGACGAGCGCCAGCGCCGATTCGGTCAGCGGGTTGCGCAAATCCTCGTAGAAGCCGTCCACCTGGTGCGCGAGCAGCAGCCCCTTGTAGACGACCGTGCGCGACGAGCAGGACGGGATGTAGAGATCGCGCAGGCCCTTGCGCCCCTCCTTCGAGGGGAATTCGCGCGCGCTGTTGAGGGTCTGCTTGCGGATGACGATCAGCTTCCGCTCGAACGCATCCTGGTCCTTGAGCTTCGGACTGCGCGCGATGATCGCCTGGCGGATCGTCGGCATCGTCTCGAGCACGCGCTCGCCGAGGCCGGTCGTGTCGATCGGCACCTCGCGCCAGCCGAGCAGCGTCTGCCCCTCGACCTGGACGAAGCGCTCGAAATGCTGGACCGCGATGTTCCGCGCCTTTTCGTTGCGCGGCAGAAAGCACATGGCGACGCCGTAGCGGCCGGGCGGCGGCAGCAGGATATCGTTCTTGCCCGCCCATTCGCGCAGCAGCGCATCGGGGATCTGGATCAGGCACCCGGCGCCGTCGCCGACCAGCGGATCGGCGCCGACCGCGCCGCGGTGATCGAGGTTCAGCAGGATCTCGATACCGCGGCGGATGATGTCGTGGGACTTCTTGCCCTTGATGTTCGCGATGAAGCCCACGCCGCACGCATCGTGCTCGTTCCGAGGGTCGTACAGGCCTTGGGCGGGCGGCAGGCTCATCGTATCTCCCCGGCCCGGACGGAGACGCGAAAATCCGGGCCTTGTCACGGCTATATCTTACGTCCCGCGCGAGAGGGCAAGCGCTTGAACGCCGCGACCGCACGCGGCGGGGTTGCCGGCGCGACGATGCGACGAGTAGGCCGCGCTCACCCCCAAGATGATGCGATGGCGGCGGCCCCATACACCGCCTTTCGATCACGACGCGCCGCCAACGCGCACTCGCCTCGCCGACGCAGTTGCGCTAGAGCCTGCCTCGCGCCGGCGCGAGCGCGCTCATTCTTACAGGGCACCACATGGACTTCGGCATCTTCTCGAACGGCTTCCGCAAGCATACCAGCGCGGCGCGCACCTACGACGAGGACATCCACGAGATCGCGCTCGCCGAGGAGCTCGGCTTCTCGGTCGCCTACATCAGCGAGCATCACGGCGAGCCGCCCTATATCGGCACCGTGGACACGATCCCGGCGCCCGAGATGCTGATGTGCAAGGCCGCGGCGCTGACCAAGCGCATCCGCATGGGCGCCGCGGTCAAGCTCGCCCACCTGCACCACCCGCTCGACGTCGCGATCCAGTCGGCGATCGCCTCGCATCTGATCGGCGACGGGCGCTTCATTTTCGGCTTCGGCTCCGGCTTCGCCTCGCCGCTGTTCTCGGCCGAGCGCGGGCTGTCGTTCGAGAACCGCCACGAGCGCCTCGCCGAATCGCTCGATTTCATCCTGAAATGCTGGACCGAGGATGCGCCGTTCGATTGGAACGGCAAGCATTGGCGCGCGAAGGGCGTGGTGGCCCTGCCCAAGCCGGC
>JAEULD010000070.1 GCA_016792765.1 Candidatus Odyssella sp.
GTGCGGCCGACGAGGTCGATCAGCGCGCCGATTTCGGGATAGGCCATCACCAGGCCGAGATTCTTGATCGGCGCGCCGAAGCGGCTCGAGCGCCCGCAGATGCGGAGATCGCACAGGGCCGCGATCTCCATGCCGCCGCCGACGCAGATGCCCTCGATCGCGGCCACGGTCGGCGTGCGGCAATCGCGCAGCGCGGCGAGCGCCGCGTGCATCAGCTTGCCATAGTCCCGCGCCTGCGCCGGGTTCGAGCGCTCGGTCGCGAATTCGGAAATGTCGTTGCCGGGCGAAAACGCCTTGCCGCCCGCGCCGCGCAGCACGATGCAGCGCACCGCGTCGTCGGCCGCGAGCGCCGCCACGCTTTCGCCGAGCATGCGCCACATCGGCTTGGTCAGCGCGTTCAGCTTGTCGGGCCGGTTGAGAACGACGGTCGCGATGTCGCCCGCGCGCTCGACGAGGAGGGGTTCGGCCAAGGGCGGCTCCGTCAGCGGTAGAACAGTTCGACGAGGCTCATCGGAACCACGGGAACGTAGGTCACGATCAGCAGCACCGCCAGCAGGACGTAGATGAAGTTGAGGTTGACCTTCGTCACCTCCCACACGTTCGCCTTGGCGATCGAGCAGGCGACCATGAGAACGCTGGCCACCGGCGGCGTCTGCTGGCCGATGCCGAGATTGATGGTGACGATGAGGCCGAAATGCACGGGATCGATGCCGACCGCGGTGACCAGCGGCATGACGACCGGGACGACGAGGATGATCGCCGCCGCCGAGTGCAGGAACATGCCGAGGACCAGGAACAGCACGTTGAGGATCGCGAGCACGAGGTATTTGTCGCGCGTGATCGAGAGGATGCCCTCGGCCATCTGCTGCGGCACCTTCTGCTCGGTCAGGAACACGCCGACGAGGGCCGAGGAAGCGACGAGCAGCATGACGACGGCGGTGTGCGAGGCGCCTTCGATCGCCGATTTCACCAGCTCGCCCCATTGCACGTCGCGATAGACGAACGTGCCGATCGCGAACGCGGCGACGACGGCGACGCCGGCGCCCTCGGTGGCGGTGACGAAGCCGCCGAAGATCGAGCCGAGAATGATCACCGGCAGGAACAGCGCCCAGAACGCCTCGCGGAACGCGCGGCCGAGCTTGGCCCAGGAGAACAGCTCCTCCACCGGCCAGTTGTTGCGGCGCGCGATCCACCACGCCATCGCCATCAGCGCGAAGCCGCCGGCCACGCCGGGCACGATGCCGGCCACGAACAGCTGCACGATCGAGGCGTTGGCCATCGCGCCGTAGATGATCATCGGAATCGAGGGCGGGATGATGATCGCCAGCGTCGCCGCCGAGGAGCAGACGGCGGCGGCGAACGCCTTGGGATAGCCGCGCTTCTTCATCGCCGGGATCAGGATCGAGCCCGTGGCGGCCACGTCGGCCACGGCCGAGCCCGAGATCTCGGCATAGAACATGTTGACGCCGACCGTGACGATGGCGAGCGCGCCGCGGATGAAGCCCACCAGCGCGAGGCAGAGCGCGATCAGCCGCCGCGAGATCGACGAGGCGTTCATGATCGCGCCGGCGAAGATGAACAGCGGAATCGCGAGCAGCGGGAAGTTCGTGGCGCCCTCGTACATGACGAGCGCGAGGTTCGGCAGCGTCGCGGTGCCCTGCGTGATCAGCATGGCGCCGACGGCGACGACGCCGAGCCCGATCGCGATCGGCACGTTGATGGCGGTGAGCACGATCAGGACGAACAGCAGGAGAAGCACGATCATTCGAGCTTCTCCTTCGTCTCCTCGCCCACGTCTTTCTTGCCGAGGACGCCGGCGCGCGCCTGCGCGAGGTAGTCCGGGAAGCTCAAGAGCTGCGCGAGGACGAACAGCGCCGCGCCGAGCGGGATGATCGCGTGCGTGAGTTGCAGCGGGATCCACGGCACGCTCACGAGGCCGTCGCCCTCGAGCACGCGCAGCACGCGCATGCCCATCCAGGCCAGCAGCACGAAGAACGCGATCACCAGCGCCTCGGCCAGGAACACCGCCGCCATGCGCAGGCGCATCGGCATGACGTTGACGAGGCCCTCGAAGCCGATGTGGCCGCGCTTCAGCGCGGCATAGGCCGAGCCGAAATACGTCACCCAGCAGAGGATGATCGCGGCGATCTCGTCATACCACGAGGGCGCGTTGCCGCTGGTGCGCATGACGACCGCATAGACCACGATGACCGTGATCGCGAGCATCAGCACGAGCAGGATCGCCTGCAGGAGGCGGTCGAGCGCCCTGCGCCCGGCGGCGAGCACCGTCGTCGTTCCGCTGCGGCGGCCGGGCTGCGGTCAGGATCCCGAGGCCAGCGACAGCGCCTTGTCGATCATCTCCTTGGCGCGCGGCACCGCCTTCGAGAACTCCTCGTAGATCGGCTTGCTCGCTTCCACGAACGCGGCGCGGTTGGGCTCGTTCACCTGCATGCCCGCGGCCTTGAGCTTGCCGAGCAGCTCGTCGTCGAATTTCGCCGCCTGCTCGTAGACGAAGGCCTGCGTCTCCTTCGCGATGGCCTCGATCTGGTCGCGCTGGGCCTTGTCCATCGCGTCCCACTTCTCCTTGCCGACGACGACATAGGCCGGCGTGTAGACGTGGCTGGTCAGCGAGAGATACTTCTGCACTTCCTGGAACTTCGCGCTGTAGATCTGGATCAGCGGGTTTTCCTGCGCGTCCATGACGCCGGTCTTGAGCGCGGTGAACACCTCCGAGAACGCCATCGGCGAGGGATTGGCGCCGTAGCCCTTGAACATCCGGACGCGCCACTGGCCGCCCGGCACGCGCAGCTTCACGCCGGCGAGGTCGGCGGGCGTCACGATCGGCTTCCTGTTGTTGGTGATGTGGCGGAAGCCGTTCTCCCACACGGCGAGGATGCGATAGCCCTTGGCCTCGGCGGCCGCGCCGATCCAGGTCCACACGATCTCCTTCTCGATCTTCTTCATGTGGTCGCGGTTCTTGACGAGATAGGGCATCTCGAACAGGCCGAACTCGGGCGCGACGCTCGACATCACCGTCGAGGGCAGCGCGAAATCCACCGTGCCGAGCTTCAGCTTCTTGACGAGGTCTTCGTCCTTGCCGAGCTGCGAGGAGCCGAAGGCCGATACCTTCACCTTGCCGGCCATCTTGGCGTTCACGCGCTTCGCGAACTCGTTCGCCGATGCCTCGAACAGCGAGCCGGGCTCGCCGACATGGCCGAATTTCAGCTCGGTCTCCGCCAGCGCCGGGGCGGCGAGGGCCGAGGCCAGCACGGCGGTCAGCAACCACTTGGCGTTCATGTCTTCCTCCCGTTTCGGTTTCTGTTCGGCCGGCAGCGTCAGGAACGCACGGCCGCTTTCTTCGGTTCGGCAGCACTCTGCCGGGCGCCCGCGAGGTAGTCGAGGGCCGCCTGCACGCCGCCCTTCCTGTGCGGCACGCCGGCCAGCGCCAGGCCCATCTCGATGCCGGCGAGCGTGCCCGCCAGCATGAGGTCGTTGAAATCGCCGAGGTGACCGATGCGGAACACCTTGCCGGAAACCTTCGAGAGCCCGTTGCCGAGCGACATGTCGAAATGCTCGAGCACGGTCCTGCGAAATGCGTCGGCGTCGTGGCCCGCCGGCATCAGCACGGCGGTGAGCGAGCCGGAATAGGCGGCAGGATCGACGCAGAGCAGCTCCAGGCCCCAGGCCTTCACCGCGCGCCGCGTCGCCTCGGCGTGCCGCGCGTGGCGCGCGAACACGGCCTCGAGGCCCATCTCCTCGAGCATCGCGATCGCCTCGGCGAGGCCGAACAGCAGGTTCGTCGAAGGCGTGTAGGGGAAGTAGCCGCCGGCGTTCGGCCCCGTCATCTCCTCCCACGACCAATAGGCGCGCGGCAGCTTCGCGTGCCTGCCCGCGGCCAGCGCCTTCTCGCTCACCGCATTGAAGGCGAGCCCGGGCGGCAGCATCAGGCCCTTCTGCGAGCCGCCCACGGTCACGTCCACGCCCCATTCGTCGTGCCGGTAGTCGATCGAGGCCAGCGACGAGATCGTGTCCACCATCAGCAGCGCCGGGTGCTTCGCGGCGTCGATCGCCGCGCGCACCGCGGCGACGTCGGAAACGCAGCCGGTCGAGGTTTCGTTGTGCACGACGCACACCGCCTTGATCGCGTGCGCCGCGTCGGCCCCGAGCCGCGCCTCGATCTGCGCCGCATCGGCGCCGCGCCGCCAGTCGCTCGCCAGGAACTCGGGCACGAGGCCGAGCTTCGCGGCGATGGTTTTCCAGAGGGTCGCGAAATGCCCGGTCTCGTACATCAGCACGCGATCGCCGGGCGAAAGCGTGTTGACGAGCGCGGCCTCCCACGCGCCGGTGCCCGAAGAGGGATAGATGAACACCGGTCCCTTGCAGCGGAACACCCAGCGCATGCCGTCGAGCACGCGCTTGCCGAGCTTTGCGAACGCCGGCCCGCGATGGTCGATCGTCGGCCGGTCGATCGCGCGCAGGATGCGATCCGGCACGTTGGTCGGCCCCGGTATCTGCAGGAAATGCCGCCCGCCCGGACCAGACTGCGTCATGGCAGTTCTCCTTGTCGCAGCGCTATATAAAGGCGATTGCCGCCGCCAAGGGAAGCCGGACTCGTGAACGTCGCCGCTACCGCACCTGCGAAGAAAACCGCGCCCGGCGACGGCGCGCTTGCCCAGCGCTTGCGGCGCGCGATCGCGGGCGAGGTTCTGTTCGATGCCGGGGCGCGCGGGCGCTACAGCACCGACGCGTCGATCTACCAGATCGAGCCCATCGGCGTCGTGGTGCCGAAGACCGACGACGATTTGCGCGCCGCGCTCGCCATCGCGCGCGAGGAGCGGCTGCCGGTGCTGCCGCGCGGCGCCGGCACGTCGCAATGCGGGCAGACGGTGGGCGCGGCGCTCGTCATCGACGGCAGCAAGTATCTCGACAAGATCGTCGCGTTCGACAAGGAAGCGCGCACGGTGACGGTCGAGCCCGGCATCGTGCTCGATCGCCTGAACGCGTGGCTCCGGCCGCACGGGCTCTGGTTCCCGGTCGATGTCTCCACCTCGGCGCAGGCGACGATCGGCGGCATGGCCGGCAACAATTCCTGCGGCGCGCGCTCGATCGAATACGGCAACATGGTCCACAACGTTCTCGGCGTGGACGCGATCCTCGCCGACGGCACGGAGGCGCATTTCGGCCCGCTCGACGACGCGAGAAAGAGCAACGTGCTGGCCCCGATCGCCGCGCGCCTCGAGGCGATCGCGCTCGCCGAGCGCGACGAGATCGCGCTGCGATATCCGAAGGTCCTGCGCCGCGTCGGCGGCTACAATCTCGACATCTTCCATCCGCAGAGCGTCAGGCCCTACACGGCCGACGGCACGGTCAACCTCGCGCACCTGCTCGTGGGCTCGGAAGGCACGCTCGCCTATTCGCGCCGCGTCGCGCTGAAGCTGGCGCCGCTGCCGAAGCACAAGGTGCTCGGCGTCGTGAATTTCCCCAGCTTCCACCAGGCGATGGCGCTGACGCAGCACATCGTCAAGCTGGCGCCGACGGCGGTGGAGCTCGTCGACCGCACGATGATCGATCTCGCGCGCGAGAACCCCGCGTTCCGGCCCATCGTCGACGCCGCGCTGATCGGCCGGCCCGAGGCGCTGCTGCTCGCCGAGTTCGCCGGCGAGGATCGCAACGAACAGCGCGCGCGCCTCGAGGATCTCGTGGCGCTGATGGGCGATCTCGGCCTGCCCGGCAGCGTCGTCGAGATGACCGAGCCCGCGCCGCAGCGCGATCTGTGGGAGGTGCGCAAGGCCGGGCTCAACATCATGATGTCGATGAAGGGCGACGGGAAACCGGTGAGCTTCATCGAGGATTGCGCGGTGCCGCTCGAGCACCTGGCCGATTACACGCAGCGCCTCACCGACGTGTTCGCGAAGCACGGCACGAAGGGCACCTGGTACGCGCATGCCTCGGTCGGCACGCTGCATGTGCGCCCGATCCTCGACATGCGCCGCGACGGCGCCGTCAAGATGCGCGCGATCGCCGAAGAGGCCGCGGCGATGGTGCGCGAATACAAGGGCGCCTATTCGGGCGAGCACGGCGACGGGCTGGTGCGCTCGGAATGGGTGGCGTGGCAGTTCGGGCCGCGGCTCGCGCGCGCGTTCGAGGCGGTGAAGGCCGCGCTCGATCCCGAGGGCCGCATGAATCCCGGCAAGATCGTCCGCCCGCCGAAGATGGACGACCGGTCGCTGTTCCGCTTCGCGCCCGGCTACGCGACGCCGCCGCAGGAGACAGCGCTCGACTGGTCCGAATGGGCGACGCGCGAGAACGCCAACGGCTTCGCCGCCGCGGTCGAGATGTGCAACAACAACGGGCACTGCCGCAAATTCGACGCCGGCACGATGTGCCCTTCCTACCGCGTCACGCGCGACGAGGCGCATCTCACGCGCGGCCGCGCCAACACGCTGCGCCTCGCGCTGTCGGGGCAGCTCGGCCCCGATGCGCTCGCCGCGGATGCGGTGGCCGAGGCGCTCGATCTCTGCGTCTCCTGCAAGGGCTGCAAGCGCGAGTGCCCGACCGGCGTCGACATGGCGCGGATGAAGACGGAGGTCCAGTATCGGCGCGCGCAGCGAAACGGCCTGCGGCGCTTCGACAAGCTCGTCGCCTACCTTCCGCGCTATGCGCCGCGCGCCGCCAAGCTCGCCTGGCTGCTCAATCTCCGCGACCGCTTGCCCGGCGCCCGCGCGCTCGGCGAGAAGGTGCTCGGCGTCGCGGCCAAGCGCAGCCTGCCGCGCTGGCGCAAAGACACGTTCCTCGGCCGCGTGGGGGCGCGCGGCGCGCGCCCTGCCGACGCCGCCGAGTCCTTGACGGACTCGTACGAGGGCGCGCGCAGCGCGCCCCTCCGCGGCGAAGCACGTCTCGAAGCCGCGCTGTTCGTCGATACGTTCAGCAACTACTTCGAGCCCGAGAACGCGCGCGCGGCGCTGAAGGTGCTCGAAGCCGCTGGCTACCGCGTCCACGTATTGGCGCCCGAGCGCGGCGGCCGGCCGCTCTGCTGCGGACGCACGTTCCTCGCCGCGGGCCTCGCCGACGAGGCCAAGGCCGAGGCGCGGCGCACGCTGGCGGCGCTGGCGCCGCTCGCCGCGCGCGGCGTGCCCATATTGGGCCTCGAGCCCTCGTGCCTGTTCTCGTTCCGCGACGAGTTCCAGGCGATGGGTCTCGGCGCGGAGGCCAAGGCGCTCGCCGGGCAGACCTTCATGTTCGAGGAGTTCCTGGCGCGCGAGAAGAAGGCGGGGCGCCTCGCGCTGAAGCTGAAGCCGCTCCCCGCGAAGCGCGCGCTGCTGCACGGCCATTGCCATCAGAAGGCGTTCGATGCGATGCGCCCCGTGCAGGCGGTACTCGCGCTGATACCCGAGCTCGAGATCGAGCCGATCGAATCGAGCTGCTGCGGCATGGCCGGCGCGTTCGGCTACGAGGCGAAGCACTACGAGGCCTCGATGGCGATGGGCGAACTCGCCCTGTTGCCCGCCGTCCGCAAGGCCGGCCCCGGCGACATCGTCGTCGCCGACGGCACCTCGTGCCGCCACCAGATCAAGGACGGCGCGCGGCGCGAGGCGCTCCACGTCGCGCGCGTGCTGGAGATGGCGCTGGCGGCGTAGGCGCCCGCCGGTACGCGCAGCCTACACCGGCCCGCCGCCGGCCGGCTCCGCCTGCTCGATCCGCCAGAACGGCGGCAGCGCGTCGAGCTCGAGTTCGATCGCGTCGCCGATCGCGAGCGCGAAGGCGCCGCCGCCGAGCGGGTCGAGCCGCCATTCGCGCCCGTCCACCGCCGCGGCATGGCCGGCGCCGGCGCGCCGCCAGGCCAGCGGCGCGGGAGCGAATCCGGCCGCCGCTTTCGGCCCGGCCGCGCCCAGCGCGAAGCCGGCAAACGGCGCGAAGCTGTGCAGCAGGTTCCATTGATTGCGCAGGTCGCGGCGGTTCAGCGCCGCATGCGCCTTGCAGCCGCAATATTCCTCGGCAGGCTTGGGGCACCGCCCGATCAGAAAGGCGATGAGGTCCACGGCCGGCGGCGACAGCCGGTAGCCGACGCGCGCCGGCGCCGCATCGCGCAGCGACGTGCGGCGCGGCTGCTCGGTCACGGCGATCGCCTTGAACCCGCACGGGCAGACGAGGATTTCGAGCGCGATCTCGTCCGCGCGCCGGTCGCCCGGCAGAACGATGCGCCGCGCCACCTCCGGCGCCTCCGCGCGGCCGCAGTCGGGACACGCCGCCATCGCTCAGAGCGCGCCCAGCGCGTCGACCATGCGCCGGCGCTCGGCCTCGTCCGGCAGCCGGCCTTCGCCGGCGCCGAGCAGGTCGGCGGCGTGGTCGGGATTGCCGGTGCCGGGGATCGCGCAGGTGCAGGCGTCGTGGCCGAGCAGATACTTCAAGAAGAACTGCGCCCAGGTTCCGGCGCCGAAATCGCGCGCCCAGTGCGGCACCGGCTTGCCCTGCGCGGCGCGCATCAGGCGGCCGGAACCCAGCGGCACGTTCGCGATCACCGCCACGCCCCTCTCGCGGCACAGCGGCAGCAGGCGCGCCTCGGCCTCGCGCTCGGCGATCGAATAGGGGATCTGCAGGAAATCCATCGGCTCCCGGCGCAGCACCGCTTCCAGCTCGGCGAAGGCGCCGGTCGTGTAGTGGGTGATGCCGATATAGCGAAACCGGCCCGCCGCCTTCCATTCGCGCAGCACCGGCAGATGCGTGCGCCAATCGACGAGATTGTGGATCTGCATCAGCGCGATGCGCTCGGCGCCGAAATGGGCCAGCGAGTCGCGCATCTGGCGGATGCCGGCATCGCGCCCGCTGGTCCAAACCTTGGTCATGACGAACGCGTCGCGCTGCCGGCCGAGCGCGGCGAGCGCCTGCCCGGCGCGGGCCTCGGCCCGGCCATACATCGGCGAGCTGTCGACGATCGTGCCGCCCGCCGCGAACAGGCGCTCGAGCACCGAAGCGAGCCGCGCCCGGTTCGCCGCGCCGTCGGGAAGATCGAAGCCCTTGTAGGTGCCGATGCCGATCGCCGGCAGAATTTCGCCGCTGGCAGGGATGGGTTTGGCGAGCATCGCGCGCGTGCTGTTCCGCAATCGAACCGGTTCGGGAGACCGCGGGCATGATAGTAGGAAACCGCGCCGGCGGCGAATTCGCCGGCGTGCGCCGGCCTCAGTAGGCGGCGTCCAGGATTTCCATGACGTCGGCCGGTCCTTCGATCCGGCGCGGGTTGGCGCGCACCCACATGTTGTCCATCGCCAGCGCCGCGATCTTCGGCAGCGCGTCGCGCGCGACGCCGGCATCGCGGAGGCGCTGCGGCTGGCCGAGCGCGGCGATCAGCGCGGCCACGGCATCGGCGGCCGGCTCGCCGGAACGGCCGAGCGCCGCGGCGACCATCGCCTGACGCGCGGCGTTGGCCGGCGCGTTCCAGCGCAGCACGTGCGGCAGCAGGATGCAGCTCGTGTGCCCGTGCGGCACGCCGCACAGGCCGCCGAGCACGTGGCCGATCCCGTGCGAGGCGCCGAACTGCACCTTCTGGATCGTCGAAGCCGCCATCCACACCGCCAGCAGGCAATCGAGCCGCGCGGGCAGATCCTGGGGCTGCGCCCTGGTGCGCGGCAGGCAGGCCGAGAACAGGCGCAGCGCGTGCAGCGCCAGCGCGTCGGTCATCGGCTGCGCGTCGGCGGCGCAGATCGCCTCGACGGCGTGGTCGACCGAGCGCACCGAGGTCGAAAGCCACAGCCACTCGGGCGTGTAGATCGTGACGGCAGGGTCGAGGATCACCGTGCGCGCGCAGATATCGGGGCCGGTGAACGCTTCCTTCACGCCGGTGCGCTCGTCGTAGGCGCCGCCCATGTTCGAGAATTCGGCGCCGGAGAGCGTGGTCGGAACCGCGATCTGCCGCACCGGCGACGGCCGGATGGCGGGAACCTGGCGCGAGCCGTCCGGGTTGAGCCGGATATGCAGCCGGGCGAGATCGTCGGGCGTGCGCGCGTTCTCCGCCAGGCAGATCTGCAGCACCTTGACGGTATCGACGACGCTGCCGCCGCCCACCGAAACCAGGATGTCGGGCCTGGCGGCCGAAACCGCTGCGGCCGCGGCTAGCACGCTCTGCCACGGGCTGTGCGCCTTGCAGGCATCGAACAGGCCCGCGAAGCGGCGGCCGAGCCTGGCCCTGATCGCGTCGACGACCGGCGTCTTCGCGGCCAGGCTGCGCGCGGCCACGATGAACGCGCGGCCGGCGCCGAGCCGCTCGCACTCCGCCGCCACCGCCTCGGCCACCGGCTGGCCGAACACCACGCGGTCTTGCGGCAAATAGGCGTACACTCCGCTGAGCATCGTCCACTCTCCCTCGCCCGCGCGGATATAGCCCACCCCTCGCCGTTGCGCTAAGGTCGCGCGAGCGCCAAAGCGCAGCCTCCGGACCTTCGATCATGCCCCGTTTCGTCCTCGCCG
>JAEULD010000084.1 GCA_016792765.1 Candidatus Odyssella sp.
GGGACACAGCACGTTCCACGAAAGCTCGAAAACGCCGAGCCGCGCGGCGCGCAGGAACGCGGCGATGACGCGCTCCTCGTCGAGGCCATAGCGCTTCGCGAACTCGAGCACGTTGATTCGGCAGAGCGCATGATCGGGCGCCTCGCGAACGTGGCGCTCGATGGCGTCGACGACTCCCGCATCGGCGCGTTCGCGCAGGGCGGAGAACAGGGCTGCGGCTTCGGACATGCGGTCAGGATAGCCGAAATCGGCACTCCAGAGAACGCATCGAAACGATGCTTTCCTGCGCGCCTGTACGCTCGCGGCACCGGCCCTCACTTCCCAGGCAATGCCCCACGGGCATTGCCTGGGCCCCTTCTCTCCCGCTGCGCGGGAGAGAGAAAGAGCGGCGGCGAGGCAATTGCTTCTCTCTCCCACGAAGTGGGAGAGAAGGGGCCCATCCACCGCCCTTGCGGTGGATGGGAAGTGAGGGCTGGCGCCGCCGATTCCGCGCCTACATCACCGCCCGCACCAATCCGCCGTCCACCGTCAGGTTCTGCGCGGTGATGTAGCCGGCGTGGCGCGAGCAGAGGAAGGCCACCGCGGGCCCGAAATCGTCGGCCTCGCCGAGGCGCTTGGTGGGCACGGATTCGGCCATGCGGCGGCGCGCCTCCTCGACGCTGATGTTCTGCCGCAGCGATTGCTGATTGTAGACGCGCTTCAGGGCGCCGGTGTCCATGAGGCCGGGCAGCACGCTGTTGACGGTGACGCCGAACGCGGCCACCTCGCGCGCGATCGTGGACATGGCGCCGGTGAGGCCGCCGCGCGCGCCGTTGGAGAGCACGAGATTGGGATAGGGCTCGCGCACCGAGAACGAGGTGACGTTGACGATGCGGCCCCAGCGCCGCGCCATCATTCCCGGCAGCACCAGCTTCGCCATGCGCAGCGCCGAGAGCATGTTGGTTTCGAGCGCCCTGAGCCACGCGGCCTCGTCGTGCTCGAGGAACTGGCCCGGCGGCGGCCCGCCGGCATTCGTGACCAGGATCGAGACCGGGCCGCCCAGCGCCTTCTCCGCGCGCTCGTGGATGAACGGCGCCTGCGTGGGGTCGGCCACGTCGCCCTGGACGAACGCGGCGCCGGCGCCGAGCGCCTTCACGGCGGCCGCGCCGCTCTCGGCATTGCGGCCGTTGAGCGCGACCGCGACGCCGGCTTCGTGCAGGAATTTCGCGGCCGAGTAGGTCAGCCCCTGCGTGCCGCCGAGCAGCAACGCGCGCTCGCCCTCGATGCCGAGATCCATGCCGTTCCCTCTCCGCTGCCGCGCTCGATAACGTTTCTCGATCCGCCGGATCGAGAAATTGAATTGGACCGATCCGGCGGCCGATGTCTAGCTTGCCCGGGCGCACGGCGGAAGCGCATGCGCGGGAGGAGTGCCGGAGATGGCCGAATACAAGTCCATGCTGTTCGCCGTGGAGGGCAAGGTCGCGCGCGTGACGCTCAACCGCCCGCACGCGCTCAACGCCATGCCGCACGACATGGTGCTGGAAATGGACGCGATCGCCGCCGAAATCGCGGCGGACCCGGCGATCCGCGTCGTCGCCTTCGCCGGCGCCGGGCGCGCGTTCTCGGCCGGCATCGACCTGAAGGCGCTGTCGCGCGGCGAGATCGGCCACGACTATCTCGAGCCCTGGGAGCGCTTCCTGCACCGGCTCGAGACCATGGACAAGCTCGTGCTGTGCCTGCTGCACGGATACTTCATCGGCGGCGGACTCCAGCTCGCGCTCGCCTGCGACATCCGCGTCGCTACCCCCTCGGCCAAGTGCGGGCTGCCCGCGGTCAAGGAGGGTCTCGTGCCGAGCATGGGGCCGTGGCGGCTCGCGCGCCACATCGGCCTCGGCCGCGCGAAGCAGCTGTGCCTGCTCGGCAACCTGATCGACGGCGCCGAGGCGCATCGCATCGGCCTCGTCGACCACCTTGTGCCCGAGGACGGCGCCGCGGCGGCGTTCGAGCGCATCCTCGCGGACTACCTCGCCTGCGCCGGCCAGGCGGGCCGGGCGACCAAGCGCTACCTCAACGGCAGCTTCGACCTCGGCTTCGACGACGCCTTCGCGCTCTACATGGAACTGCAGGGCGAGGTGTTCGCCGGCGCCGACTTCGCCGAGGCGAAGGCCGCATTCGCGGCCGGGCGCCCGCCGGTCTGGCGCTGAGGCGGGCCCGCCCGGCGCTCGCTTCCCGCTCGGCGCCGAGCCCGCTATGCTTCCGGCGGAGAGAGGGAGGACACCGATGCTTCGCATTCGCGCGCTCGCGCTCGCCGGCCTCGCCGCCGCACTGGCCGGCGCGGCCGCCGCGCAGGAGATCACGATCAAGGCCGTCAGCTCGTTCGCCGAGGGCACCAAGGACTCGCTCGGCTTCGAGGCGCTGATCGCCGAGATCAACAAGCGCGGCGCCGGCAAGATCAAGATCCAGTACCTCGGCGGCGCGCCGAAGGTGATGAACCCGTTCGAGGTGGTGAAGAACCTCAAGGACGGCGTGGTCGACATGGCCAACGCCAACAGCGCCTTCTTCACCAACGTCATGCCCGAGGCCGATGCGTTCAAGCTGGCCGAGTTCGGCATCGCCGATCTGCGCAAGAACGGCGCCTGGGACTACATGAACAAGCTGCTGAACGAGAAGGCCAACGCCTATTTCCTCGGCAACACGCTCGATTTCATCTCGTTCAACATCTACCTCAACAAGCCGATCGAGAAGGCGGACCTCAAGGGCCTCAAGATCCGGGTGACGCCGATCTACCGCGCGATGGTGGAGGCCCTCGGCGGCACCGCGATCAACTCGCCACCGGCCGAGGTCTACACGCTGATGGAGCGCGGCACGGTGGACGGCTACGGCTGGCCGACCTCGGGCATCTTCGACTATTCGTGGGAAAAGGTGACGAAGTACCGCGTGGAGCCGTCGTTCTACAGCGCCGCGCTGCACGCGCTCGTCAATCTCGCCGTCTGGAACAAGCTCGGGGCCGAGCGGCAGAAGATCATGCAGGAGGCGATGGCCGTCGTCGAAGCGCGCGCCGGCGAGCGTCTCAAGCTCGACGACGCCGAGCGCAAGCGCCAGGAGGCCGCCGGCATCAAGGCGATCCAGCTGCCGCCCGCCGAGGCCAAGAAGTGGTCCGACACGGCCAAGGAGGCCGGCTGGGCCGCGGTGATCAAGACCAGCCCCGAGACCGGCGCCCGGCTCAAGGAACTGCTGACGAAGAAATAGAGGGAAAGCGCGAGGGCCGGCCGCCGCCGGAAACGCTTGCCTGGGCCGCGCGGCGCGCTACAAAGGGAGCGCGTTCGCAACGAGGGAGGACTTCCATGATCGTCCGGATCGCCGCCGGCATCGCGCTGGCGGCCGCTTTTGCCATTCCCGCATTCGCCCAGGAGGCGGTCCTCAAGGGAATCAGCGGCTTCCCCGAGGGTACCGCCTACTCCTCGAAGTTCGAGGCATACATCAAACTGGTGAACGAGAAGGGCAAGGGGCTCGTCCGCATCAACTATCTCGGCGGCGCGCCGAAGGTCATGCCGACGTTCGACGTAGGCAAGAACCTGCGCGACGGCCTCGTCGACATCATCAGCAGCACGGGCGCCTACTACACCAACGTGGTGCCCGAGGCGGATGCGCAAAAACTGCTCGAGATCCCGATGGCCGAACTGCGCAAGAACGGCGGCATGGCCTATCTCGAGAAGATCTACAACGAGAAGATGAAAGCGCACTATCTCGCGCGCACGTATAGCTACGACGAGTTCCACATCTACGTGAACAAGGAGATCAAGACGCCGGACTTCAAGGGCCTCAAGCTCCGGGTGACGCCGATCTATCGCGCGATGGTCGAGAAGCTCGGCGGCACCGCCGTCACCTCCGCGCCGCCCGAAGTCTACACGATGCTCGAGCGCAACACGGTGGACGGCTATGGCTGGCCGGCGCGCGGCATTTTCGACTTCTCGTGGCAGAAGGTGACGAAGTACCGGATCGATCCCGGCTTCTACAACGCTGACCTGCAGATGCTGGTGAACCTCGACGTCTGGACCAAGAAGCTCAACGACGCGCAGCGGAAGCTCCTGACCGAACTCGCGATGGCGATCGAGGTCGACACCGGCGACAAGGCGATCAATGCGGCCGAGCGCAAGAAGCAGGAGGACGCCGGCATCAAGGTGATCCGGTTCTCCGCCGCCGACGAGAAGAAGTACCTCGACGTGATCCGCGACGCGGGCTGGGAATCCGTGATCAAGACCAGCCCCGAGCACGGGCCCAAGCTGCGCGCGTTCTTCACGAAGAAGAACTAGCGCCCGGTGGAGTGGGGCGCGAAAATCCCCCTCTCCCCTTGGGGGAGAGGGGAAAGGGGTGTGGGCGCGGCGCCGCGAGACGTTCTTGGCGCCAGCGCCGCCCCCTCGCCCCTCGCTCCCGGATCCTCTCCCCCAAGGGGAGAGCGGGTATGTTGAGACTCTTCGCCTTCGTCCTCGAACTCTTCAGCACGATCTTCGCGGTGACGCTGGGCGTGCTGATCACGCTGATGTGCGTGGACATCGGAATTCGCAATTTCCGCATCGGCTCGCTGCCCTGGCTCATCGAGCTGACCGAATACGCGATGTATGCCGGCACCTATCTCGCGGCGCCGTGGGTCTTGCGGCTCGGCTCGCACGTGCGCGTCGACGCGGTGCTGACCGCGCTGCCGAAGCGCCATGCCGTGCGCCTGGAGCAGCTCGTCGATCTCGTCGGCCTCGGCGTGGCGCTGGTGCTCGTCTGGTTCGGCGCCGCGGCCGTGGCCGACGCCTGGGCGAGCGACCTCGTCGCGCGCAAGACGTGGAACTTCGACGAGTGGCTGCTGCTGCTGCCGATCCCGGTGTCCGGCACGCTGCTGGCGATCGAGTTCGCGCTGCGGATCGCGCGCGTGCGCGGCGTCGTCTCCGACGACTACGATCCCGCCAAGCGGGCGAGCATCTGACGCCATGGATTGGATCTCGGCGCTCGTCCTGATGCTCGGCATGATCTGCGCCTTCATGGCGCTGGGCCTGCCGGTGGCGTTCGCGTTCCTGCTCGCGAACATCGCCGGCGCGCTCATCTTCCTGGGCGGCGCGGCGGGCCTGGTCTCGCTGATGCGCGGATCGATGGCCTCGATCGCGAACTTCAACCTCGCGCCGATCCCGCTGTTCCTGCTGATGGGCGAGATCCTGCTCCAGACCGGGATCGCGTTCCGCGCCGTCGACGCGATCGACCGGCTGATCAGCCGCGTGCCGGGGCGGCTCTCGGTGGTCGCCGTGACCGGCGGCACCGTCTTCTCGGCGCTCTCTGGCTCGACGATCGCGACGACGGCGATGCTCGGCCAGGCGCTGCTGCCCGACATGCTGAAGCGCGGCTATCACCCGACGATGGCGATGGGCCCGATCATGGCCATCGGCGGCGTGGACATGCTGATCCCGCCCTCGGCGCTCACGGTTCTGCTCGCGACGCTGGCGAGCGGCGTCAGCAAGGTGAAGATCTCGGTCGCCGACCTGCTGATCGCCGGCATTCTGCCCGGCCTCATCATGAGCGTGCTGTTCATCGCCTACATCGTGGTGCGCTGCCGGGCGAATCCGGCGCTGGCGCCGGCCTACGAGGTGAAGCGCCTCTCCGCGCGCGAGCGCTGGCTGCCGTTCTTCAAGTACGTCGTGCCGCTGTTCCTGATCTTCGTCGTCGTGATGGGCAGCATGTTCAGCGGCATCGCCTCGCCCACCGACGCGGCGGCGCTCGGTTGCCTGGCAACCGTGATCCTCGCGCTCGCCTACCGCGCGCTGCGCCTCAGGACGCTGATCGATTGCCTGAAGGGCACGGCCGTGGTGACGACGATGATCTTCTTCATCATCGCGGCCTCGACGAGTTTCGCGCAGATCCTGGCCTTTTCGGGCGCCACCGACGGCGCGCTGGCGGCGCTCGGCAAGGTCGGCCTCGAGAAATACACCGCGATCTTCGTGATGATCGGCGTGCTGCTGGTGCTCGGATGCTTCATGGACCAGGTGAGCATGATGCTGCTCACGCTGCCGTTCTTCATGCCGCTGGCGAACGACCTGCTGGGGCCGAGCTCGTTCGACCACGTGTGGCTCGGCGTGATCCTGCTGATCTCGCTGCAGGTGGGGCTGCTGACGCCGCCGTTCGGGCTCCTGCTGTTCGTGATGAAGGGCGTGGCGCCGCCCGAGATCTCGCTGCGCCAGGTGTGGGCGGCGGCCACGCCGTTCACGCTGATCGTGCTCGCGGTGCTGCTCGCGATCGTGGCCGTGCCCGGGCTGGCGACGGTGCTCGTCAGGCTGATGTAGGGCCGGTGGCGCGCGTTACGGGCTGCCCCACACCTCGCGCGCGACTTCGACGATCAATTCGAGCTTCTTCTTCGTCGCGGTCTCGTCGACGACCTGGCCGCTGCCGCCGCCCGACGAGAAGCCGCATTGCGGCGAGAGCGCGAGCTGGTCGAGCGGGCAGTATTTCGCGGCGGCGTCGATACGGCGCTTCAGCTCGTCCTTCGATTCGAGCGCCGGCGTCTTGGTGCTGACGAGGCCGAGGATCACCACCTTGCCCTTCGGCACGAAGCGCAGCGGCTTGAAGTCTCCGGCGCGGTCGGTGTCGTATTCGAGGAAATAGCCGTCGACGTTCACCTGGTTGAACAGCACGTCGGCGATCGGGTCGTAGCCGCCCTCGGCCATCCACGCGCCCTTCAGGTTGCCGCGGCAGAGATGGATGCCGACGGTCATCGATGCGGGCTTCTTGGCGATGGACGCGTTGACGAGCTTCGCATAGGTGCGCGTGAGCTCGTCGGGGTCCTCGCCGCGCGCGACCACGTCGTGGCGCGCCTTGTCGTCGCAATTGCACGGCAGCGCCGTGTCGTCGAGCTGCAGGTAGGTGCAGCCCTCGGCGGCGAGATCGGCCACCTCGTCCTGATAGATCTTGACGAGATCGGCGAAGAACGCCTCGCGATCCTCGTAGACGCTGGTCTCGTAGGATTTGGGCCCGAGGAAATAGTGCATGACCGGCGGCGACGCGACCGTGACCTTGGGCGTGCCCTTCTTCACCGCCGTCTTCAGGAACTTGTAGTCGTCGGCGACGATGCGGTGCTTGCGCCGGAGCTTGCTCTTCGCATAGGGCGAGGCGGCGACGCCGACGATCTGCGTCTCGGTGCGGAAGCCGAGCGTGCCGTCGCGCAGGCCGAAGCCCTCGACCGAATCGATGAAGCCGGCCGACCAGCCGCGGCGGCGGAACTCGCCGTCGGTGATCGAGCGCAGGCCGAGATTCTCCTGGAACGCCGCGATCTCGCGCACGCAGTCGTCCTGCACCTTGGCGAAGCCGGCTTCGTCGAGCTTGCCGGCCTTGTGCGCTCGCGCCGCCTCGATCAGGCGCTGCGGGCGCAGGAAACTGCCGACGTGCTCGGCGCGGAAGGGGGGCTTGAGCCGCGTCTGGACGGTCATGGGCGCGATCCTCGAATCGTCTGGGGCCCGGCCTTTTGCCCCGAGTCGGCGCGCATCGCAAGTTTCTTCGCGCGGATGCGCTCTTCCATCGAGTTGCTGCCCACGTCGGCCCCACCGAGATAGGCCTCGAGCACCGCCGCGTCGCCGAGCAGCGCCTCGGCGGTGCCGCTGGTTGCGATTCGGCCGGTCTCGATCACGTAGCCGCGGTCGGCGTGCGCGAGCGCCACTTTCGCGTTCTGCTCGACGACCAGCGAGGTGACGCCGCGGCCGCGCAGCGCGACGATCAGATCGACGATCTGCTGGACGATCAGCGGCGCGAGGCCGAGCGAGGGCTCGTCGAGCAGCAGCATCTTGGGCTTGGCCATCAGCGCGCGGGCGATCGCGACCATCTGCTGCTGGCCGCCGCTCAAGGTCTGGGCCGCCTGCCCGCGCCGCTCGCGGAGGATCGGGAACAGCGCGTACTGCGATTCGAGCAGCGCCGACACCTCGCCGCGCTCGCGCACATAGGCGCCCATGCGGAGGTTTTCCTCCACCGTCATCGTGCCGAAGAGCTGGCGGCGTTCCGGCACCTGGACGAGGCCGGCGCGCACGATCGCGGGGGTGGCGATGCGGGCGAGCGGCCGTCCGTCGAAGGCGACGGCGCCGCCCATCAGCGGGACGACGCCCATGATCGTGTTGAGGAGCGTGCTCTTGCCCGCGCCGTTCGCGCCGATCAGCGCGACGATCTCGCCCGCGTTCACGTCCAGCGAGACGTCGCGCAGCACGACGCTGCGCCCGTAGCCGCTGGTCACCGACCGGAGTTCGAGCAGCGCCATCTCACTGCCCCAGATAGGCGGAAACGACCTGCGGGTCGCGGCGGACCTCGGCCGGAGGACCCTCGGCGATCTTCTCGCCGTGGTGCAGCACCACGACGTGGTCGGCGACGCCCATGACCAGCCGGATGTCGTGCTCGATCAGCAGGATCGTGACGCCGAGCCGGTTGATCGCGAGGATCAGGTCGGCCAGGCGCTCGGTTTCGGTGTCGTTGAGGCCCGAGGCGGGCTCGTCCATCAGCAGCAGCGCGGGCTTCAGCGCGAGCGCGCGCGCGATCTCGACGAGCCGCTGATGGCCGAACGGCAGCTCGGACGGATAGCGGCCGGCGGCGGCCTCGAGCCCGACGAACCGCAGGCAGTCGAGCGCCCGCGCCCGCGTCGCCGCCTCCTCGCGGCCGACCGACGGCAGGCGCGCGGACACTTCGAGGATGCCGGCGGCGGTATGGCGGTGCGCGCCGCACATGACGTTCTCGAGCACCGTGAGGTTGCCGAAGAGCTGCAGGTTCTGGAACGTGCGGCCGATGCCGAGCGCGGCGATCTCGTTGGGCAGCAGCGTGCCGATGTCGTGGCCGGCGAAGGCCACGGCACCGCCGTCGAGCGGCTGGAAGCCGCAGACGAGATTGAACAGCGTCGTCTTGCCCGCCCCGTTCGGCCCGATCAGCGCCGTGATCGCGCCGGCCGGCGCCGCGAAGCCGACATCGGACACGGCCCGCAGATTGCCGAACGATTTCGAGACGCCCGACAGCGTGAGCGCCCCGGCCGCGGGAGCGGCCTCGGCCTCGACGCGCGGGGCCGGCGATGCGCCGGCGGCGGCCGAAGCGGCAGGCGCGCCTGCGAGCCTGCGGGCCGCGCCGGCGACGAGGCCGGCGAAGCCGCGCGGAAACGCGATCAGGACGAAGCAGGTGAGCACGCCCATCACGATCGATTCGAGATAGGGAATGCCGGCATTGCGCACGATCTCGCGGATCGCGATGAAGATCGAGGCGCCGAGCGCGCCGCCCCAGATCGACATCAGGCCGCCGGCGATGACGGCGGTCACGATGTTGAGGCTGTAGGCGAAATCGAAGATGTGCGGGCCCATCACGCGCAGATAGTGCACGGTGAGGCTGCCCGAGATGCTCGCCATGCCGGCGCTGATCACGAACATCTGCACCTTGTGGCGCGTGACGTCGATGCCGACCGAGCTCGCGGCCATCTCGCTCGACGCGATGGCTTTCAGCGCGCGGCCGACGCGCGAGGCGTTGATGTTGAGGCCGACGACGATGGCCGCGAGAACGAACGCCCAGGTGACGTAGTAGAAGGCGAGATCGCTGTCGAGCCTGATGCCGAACACGCCGAATTTCGGCACGCCCGGAATGCCGAGCGCCTTTCCGGTGTATTCCTGCTCCTGGAGCACGGCGATGAGCAGGAGCTGCAAGGCGAGCGACGCCATCGCGAGGATGAAGCCGCGCAGCTTCAGGATCGGCTTGCCGATCGCGTAGGCGAGCAGCATCGCCAGCAGCGCCCCGGCGATCAGTGCCACGAGCGGATCCCAGCCCCAGCGCGTGGTCGCCAGCGCGCTCACGTAGCCGCCGACGATGCAGAACGCGGCCTGCCCGAGCGCCAGCTGATGCGCGTAGCCGATCAGCAGGACGAAGCCGACCGTGCCCGCGGCCATGGCGCCGGCGGCGATGCCGACGCCGATCAGGTAGGCGTTCGAGAAAATCAGCGGGTAGGCCGCGACGATCGCGACGAACGCCGCCATCGCCGCCCCCTGCTGCCCGCGAAGCACCTGGCCCATCGCGAACCTAGTGCGAAGACTGCGCGAGCGCGGCGCGGCCGGTGACGAAGACCCCGCCGCGGAGCAGCAGGTAGATCAGCAGGGCGCCGTAGGCGACGACGTCCTTGTAGGCCGACGAGACGTAGCCGGCGGCCAGCGATTCGACGACGCCGATCGCGAGACCGCCCGCCACGGCCAGGCCTGGCGACCGGAAATTGCCGAAGATCGCGCCGATGAAGCCTTTCAGCCCGAATTCCAGCCCCGCGAGCCAGTTCGCCTGCGTGATCGGCGCGACGATGGCGCCGGCGAGCGCCGCGGTGCCGCCGGACAGCGCGAAGACGACGAGCGTGAGCCGCTCCGCCTCGATGCCCATGAGGCGCGCGGCGTGCAGATTGATCGAGCAGGCGCGGATCGCGCGGCCGAGATCCGTGCGCATGAGCAGCCAGAACGAGGCGGCGAGCAGCAGCGCCGTCATGCCCCAGACCCAGAGCGTCTGGGTGGGAACGACGGCCTGCAGGATCTCCTCGACGCCGTCGCCGGTGAGCGGCGGGACCGTGAGCGGATCGCGCCCGCCCACGACGACCGCGCCCATGCGCAAGATCGCGGCGACGCCGAGCGTGATCGTGACCTGTATGAACAGCGGCGCGGCGCGCACCGGAGCCAGGGTGAGGCGCTCCTGGGCCACGGCCAGGATCGCGCCCGCGGCGACCGCGCCGGCGATGGCCACCGGCAGCGGCAGGCCGTAGGCGGCGAGCAGCGCCGCGCCGACGCCGCCGATCATCACGTATTCGCCTTGGGCGAAGTTGATGACGCCCGAGACGTTCATGCACAGCACGAAGCCGAGCGCCACGAGCGCGTAGATGCACCCCGTGGTCAGGCCCGACAGCGCGAATTGGGAAAAGGTTGCGAAATCCAAGCGGGCACCGCCGCCGTCAGGGGGCGCCGCCGCTGCGGCGCCCCGGCACGGCCGAAGGGTGGCTTATACCTTGACCCACTTGCCCGACTTGAACTGAGCCATCACCAGGCCGCGAATGTCCTGGCCGATGTGGTCGGTCGGCGTGAACGTGAACGGCCCGTTGATCGCCGGCACGTCCTTGGCCTTCTCCAGCGCATCGCGCACGCCCTGGCGCGTGCCGTCGGAGGCCTTCATCGCATGCTCGGTGATGAGGGCCGTGTCCCAGCCCAGCGTGTGGAACAGCAGCGCGGGCTTGCCGAGCGCGTCGACGCACTCCTTGTAGATGCGCGTCACGTCGCCGCCGATGTCGGCGGCGAGCGCGCCGGTCGGGATGAGCCCCAGGATGCCCTCGGCCTGTTCGCGGCCGCCGATGCCCTGGAAGAACGCCCCGGTCACGGATGCGAGCGACACCGCCATCGGCATCTCGAGCTTGAGCTGCTTGGACTGCTTGAAGATCAGGATCGCGGGATTGGCGGTGGAGCCGTTGTAGAAGAAGTCCGGCTTCGCGTTGCGGATCTTGACGAGCTGCGCTGCGAAATTGGTGTCGGTGATCGCGAAGGTCTCGGCCGCCACCAGTTTCAGGCCCGCTTCCTCGGCGAATTCCTTGAAGCGCCGCGCCTCGAACTGGCCGAACGCGTCGGTGGCGTTGAGCGAGGCCACGGTCTTGTAGCCCTTCGCCTTGGCATAGGCGACCGTGCCCTTCATGAAGTCGCTGGCGCCGGGCGCCACCTTGAAGAACCACGCATCGGGCGGGCGGCCCAGCTCGTCGACGCCGCCGCCCGAGATCACGGGCACTTTGAACTCCGAGGCGATCGCCTTGATGCCGAGCGCCGTCTGGCTGCCGAGCGCCGTCCAGATGGCGCCGGTCTTGGCGTCGGAGGCGAGCTTGCGGAACGCGTTGACCGCGTTGACGGGGTTGGTCTCGTCGTCGAGCAGCTCGACCGCGATCTTGCGGCCGTTGTAGCCGCCGCGGGCGTTCCATGCCTTGGCGTAGGCCGTGAAACCGTCGGCGTAATCCTTGCTGAAGGCAGCGGCCGGGCCGGTCAGCGACGCGATCGCGCCGATCTTGAAGTCTTCCTTGCCCTGCGCGCGCGCGCTCCAGCCGCCCGCGGCGGTTGCCGCGAACGCGCCGGCCGTCCCCAGAAACACTCTGCGGCTCGGTTCCATTTTCAGTTTCATGCTCGTCCTCCCTGTCAGGCGCTTCCGCCGTTTCGATTGCCGTCCAAGCTAGCAGTCCGGTACTATTTTGAACATATGTTCAAACACGTGGGCAGCCGAGAATGGCCATGACCATGGCACCAGGCGAGTGGGCCGCCGACCCGGCGCGGTTCGATCTGTCCGCGCTCGACGCGCGCTTCCTCGACGATCCGTTCCCCACCTATGCCCGGCTGCGGCGCGAAGCGCCGGTGCATCGCAATCCCGACGGCACCGTCTTCGTCACCCGGTATCGCGACGTCGAGCAAGTGTTGCGGGACCCGCGCATGAGCTCCGACCAGCGCGAAGCCTGGCGCGCGCGCCTCGGCGACACGCCGATCGCCGAGCACAACATCCACGTCATGGTGTTCCGCGACCCGCCGGACCACACCCGCATCCGCCGGCTCGTCGCCCACGCCTTCACGCCGCGCGCGATGGCGGTGTGGGAGCCGCGCGTCGCGAGCGTCGTCGACGAGCTGCTCGACGAATCGGTCGTCGGCGGCCGGATGGACCTCATCGCGGACTTCGCCTACCTGCTGCCGCTCACCGTGATCGCGGCGATGATGGGCGTTCCCACCGGCGAACGGCGGCGATTCCGGCGCTGGTCGGCCGGCGTCACCGGCAGCCTCGAGCCGCGCCCCAGCCCCGAGCAGGTCGCCGAGGGCAACGCCGTCGTCGAAGACTTCAAGGCCTATCTCGGCAGCCTCGCCGACGACCGGCGCCGGCGCCCCGGCGACGATCTCATGTCGCTGCTGGTCGCGGCCGAGCAGGACGGGGAGAAGCTGTCCGAGCTGGATCTCCTCCACAACGCCGCGTTCCTGCTGAATGCGGGTCACGAAACGACCTCGAACCTGCTCGGCAACGGGATCGACGCGCTGTTCCGCTTCCCGGACCAATGGGAGCGGCTGAAGCGGGAACCCGGGCTCGCGGCCGCGGCCGTCGAGGAAATGCTGCGCTTCGACAGCCCGAATCAGATCGGCGGACGCATGCCGCGCGAGCCGCTCGAGATCGAAGGCGTGCCGATTCCAGCGGGCAAGTTCGTCTGGATTTCCAACGGCGCCGCCAATCGCGATCCGGAGGCCTTCGCGGAGCCGGATCGCCTCGACATCGGCCGCGCGCCGAACCGGCACCTCGCGTTCGGCCACGGCATCCACGTCTGCCTCGGCGCGGCGCTCGCCCGCCTCGAAGCGCGCGTGGCGCTCGAACGGCTGATCGCGCGCTACCCGGCCTTGCGCCCGGACGGGACGCCGACGCGGCGGCGACGCGCGCGACATCGCGGTTTCAGCTCCTATCCCGTGGCGGTGTAGCGCGCCGGGCCTCCCGCGCTCAGGCGCTGCCCCAGACATCGCGCGCGGTCTCGACGACGAGGGCGAGCTTCTTCTTCTCGTCCTCGATCGTGACCGGATTGCCCATGAAGTTGCTGGCGAATCCGCACTGCGGCGAAAGGCAGAGGTGGTCGTGCGGCATGTGCTTCTCGGCCTCGCCGATGCGGCGCTTCAGCTGCTCCTTGCTTTCGAGCACCGGCGTCTTCGTCGAAACCAGCCCGAGCACGATCGTCTTGCCCTTCGGCACGTGGCGCAGCGGTCGGAAGTCGCCGGCGCGGTCGCTGTCGTACT
>JAEULD010000143.1 GCA_016792765.1 Candidatus Odyssella sp.
CTTTCGTTTACCCGCGAAGCCGCATGATTTCCACCGCGACAGCCCCTCCAAAGCACGGAATCGCGGAGACAGCGATCATGCACACCACGTCGAAAGCCCGCTCCATCATCCTCTACGGCAGCTCGATCACGCTCGGCCTCATCCTCTGCAAGGCCTGGTTCTTCGCCCAGTCGCTGATCTGAGCTAGTCGACGAACCGGGCCTTCACCTCCGCGGGCACTTCCACCGCGCGGAAGCCCGTCGGCCGCGTCGCGTCGCGCTTGACCCAGACGCGGCGCTCGAAGCCCTCGAGCGCGGGCCGGCCGTCGGCATGGGTGAGCTTGTGCTTCATCAGGAAGGTCTTGCCGTCCCAGCTCTCGACCCAGCTTTCGACCGACAGCGCGTCGCCGAGCTTCGAGGCGTTCGCGTATTTTGCGCCGGTCTCGACCAGCGGCATGCCCGGCGAATCGAAATCGCGCGCGAGCTCCGCGTAGGACAGGCGATTGGCCGAGAACAGCCGCTCGGTCGCCTGGTCGAACAGCGTGTAGAAATGCGGGTAGAAGACGATGCCGGCCGCGTCGCAATGCGCCCACTCGACCCTGAACGTGCTCCGATAGACGCGCACTCCGCTCTCCCCTCGTCGATGCCCCGTGCCTAGCCCGCGCCGGCCGGCCGCGCGAACGCATAGTCGCGCTCTACCGCGGCCACGACGATGCGGTAATCCGCGAAAACGTCGCGCTTGCCGGCGGCCATGCCCTTGACGTGGTCGGGATCGCGCCGCCACGCCGCCAGCGCCTCGGCGTCGCGCCAATAGGACAGCGAAAGCCAGGTGCCGGGCCGCGTGCGGCTCTCGAAGCGCTCCACCGAGACGAAGCCGTCGATGCGGTGCACGCCGGCGTGGAGCTTCGCCGCCCACTCGGCGTAAAGGCCCTCCGCGCCGGGGCGGATGCGGAATTCGATGATCGCGACGAGCATCGGCGGTCAGAGCTTCACGCCGAACGTCATGCCGTCGCCGACCGGGATCAGCGAGAGGGCGAAGCGCGCGTCGGCGTGGATGCGCTCGTTGAACGCGCGGATCGCGTGCGCGGCCTTCACCACTTCCTCCTGCGCCGCCGGCGGATAATGCGCGAATCTCGCCCTTATGTCGGCGTCGGTCACGCGCGCCGGAACGAAGGCCTGGAACATCGTGTTGTCGGCGATCACGGTGCCGCCCTTGCGCAGCAGCGCGTGCGCGAGATCCCAGTAGCGGTGGTAGTTGGGCTTGTCGGCGTCGACGAAGACGAGATCGAACGTGCCGGCGTGGCCGGTGTCGAGCAGCCACTGCATCGAATCGGCGCCCGGCGCGAGGCGCAGCGTGATGCGGTCGGAGACGCCGGCCGCCTGCCAGTGCTTCTTCGCGACGTTCGTCCAGGCCTCGCTCAGATCGAAGCACCAGATGTGCCCGCCGGGCGGCAGCGCCAGCGCCATCGAAAGCGAGCTGTATCCGGTATAGACGCCGACCTCGCAGATCTTGCGCGCGTTCAGCATGCGCACGAGCACGCCCAGGAACTGCCCCTCCATCGGCGAGACCGCCATGTTGAAGCGCGGGTCTTTCATCGTCTCCTCGCGCAGCGCGGCGAGCGACGGCGGCTCGCGGCTGCTCACCGAATCGAGATAGGCGTAGAGCTCGTCGTTCATCGCGAGAAGATTGGCGCTCATGCGGATCCCCTTTGGCCGCGCTCACTTGCCGTAGAAGATGCGCGGCAGCAGCAGCGAGATGATCGGAATGTAGGTGATCGCGAGAAGCCGGACCACGTCGGCGCCGATGAACGGCACCATGCCGCGGAACACGGTCGTCGTCTTCAGGCCCGGCACGACGCCGGAGAGCACGTAGACGTTGAGCCCGACCGGCGGCGTGATCAGGCTGATCTCGGTGACCATCACGATGACGATGCCGAACCAGACCAGCACCCATTTCGGATCCATCCCGAGCCCCGGCGCCAGCGCCTGCACGAGCGGAAAGAAGATCGGCACGGTCAGGAGGATCATCGACAGGCTCTCGAGGATGCAGCCGAGGATGATGTAGATGCCGAGTATCAGCAGGATCACGAGCTGCGGCGAAAGGCCGGCGCCGGTGACGAATCCCTTGAGCGCCTCGGGGAAGCCGGCGACGTTGATGAAGTTCGAGAAGATCAGCGCGCCGATCAGCACGAAGAACAGGATCGCCGAGGTGCGCGCGCTGTCGACGAAGACCGCGAGCAGGTCCTTGGCCGGGACGCGCTTGACCAGCGCCAGCAGCAGCGCGCCGCCCGCGCCGATGCCGGCCGCCTCGTTGGCCGTGAACGCGCCCGAGTAGATGCCGCCGATCACGAGCACGAACAGGAACAGCACGCCCCACACCGCCTTGAGCGCGCGCAGGCGCTCCGCCCACGGCGCCTTGGCCACCGACGGGCCCGCCGCAGGATCGCGCCAGACCGTCCAGCGGATGGCGCCCGTGTAGAGCAGGATGCCGAGGAAGCCGGGCAGGAAGCCGGCGGCGAAGAGCTGGTTGATCGAGGTCTCGGTCATCAGCCCGTAGATGACCATGATCGTCGACGGCGGGATCATGATGCCGAGCGTGCCGCCCGCCGCGATCGAGGCGGTGGCGAGCGTGTCCTTGTAGCCGTACCGGCGCATCGACGGCAGCGCCACCTTCGACATCGTGGCGGCCGTGGCCAGCGACGATCCGCAGATCGCGGCGAAGCCGCCGCTGGCGACGACGGTCGCCATCGCGAGCCCGCCGCGGCGGTGGCCGAGGAAGGTCTGCGCCGAGGCGTAGAGCTCCTGCGAGAAGCCGGCGCGCGATACGAGGTTGCCCATCAGGATGAACAGCGGCAGCACGGCCAGCTCGTAGTTCTGCACCGACGAGATGAAGCGCTCGGCCGAGCTCGACAGCGCCGGCACCCAGCCGCGGATGTACCAGAGGCCGCAGAAGCCGACCGCGCCCATCGCGAACGCGATCGGCATGCGCAGGAAGATGCACGCGAGCAGGACGCCGAAGCCGATCAGTGCGATGTCCACGCCCGCCCCCGCGCACCCGTCTCAGTCGATGCGGTGCTTGCCGATTTCGAGCTCGCTCGTGCTCTCCTGCAGCGGCCCGCGCCCGAGCGCGTAGCGCACGGCGTTCGCGAGCAGGCACAGCACGGCGATCGCGCACATCAGCGCGAAGAAATAGGCGAGCGGCCCCTTCGGAATGCGCAGATACTCCGTCACCTCGCCGTCGCCCGCGAGGCGCCCGGCGACGATCCACACGCGCCACGTGACGACGCCCATGAACGCGGCGGCGACGAGGTTCAACGCGATCTGGCGCGCGCCGGTGAGCGCCTTCGGCCACACCATGTCGACGAGATCGACGCACACATGGCTCTCGCGCCACGTGATGCTTCCGAACACCGCATAGACGCTGATCGCCATGAACACGACGGTGAGCTCGTCGGCGCCCTTGAGCGGTGCGCGCAGCACCTCGCGCCCGAACACGTCGACGCAGGTGACGACCGTGAGCGCCAGCAGCATCGCCGCCGCCAGCGTGTCCGGCCCATCAATGAGCCAGCGGCCAAGGCCCCGGTTCTTCGGCGCGGCGGCGTTCATCGGCGTCCCCCCAAACACGAAGGGCGCCGGATTTCCGCCCGGCGCCCCCGCGAGACCTTCGGGCGCTATTTCTTGTCGAGCGCCCGCGCGGTTTCGCGCAGTTCCTTCACCGCCGCTGCGGGATCGTAGCCCTTGCCCGAGGCACGCTTGATCCAGTCGGCCTCGAGCTGCACGCCGATCTTGCGCAGTTCCTCGATCATCGCCGGCGTCGCGTCCGAGATCTCGTTGCCGGCGGCCTTGGCGGCGTCGTAGCCGGCCTTGTCGGCCA
>JAEULD010000009.1 GCA_016792765.1 Candidatus Odyssella sp.
TCCTGCAGCAGCAGATCGGCGCCGTCCGGGAACGCGTCGAGATAGGCGGCAAGGGCCGCGCGGTCCTCGACGAGGCGGCAGCCATAGCCGCGCCAGCCGATATCGGGCTTGGCGACGACGGGGTAGGCGAGGCCGGCGCGGCGCATCGCGGCCTCGGCGGCCTCGATCGCGCGCGATCCCTCGGCCGGCTCCGCCAGCAGCGCGGTGCGCGCGAGCCACGGGGTTGCCGCTTCGCCGGCCTGGCGGAAATACGCGAATTTCGATTCGCCGAGCAGGCCGCCGCCCTCGATCAGCGGGTTGGCGGCCGTCGGCAGCGTGAAGCTGCCGTGGCGCGCCCCCAGCCAGAGCCATTGCGCGACCAGCGGCACGTAGAACAGCTGCTCGTTGATGCGCTCGGACAGCGGAACGCGGATCTGCGACGCGCGCAGCGGCGGCATCCCCGGATGCGTCGCGGGCGCGCGCGGTTCGGCAGCCGGCGGGATCGCGCGTTTCAGCCGCGCGCGGCGCGCGGCGAAGCGCCGCCGCACCAGCAGCACGAGCGCGGCCAGCGCCGCCGCGATCGCCCAGCCCCAGACATCGAGCTGCCGCGACAGCCGCTCGCCGCACAGATGGAACAGCATGAATACGAGCGGCACGTAGAGCGCCGCCGAGACGATGACCGGCACGGAGAAGCGCCGCAGCGGAATGCGCAGCCAGCCGCAGGCGCCGTAGGTCGGAAACAGCGCGAACGGCAAAACGCGGCAGCTTGCGACGGCCATGAAAAGATTGCGGCGGAGCCAGGCTTCGGCCTGCGCGACGGTCTCGCCGTCGAGGCGGCGGCGCAGCCAGCCCCAGCGCGAGGCGCCGGCCGTGCGGCGCGCGAGCGCGCCCAGCCCGTAGACGGCGAAGTCTCCGGCGACGACGCCGATCAGCAATGTCGCCATGACCAGCGCGACCGGGAGGCCGTCATGCGCCGCGAGATAGGCGCCGCTCAGGATCGCGACGTCCTCGTGCACGAGTGTTGCGACAAACAGCGCGGCCAGCGGCAACGCCCACAGCAGGGTCAGATCGGCCGTCATCCGTGATCGATCAATCCTGCGTCGGGCGTTCGGGCATGCAAGGGCGGCCTTATGGGCCGCACGTTGTTTCCGGAAGCGGCAAAGCGCTCAAGCGTTGGGCATTAAAACCTCTAGGATATTTGCGGAGAAATGAATAGGTAATCATGCTTAACGCGGGTTCGGGCGATGCGCTGGTTCGCCTAAGATTGCATCGCGGTCGGGCGCCCCATAGCATCGCGCGATGCCGAACAACGGCGGCAGGCCGGCGCGACCGAACGGCCCGCCCAAACGACAGGGAGAGACGCGGAAATGGCCGGAAAATTCAATATCTTGCTGATGGGCGCATCGTATGGATCGCTGCTCGCCTCGAAGATCCTGTTCGGCGGGCACCGCATCCATCTCGTGTGCCTTCCGGCCGAGGCCGACCTGATCAACGCCGAGGGCTTCCGCGTGCGCCTGCCGGTGAAAGGGAGCAAGGACCCGGTGGTGCTGGATTCGCGCAAGCTGCCCGGCACGGTTTCCGCCGGCGCCGCCGCCGGCATCGACCCCAAGGATTACGACCTCGTCGGCCTCGCGATGCAGGAGCCGCAATACCGCGCGCCCGGCGTGCGCGAACTGCTCGATGCGGTGGCGAAGTCGCGGGTGCCGTGCATGTCGATCATGAACATGCCGCCGCTTGCCTATCTGCGCCGCATCCCGGGCCTCGACGCCAACGCGCTGCGCGGCGCCTATACCGATTCGACCGTGTGGGACAATTTCGATCCCGCCTGCATCACCCTCTGCAGCCCCGATCCGCAGGCGATCCGCCCGCCCGACGAGAAGGTGAACGTGCTGCAGGTGACGCTGCCGACGAATTTCAAGGCCACGCGCTTCCCGTCGGAGAAGCACACGGCGATCCTGAAACAGCTCCAGGACGAGATCGAGGCCATCCGCTACGAGACGCCCGCCGGCAAGATCGAGCTGCCGGTGAAGCTCAAGGTGCACGATTCGGTGTTCGTGCCGCTCGCGAAATGGGCGATGCTGCTCGCCGGCAACTATCGCTGCGTGACGAAAGACGGCGCGCGCACGATCCAGGAGGCGGTGCACGGCGACATCGAGGCCTCGCGCTCGGTCTACAATTTCGTGCGCGATCTCTGCATCAAGCTCGGCGCGGCGCCCGACGACCTCGTGCCGTTCGAGAAATACGCGGCGGCGGCGCAGGGGCTGTCGCGCCCGTCCTCGGCCGCCCGCGCGCTCAACAACGGCGTGCCCAACATCGAGCGCGCCGACAAGCTCGTGCAGCTCATCGCCGCCTCGAAGGGCATGCGCAATGCCGCGATCGACGCCCAGGTCGCGGTCGTCGACGAGCGGCTGGCGCAGAACCGGAAGAAGGCTGCGGCGTAGATCCGGCAGGCCGGAAATCGAGACACACAGACGAGAGGACGGAATGTCGATGATGCGAAAGAGCGCGAGAATGCTGGCGGCGGCCGGCCTGTTGGCTTGCATGGCCGGGCCGGTCGCGGCGCAGTACCAGCCCTATCCCGGCCAGCCCTATCCGCCGCAGCCGCGCGAGCGCGGCCGCTTCGCGCATGCCTGCTTCCCGGCCGAGCAGGGCGGCTATCTGCGCGTCGAGTGGATGCAGTCGGGCCGCTGGGCCATCTACAACTGGCCGCCGGGCTCGAATCTCCGCATCTACATCGGCGACGAGCCGGCGCAGTGGTGCTGGAGCCCGCGCTTCGGCGAACTCGCGCGCCCCTGCCGCCCCAATTACGAGACGACGAAGCCCGTCCAGCCGGGGTGCTGAGTCTCACGTCACCGCGGCGCGGGCTTTGAACTGCGGCGTGTCCCAGGCGCGCGTGTCCATGACGGATGCGAGTGCGTCGACCGCGTCCCACACTTCGGCGTAGCGGTTGTAGAGCGGCGCGAAGCCGAAGCGCAGCATGTCGGGCGCGCGGAAATCGCCGATCACGCCGCGCGCGATCAGCGCCTGCATGATCGCGTAGCCCTCCGGGTGGAGGAGGCCCACCTGGCTGCCGCGCTCGTGGCGCGCCGCCGAGCCGTTCCTGAAGCCGTGCGCGGCGCAGCGCTGCTCGACGAGCGCGAGGAAAAGATCGCCGAGCGCCAGCGATTTCGCGCGCAGCGCGCCCATGTCGGCCTCGAGCATCACGTCGAGCGCGGCGTCGAGCGCCGACATCGACAGCACCGGCGGCGTGCCGCAGAGATTGCGCGCGATGCCGGGGGCCGGCTCGTAGCCGACGTCGAACGTGAACGGGTGCGCGTGGCCCATCCAGCCGGCGAGCGGCGGGCGGATCGCCGCCTGATGGCGCTCGGCGACGAACAGGAATGCCGGCGCGCCGGGGCCGCCGTTGAGGTACTTGTAGCCGCAGCCCACCGCGAAGTCGGCCTTAGCGGCGCCGAGATCGACCGGCAGCGCGCCGGCGCTGTGCGCGAGGTCCCACAGCATCAGCGCGCCTGCCGCGTGCGCCTTGGCCGTCACCGCCGCCATGTCGTGGATGCGGCCGGACTTGTAGTTGACGTGGGTCAGCGACACGACGGCCACATCCGCGCCGAGCGCGGCGTCGTCGAGCGCGCCGACGATCTGCTCGCCCGGCACGAGCTTCAGCTCGAGCTTGCCGCCGGGGCGGTCGCCGAGCATCTCGATGAGGCCCTGCGCCACGTAGAGATCGGTCGGGAAGTTGCCGGGCTCGGACAGGATCACGCGGCGGCCCGGGCGCATCCTGAGCGCCGCGGCCAGCATCTTGAACAGATTGACCGAGGTGGAATCGGCGACGATGACCTCGCTCGCCTTGGCGCCGACGAGGCGCGCGATCTTGGCCCCGGCGCGCTGCGGCAGGTCGATCCAGCGGTGGACGTTCCAGCTCTTGATGAGGTCGGCGCCCCATTCGCGCTCGACCGCGTGCTTCACGCGCAGGGCGGCCGCCTTCGGCAACGCGCCGAGCGAATTGCCGTCGAGATAGACGATGCCCTCGGGCAGCGCGAAGCGCTCGCGGAACGAAGCGAGCGGATCGGCCCGGTCGCGGGCCTCGCAGTCGGCGCGGGTGATGGTCGTCATGGGCGGGTCGATTCCGTTCGTCGATGTGCTGCCCGGACTTAAACCCCATTTGCCGTCCCCGCGAAAGCGGGGAACCAAGCCGCCGCGCTGCAAGCCGTCGAAGCTCGCGCTCGTCGGCGGCGCCCTGCCGATCCCTGCTTTCGCGGGGACGACGAAAAGGGATAGGTTGCGGCCGACACCATGACCGGATTCGCCGAAGCATGAACGCCGTGCTCGTCCGCGACGACGGACCCGTCCGCGTCGTGACCCTCAACCGCCCCGACCGCCTCAACGCGATCGACATGGCTCTGCTCGACGGGCTCGACGCGGCGCTCGCCGGCGCCGAGGCCGAGGCGGGCGTGCGCGCGATCCTGCTCGAGGGCGCCGGCCGCGCGTTCTCCGCCGGCGACGATCTCGAGGACCAATTGCGCATCAGCGCAGCCGGCCGCGCCGCGGTGGTGCGCCAGGTCGAGGTGCTGCAGCGGATCAGCGAGCGCATGCTGTTCGGCGCCAAGCCCATGATCGGCGCGGTGCAGGGCTGGGCCGTCGGCGGCGGCTTCGCCTGGACTCTCAACTGCGATTTCGCGCTGTGGGCCGAGGATGCGAAGGGCTTCCTGCCCGAGATCGCCTACGGCCTCTTCGTCTCGGGCGGCGCGAGCTGGCTGCTGCCGCGCCTCGCCGGCACGGCGTTGGCGCGCGAGATGATCCTGCGCGGGCGGCGCGCGGGCGCGCGCGAATTGCTCGAGGCCGGCGTCGCGAGCCGCGTCGTTCCGGCCGCGCGCCTGCGCCAAGAGGCGCTGGCGCTGGCCCAGGAACTCGCCGCGCTGCCGCCCGACGGCGTGGGGCGCGCCAAGCGCGCGCTGCTCGCGCCGGACCGCGCGGCGCTCGAGAGCGCGATGCGGCTCGAAGCCGAGGCGTGCGTCGCCGGCGCGTGCGATCCCGCGGCGCTGGCGCGGCTCGCGGCCGTCGCGGCCGGGCGCAAGGCGCGCTGATCGGGCCGCGGCTCAGCGGACGAACAGCACCGTGAAGACCCAGGCGCCGTCGTCGCGCCGGGCGATGCCGACGCCCATCGTCGCATAGTCGCCCTCGATCACGTCCCGGTGCCGGTCGCTGTTGATCCACGAGCGCATCGCGGCCTGCGCCGGGTCTCCGGCGTTGCGGTTGTAGGCGAGGATCTCGCCGCCGGCGCGGCTGCCGAACGAGGCCATGTGCGGCATCAGGCGGTCGCGCATGCCGTCGTGATTCATCGGCCGGGCGCCGCTCGCGATCGCGCCGCTGTGCGCGCGCGCCGTGGCGGCGAGGCCGGGCAGGTGCGAGAGCGGCCGCAGGCCCTTGGCCAGGCGGTGGAGATTGATGTGATTGAACACGGTGTGCTCGAGCGTGGCGGCGTCGAGCGTCCCCGTCTCGACCGAGGCGCGCTGGAGCGCGCGCGGCTCGGCCCGGGCCTGCGGGGCCGCGCGCGGGACCGCGGCGGGCGGCGCCGTCTTGAGCCGTTCGAAATAGGGGCCGAGATCGGCCTCGCCGGCCGTGCCGGGCGCGGCGCGCGCGCCGAGCGCGCCGAGCAGCAGGAGCGCAAAGAAGAGGTGGTTGGTCGTCGAACGCATGTCGGCCCCTCGCGCGGGCGCGTGTGCCCGCGGCACCCAACTTCGCCGACGGTGGTTAAGGGGCGGTTAGGCTGCGCCGGAGAGGGCGCGCCGCGCGGCGGCGCGCATTCGCATCCGATGGCTCGACGCGGCGTTCTACGCGGCTGAATCGCCGCACGGAATCGCGGCGCTAGGGGAGACGCGCCGCGCGCGCTATTGTGCCGCACGCACCGCCCGGGATTTTCCGCGATGAAACTGGCCGATCTCCCCACACCGTCGCTCGTGCTCGATCGCGCGGCGCTCGCCGCAAATTGCCGCGCGATGGCCGCGCGCGCGGCCAAGCTCGGCGTGCGGCTGCGCCCGCACATGAAAACCGCGAAGTCCGCCGAAGCCGCGAAGATGGCCACGGCGGGCCAGTTCGGCGGCATCACGGTCTCGACCCTGGCCGAGGCCGAATATTTCGCCGCGCACGGTTTCCGCGACATCGCCTACGCGGTCGGCATCGCGCCCGCCAAGCTCGACGCGGTGGCGCGGCTCCAGCGCGCGGGCGTGGCGATGACGCTCGTTGCCGACAACGTCGCGGCGGTGCAGGCGGCGGCGCAGCGCGCGGGCGAACTCGGGGCCGAGTTCTCGCTGCTGGTCGAGATCGAGACCGGCGGCGGCCGCGCCGGCGTCTTGCCCGACTCTCCGGAGCTGCTCGAGGTCGGCCGCGCGATCGCGGCGGCGAAAGGACTGGCGCTCGCGGGCGTGCTCACCCATGCCGGCCACTCGTACAAGTGCAAGGGCGAGGCGGCGATCGCGGCGGTGGCGGAGGAGGAGCGGGCCGGCGTCGTGCGCGCGGCGGAGCGCCTGCGCGCGGCGGGCCTGCCGTGCCCCGTGGTCAGCGTCGGCGCCACGCCCACGGCGATGTTCGCGCGCTCGCTCGCGGGCGTCACCGAGATGCGGCCCGGCGTCTACACGCTGATGGACCTCTACCAGATGGCGATCGGCGTCTGCCGGCGCGAAGACATCGCGGTGTCGGTGTTGGCGACCGTGATCGGCCACAATCCGCGCACGGGCCGCATCCTCGTCGACGCCGGCGCGCTGGCGCTCTCGCACGACAAGGGCGCCGCGGGGATCATGGCGAATGTCGGCTATGGCTGGGTGCTCGGCGAGAGGGGCGATCGGCTCGACGGGCTCTTCGTCGCCGAAGTGAACCAGGAGCACGGCATGATCGCGTCGCCCTCGGGCGCGCCGCCGTGGGAACGCCTGCCGGTCGGCGCGCGGGTGCGCATCCTGCCGAACCACGCCTGCATGATGGCCGCGCCCTATGCGCGCTACAACGTCGTCGAGCGCGGCGACGAGGTGGTGGCCGTGTGGGACAAGGCCAGCGGGTGGTGAGGTCCTAGCCGCGCCGATCCGCGAAGCGCGGCGCCTTCACCGCGCCCTCGAATTCGCGCGCCAGCGTGCCGCTCTCGAGGATCACCATCTCGGCCGTCACCTCGAACACCGCCTTGATGCGCTGGCCGAGCGCGTCGCGGAGCGCTCCGGCATCGGCGCCGCGCTTGGCCTCGAACGAGACGCGCAGCGTGTCGAGATCGCCGGCGGTGACGACCTCGCACTTGAAATCGTTGAGCTGCGCCTCGCCGAACATCAGGTCCTCGAACTCCGAGTGGTTGATGTTCACGCCGCGCACCTTGAAGAAGCCGGTCGTGCGGTTGGCGTGGCGCAGCAGCGGGAATATCGAGAACGGGCCGTCGTGCTTGCCTCCCCGGTGCATCGAGACGAGATCGCCCGAGCTCCAGCGGATGAACGGCGTCGCGTGGTTCGTGAACAGCGACGTGGTGACGAGCGTGCCGATCTCGCCGTCCTTCACGGGCTCCCAGGTGGCGGGATCGAGCACCTCGCAGAAGAACATGTCGGTCCAGAGCCGGAGCCCGTCGTGGCCCGCGTCCTCGCCGGCCATGAGCCCGCATTCGGTCATGCCGAACGTGTCGAACACGGTGGCGCCCCAGCTCCGCTCGATCTTCTGGCGCTTGGCGAGCGAGAGCGGCTCGGCCGAGGGGACGATCTTCCTCACGCCCGCCGCGGCGAGATCGACGCCCGACGCTTCGGCGAGATTGGCGAGGTGGATGCCGTAGCTCGACATGCCCATCCACACGGTCGGCTTGAGGTCGCGCAGGAGCTGCACCTGCACTGCCGACGGCGTGCCGGCGCCCGATCCCGCCCAGTTCACGCCGACGCCGGCCGCCTGGCAGACGCGGGCATACATGTGGCCGACCGGGTGGATGCCGAGCGGATAGGAGATGTGCGCGGTATCGCCCTTGGTGACGCCCGCGCATTCGAGGCCGCGCGCGAACGAGAGCAGGCAATAGGGCGCGTCCTCGAAGCTGCGCGGATAGAACAGCGGCTTGCCGGTAGAGCCGCCCGAGCGCCAATATTCCCAGATCGTGTGGCGCGGCGCGGTGTTGAACTCGTCGTAGAACTGGCGCTCGCTGAGCCCGCGCAGCTCTTCCTTGTGCAGGATCGGGATCTTCCGCCACTCGGCCGGATCGTCGAGCTTCGCGGGATCGATGCCGGCAAGGCGCTTCTCGTGGAACGGCGCTTTCGCGGCGCGCTCGAACGCGATCCGCTTGCGCGCGCTCTGGATGCGCGCGATCTCGGCTTCGGATTTCGGCAGCGGCAGAGGCATGGCGTGAGACTACACGATGCGTTGGCCGCGTAGGGGCGCGCTGCGCGGGCCCCCGTTCCGGGCGACCTGCGCCTCCGTCCTGCGAATGACCAGGCCGGCGCCGCGCACGCCCGCCGGCGGTTCAACCGCGGCGGCAGGGCGCGCGCAGCGCGCCCCTACGATGCGCGCATCGTGCGACATGGTCGACATGCTCATGCCTTCGCCGGCGGCTTGCCGATCCAGCGCGCGTGCTCGCGATGCGCGTCGGGCATCTCGCCCTTGGCCTCGGCCGCCGCCATCGCGGCGCGGCGCGCGCGCTTGGCGTCGTTGTCCTCGGGAATCTGGTCGAGCGCGTCCTTCAGCATCTTCTCGTAGTCGGCGCCCACCGGGCAGACGTCCTGGCAGCGGCGGCAGCCGGTGAGCACGCCGGCGCCGCGCAGGATGCTCTGCCAGATGTTGAAGCTGTCTTCCGAGCGCAGCAGCGCCTTCTGCTTCATCTTGTCCGGCTCGCTCATGATCTGCGTGAACAGGCCGGTGAGCTGGTGGAAGCCGTGCGGCGAGCGGAACTTGTCGCAGGCGTCCCAGTCGCGGTTCCAGTGCTTGACGACGTCGCCCGGGCAGGCGGCGAGGCAGCGGCCGCAGGCGGGGCCGTGGCACAGCGCCACTTCGCGCCTCGTGTCGCAATCGATCGGCGCCGAGCACAGCACGCCGCCCAGCATCACGCGCGGGCCGTATTCCGGCGTCAGCAGTTGCCGGTTGAGCCCGAGCGTGCCGAGCCCGGCCTCGACCGCGGCGTATTCGAGCGGCAGCAGCGGCTTCATGTGCTTGTCGGGATCGCCCTGGTAGCGCCAGGGATCGACATGCGTCGGCGGCACGATCAGCGCCGGATAGCCCTTCTGCTCGAGCCACAGCACGAGCGAGAGCGTGATCTCCTCGAGCGCGGTGAGCGTCAGCTCGTCATTGTAGTATTTGTGCCGCTCGTCCCAGCGCGGGATGCGCGTGACCCCGGCCGAAAGCCGCTTGCCGACGACGACGACGCGGTCGGCGTCGTAGTCGGAGATGTTCGCGGGAATGCGCGGATCGGCGGGATCGGGCGGATTGGCGTTGAGCTGCGCGCTGTCGGCGATGCCGACGATGTCGGCGCCGAGCTCGCGGGCCTTGGCCTTGATCTCGGCCGCGGTGACTTTTTCCTGGAAGACGGCAACCATGAGAGGGTTTCTCTGCGCAAAAGAACTGTTCGTGTCGTCCCGGGTGCCGCGCAGCACGAGCGCGACTTCGCGCGAAGTGGTGCGCCGCTGACCCGGGACCTAGACTCGGCCTCGACGCAACGCGCTTTCGACACCTCGTTCAGGTCCCGGGTCTGCGTCGCACCACGGCCAAGGGGCCGTGCTGCGCCGCGCCCGGGACGACAGCCCAAGCGAGGCCCGCACTCGGCTAGGCATCTTTCTTCTCCGCCAACGCCTCGCGCTCTTTCTGCTTCTTCTTGAACGCCTGCACCTGGCGCGCGACCATGCCCTTGTAGCCTTCGGGCCCGACCCAGCGGCGGTTCCAGTCGTTGAGGCCCGGCGGCAGCGTTCCCTGCTGGCGCGCATCCTTGAAGCGCTTCGCCTTGGCGACCTTCTCCGGATTCTTCTCCGGGATCTCCTTCTGCGGCTCGGCGAGGAACGCGTGATAGTCGTTGCCGACCGGGCAGACGGCGAGGCAGCGCGGGCAGTCGCCGAACGAGCCGACGACGCGCAGCAGGCCCTGCCAGAAGCCGAACACGTCCTGGCCCTTCACCATCTCCTTGCGCTGCTCGAGCGGCGCGTCGAGCATCTTGTCGACATAGCCGGTGATCTGGCCGAAGCCGAATTCCTGCGCCTCGGTGGAGCAGAGCCGCTTGTCGATGCCGAAATGGCGCACGGCGTCCGACGGGCACGAATAAAGGCAGCGCGAGCAGGATTCGCCGATGCACACCTGCTCGGTGATCGGCTTGTCGCCCTCGAGCTCGAGCTCGGTGAGGATGCCGGTGAGATAGACGCGCGGCCCGTATTCGGGCGTGAGGATGTTCACCTCGAGCCCGAACGTGCCGAGCCCAGCTTCGATGCCGAGATGGCGCGTGGAGAGGCGCCCGTAAGAGGCCTTCTTGTAGTTCCAGTCCGTTTCCTGCGCGGCGGTGACGAAGGTGGGATGGCCGCGATCCTCGAGCGCCGCCGCGAGCTTGAACGCGATGCGGTCCATGCGCCGGAGCACGAGCATGTCGATGTATTGCACGCACACGTTCTGCTTCGCGCGGAACGCCGCCACCGGGATGTGCTGCACGATGACGATGACGCTCTTCACGTGCTTGCTGATCCGCTCCGGCGTCTGCGGAAACAGCGGATCGGGCGGAAACGCGTTCAGTACCTTGGCGCTGGCGATGCCGACCTGGTCGGCGCCGAACGATTTCGCGAGTGCTTTGACGGCGGCTGCATCCATTCCGCGGCGCCCTCCCAAGCGCGGCAGAACAGGAGGTTAGGCGGAGCGTGCGGCCATGACTATCCGGAAAGTGCAGCACCGCTCCGGGCGATGCAGGAAAAAGGATTCACCACCAAGACACCAAGACACGAAGTGGAAAAGCCGCGCCTCAAGGGCGGCGCAAGATGCGCGGTCCGCCCTTGCTTCCCTTCGCGCGCTCCTGGCGCGCAACCTTTTCCTGCTTCGTGTCTTGGTGTCTTGGTGGTGATGCTTCCTACTTGCGCGCGCCGCGGCGGGTGGCTGACGGGAGTTCGCCGAAGCGGCGCTTGTAGTCGCGGGCGAAGTGGCCGAGGTGGGCGAAGCCCCAGGCGTGGGCGATGGCGGTGACCGAGCGGCGCGGGCCGGCGGCGGCGAGGTCCTGGCGGGCCTGATCGAGCCGCACGCCTTTCAAATAGGCCATCGGCCCGGTGCCGCGGAAATCGTGGAAGCCCTTGAACAGCGTGCGCGCGCTGACGCCGGACACCGCGATGATGTCCTTGAGCCGCAGCGTCTCGGCCGCGTGCAGGCGCATGTACTCCTCGGCGCGGCGCACGTAGTAGGGAGCGGCGCGCGAGACCGGGCGGGCGAGCGCCTCGGCGTAATTGTTCGGCACCTGGCGCAGCAGCGTGTTGAGGAACAGGGCCTCGGCCGCGCTCTCGCCGAGGCGCGAGGAGACGGACGAGCGTTCCTCGTCGAGATCGCGATAGATGAAGTCGACGAGGCGGACGAGGCCGTCGGCGTTTGCGAGCGGCGTCGGCTCGCGCGCGAATTCGAGCGGGCGCGGCAGCGTGCGCCCGAGATGGGCGGCGACGGTGCTCTCGACCGCCGCGCGCTCGATCTTCACCACGAGCTGCGTGCAGTCCTGGCGCCAATGCAGGCTGATCGGCTCGACCGTATTGACGACGCCGAGCGTGCCCGGCGCGAGCTTCATCGCCGAAAGGCCCTGCGTCACGTGGCAGGCGCCGGCCACCGGCAGCAGGAACAGGTAGAACCGCTTCATCGCCGCCGAGGAGATGATGACCTCGGGCTTGTAGCGGATGAAGTAGCAGGCAAGCGATCCAAGCCGGAGGTGGTGGAGCAGGGCGCGAAACTGCCCCTTGCCGGGCACCGTCTCGAGCCGGTGCGGCGCGAACAGCTTCACCGCCTCGGCGTGCGCCGCCTTGGGGTCGGACGATTCGACCAGGCGGAACTTCGCGAGCGGCAGCGGATTCGCGGGATCGCGGTAATAGGCGGGATCGGTGAGGAGCACGGGCGGAGCCGGTGGCGGCGGG
>JAEULD010000189.1 GCA_016792765.1 Candidatus Odyssella sp.
GAGCCGCAGCAGCACGTCGCGCCCGGCCTCGTCGGTGCCCAGCGGATAGGTCCACGAGGGCGGCTGGAAGCGCTTGCCGAGATCGGGATCGTTGGGGCCGTGGCCGAGCCAGCCTTCGACGATCGGCGCGCCGAGCGCGCCGGCCACGACGATCAACAGCACGAACGCGCTCGCCACCGCGCCGTGATGCGCCATGAAGCGGGCGAGTGCGCGATTGCGGCGCGCCGGGCGTTCGGCCTTGGCGAGGGCGCCGCTCATTTGTAGCTGATCCGCGGATCGAGGGCCGCGTAGCCGAGGTCGGCCGCGAGATTGCCGGCGAGCACCAGCAGCGTCGCGAACAGCAGACCGACCAGTGCGAGGTTGTAGTCGTTGCCGAGGATCGCGTCGTAGATCATCTTGCCCATGCCGGGATACGCGAACACGGTCTCGGTGATGAGCGCGCCCGAGAACAGGGTGCCGAATTCGAGCGCGATCACGGTGACGACCGGGTTGAGCGCGTTCCGGAGCGCGTGGCCCCAGATCACGCGGCCCTCGGCCAAGCCCTTGGCGCGCGCGGTGCGCACGTAGTCCTGGCGCATCGCGGCGATCGTCTCGGCGCGCATGAGCCGCGCCACCGAGGCGAGGTTCAGCAGAGTCAGGCACGTCACCGGCAGCACGAGGTGGCGCAGCCGGTCGACGAAGCCGCTGGCACCCACCGTCTCGATGCCGCCGGCCGGGAACCAGTTGAGATCGACCGCGAAGACCAGGATCAGCATCAGCGCGAGCCAGAACGGCGGCACCGACTTGCCGGCGAAGCAGAAGAGGTTGATGCCGTAGTCTGCGAGGCGGCGCTGGCGCACCGCGGCGAGCAGGCCGAGCGGGATCGCGATCGCGACCGAGAGGACGAACGAGGCGCCCATCAGCAGCGCGGTGCGGCCGAGATTGGGCGCCATCACCTCGAGCACCGGGCGGTTGAACGTGCGCGAGAAGCCGAGATCGCCGCCGAGCGCCGCCGCGAGCCAGTTCCAGTAGCGCTCCCAGATCGGCAGGTGCAGGCCGAAGAGCTGGCGCAGGCGCTCGCGGTCTTCGGGCGTCATGTTCGGGTCGCCGGCGAGCATGATGTCGATCGGATCGCCAGGCATGAGTCCGATCAGCGCATAGACGACGAACGACATGCCGGCCAGCACGACGAGCGACTCGATCGCGCGCAGGGCGGTGAAGCGCATCATGCGCGCGGTTCTCCGGCGTCGGCCCTCACTTCCCATCGCCGCGCGAAGCGCGCAGCGACGGGCCCCTTCTCTCCCACTTCGTTGGAGAGAGAAAGGTCGCGGCCGCCCACATGCTTCTCTCTCCCGCGCAGCGGGAGAGAAGGGGCCCATTCGCCGCTCTCGGCTGCGAATGGGAAGTGAGGGCCGGGGCCGCGCGCCGTCATCGTGCCGTCCACTCCTCGACCCACAGCGTCGTCGTCGCGCTGTGGCCGGTGGGGCGGATGCCGCCGAGCCAGTGCGGCATCACGAATCCGGCCGTGCCGAAGAACATCGGCAGCGCCGGCAGGTCTTCGGCATAGATCTCCTGATAGCGGCGCCAGAGCGCGCGGCGCTTCTCGCGGTCCAGCTCGCGCTCGATCGCGTCGAGCAGCGCGTCCATCTCGGGATTGGCGTAGCCGGTGAAGTTCTGGCCCTGGAAGCCGTTGGCGGGCGACGGGATCATCGTCGAGTGCAGGATCGTGCGCGGCACGCTCTCGGGCGAGACGATCCAGCCGAAAAAGGCGAGGCCGTCGAACTTCCGCCGCTGCAGCGTATCGCCGAAGAACACGCGCGCCGGCTGCCCGCGGATGCGCGCATCGACGCCCACCTGCCGCCACTGCGCGGCGAGCACGCTCGCGATCAGCTCGTTCGTCTTGATGCCGGCGACGCTCGCCACGGTGAAGGTGAGCCGCTCGCCGGCCGCATTGTGGCGGATGCCGCCTTCGATCTTCGACCAGCCGGCCTCGTCGAGGAGCCGTTTCGCGGCGGCGGGGTCGAACGGATACGTCTTCGCGTCGGCGACGGCCATCCATTGCAGATGGTTCACGCTGGTGTGCGCGAGCGCCACCTTGCCGCCGTAGATCTGGCGCGCGACCGCGTCGCGATCCACGGCGAACAGGAGCGCCTGGCGCACGCGCCGGTCCTTGAGCGCCGGATGATCGAGGTTGGCGTCGAGGTGCGAGTAGCTGGTCGTCGATTTGTAGACGTAGCGGTAGCGCTGCGGGTGGCGCTGCTCGAGCGCGATCACCTGGTCGAGCGTCAGGCCCGCCTCGCCGGGAATGTAGTCGACGCCGCCGGCGAGCAGGTTGGCCTCGAGCGCCGCCGTATTCTCGAACACGCGCAAGACGATGCGCTTGAACCGCGGCTTGGCGCCCCGCCACGTCTCGTTCGGCACCATCACCGCATGCGCGCCGGCCACGAACTCGGCGAGCCGGTAGGGCCCGGCCCACAGCGCGCGCTCGGTCGGCGCCGTCTCGTAGGCCGAGCGCTTCGCATATTCGGCCGGCGCCGCGAACGCCTTGGCCTCGATGTGCGAGGGCAGCAGGCGATAGCCGGCGAGATTGTTGTAGTCGAACGTCAGGCGGTCGATGTGGAGGATGAAGGTCTTCGCGTCCTTCTCCTCGACCTTGAGGATGCGGCGGTCGAACTCGCCCGAAACCGCGCCGCTGCCCCGATGCTTCTTCACCGCGTTGGTGAAGGCCATGTCCTTCGCCGTCACCGGCGTGCCGTCGCCCCAGGCGGCGTCGGGCCGGATCGTCACCGTGATGGCCACGCCCTTCTTGCCGTCGCCGAGCTCGATTTCGCGCGCGAGGCCGTTCTCGAAGGTGGGCACGGCCGTGCAGAGCAGGCAGACGAGGTTCCAGTCCGCGTCGTGCGCCATCAGCGGGCGCTGGCCCAGCGAGAGCACGTAGTTGCGCACGAGCTCCGCGCCGGTGAACGGGTGCAGGCTCGCGGGAAACGTCGAAAGGCCGATCGTGAGCGTCTCGCGCGCCTCGGCGGCGGGCGCCGCGGCCATCGCGAGAAGCGCCATGCACGCCGCTCCGGCCCTCACTTCCCACCCGCCGCGAGGGCGGCGGGCGGGCCCCTTCTCTCCCACTCCGTGGGAGAGAGTAGTGCGAGAAGCTGGCGATTCTTTCTCTCTCCCGCGTAGCGGGAGAGAAGGGGCCCGTGCGCCTCTTGGCGCATGGGAAGTGAGGGCCGGCGCGGCGGGCGGGGTCATGGGTCGTGCAAGCGGAACGCGCCGCTCACTTCACGCGCCACCGCTCGATCCAGAGCGTGGTCGAATACTGGTGTCCGGTCGGCACGACGCCGTCGAGCCAATGCGGCAGCACGTACCCGTCGGCGCGGAAGAACAGCGGCAACGCCGGCAATTCCTCGGCATAGAGCACCTGCAGCCGGTGCCACAGCGCGCGGCGCTTCTCGCGGTCGAGCTCGCGCTCGATCCGGTCGATGAGGGCGTCCGCCTCGGCGTTCTTGAAGCCGGTCGTGTTCTGCCCAGACCAGTTGTTCGCGGCGGTGGGGATGAACGAGGAGTGCAGCGTCGTGCGCGGCACCGATTCGGGCGCGGAAATCCAGGCGAACAGCGCGACGCCGTCGAATTTCCGCTGCGTCACCGTGGTTCCGAAGAACACCCGCGCGGGCTGGTTCAGAATCCGCGCGTCGATGCCGATCTGCCGCCACTGGCCCTGCACGATCTGCTGGATCAGCTCGCGGGTGCGGTTCCCGGCCGTGGTCATGAACGCGAACGAGAGCCGCTCGCCGGCCTTGTTGTGGCGGATGCCGCCGCGGATCTCGGTCCAGCCGGCCTCCTCGAGCAGCTTCTTCGCGCGCTCGGGATCGAAGCCGTATTTCGGCGTGTCCGGATTGTTCACCCAATCGAGCGGATTCACGCTGGAATGCGCGACCGGCTGCTTGCCCTTGAACAGCTGCTCGCTGAGCTTGCCGCGGTCGATTCCGAGCAGCAGCGCCTGGCGCACCCGCTTGTCCTTCAGGATCGGGTGGTCGAGGTTCACGTCCATGTGCTCGTAGATCAGCCCGGCCTTGTAGACGAAGCGGAAGCGATCCTTGAGCCGCTCCTCCATCGCCAGCACCTGCTCGAGCGAAAGGCCGAGCTCGCCGGCGACGTAGTCGACGGCGCCCGAGAGCAGATTGGCCTCGAGCGCGGCCGTGTTCTCGATCACGCGCACGACGACGCGCTGGAAATGCGGCTTCTGCCCCCACCAGTGCTCGTTCGGCGCCAGCGCGATGTGCGAGCCGGGCACCACCTCGGTCACGCGATAGGGGCCGGCGTAGAGGCCCTTGTTCGCCGGCTCGCGGTCGAACAGCGTGCGATTGCGGTAGTCGGCCGGCTCGGCGAACGCCTTCTCCTCGAGATGCGCCGGAAGGATGTCGAGGATCCAGCGATTGTAGTCGAAGGTGACGCGGTCGACGTGC
>JAEULD010000217.1 GCA_016792765.1 Candidatus Odyssella sp.
CTTCATGAAGTGCATGCCCATCATCATCATGCGCGCGACCCAGAAGAACAGGATGTCCCAGCCGGTCACGAGCACGTCGGTGGGATAGTGCCGCGCCAGCTCGGGCGTCTTCTCCGGCCAGCCGAGCGTCGAGAACGGCCAGAGGGCCGACGAGAACCAGGTGTCGAGCACGTCGGGGTCGCGGCGCAGCGGCACGTCGCGGCCGAACTTCGTCTTGGCCTGCGCCTTGGCGCCCGCTTCGTCGTAGTCGACGAACACGGCGCCGTCCTCGGCGTACCAGGCCGGTATCTGATGCCCCCACCAGAGCTGGCGCGAAATGCTCCAGGGCTGGATGTTCTCCATCCAGTTGAAGAACGTCTTCTCCTGGCTCTCGGGCACGAGCTTGATGCGCCCGTCGCGCACGGCGGCGATCGGACCCTCCGCCAGCTTCTTCGCGTCCGCGTACCACTCGACTCGCATCCACGGCTCGATCGGCACGTCGGAGCGGTCGCCATGCGGCACGGTGTGCGCGTGCGGCTCGATCTTCTCGACGAGGCCTTCGGCTTCGAGCGCCGCCACGACGCGCTTGCGCGCTTCGAAGCGGTCGAGGCCGCGGAACGCCTCGGGCACGGCGTCGTTGAGGCGCGCGTCGGCGGTCAAGATGTTGATCGCCTCGAGCCCGTGGCGCTTGCCGACCTCGAAATCGTTGAAGTCGTGCGCGGGCGTGATCTTCACCGCGCCCGAGCCGGCCGTGGGATCGGCATAGTCGTCGGCGACGATCCGGATACGGCGGCCCACCAGCGGCAGGATCGCGTGCTGACCCACGAGATCCTTGTAGCGATCGTCGGCGGGGTTCACGGCGATGCCGGTGTCGCCGAGCATCGTCTCGGGCCGCGTCGTCGCGACCGTGATGAACACGCCGGCTTGTCCCTCGATCGGATATTTGAAGTGCCAGAGATGGCCCTTCACGTCGCGCTGCTCGACCTCGAGATCGGAAATCGAGGTCTGCAGCTTCGGGTCCCAGTTCACGAGGCGCTTGTCGCGATAGATGAGGCCGGCGCGATAGAGCTCGACGAACACTTTCAGCACGGCGGCCGAGAGTCCCTCGTCCATCGTGAAGCGCTCGCGGCTCCAATCGGCCGAGGCGCCGAGGCGGCGGAGCTGCTTCAGGATCGTGCCGCCCGAGATCGCCTTCCACGCCCACACGCGCTGCACGAACTCGTCGCGGCCGATGCGCTTCAGGTTTTCGCCGCTCGATGCGCCGGGGCGCCCCAGGCCGATGCCCTCGGCTTCGAGTTGGCGCTCCACCACCATCTGCGTCGCGATGCCGGCGTGGTCGGTGCCGGGCTGCCAGAGCGCGTCGCGGCCGGTCATGCGCCGATAGCGGATCAGCACGTCCTGCAGCGTGTTGTTGAGCGCGTGACCGATGTGGAGGCTGCCGGTGACGTTCGGCGGCGGAATGACGATCGTGAACGGCCGCGCGCCGTCGTTGCGCGGCTTGAACGCGCCCGCCTCTTCCCAGCGGGCGTATTGCCGGGCCTCCACGGCCTCGGGGCTGAACCGGTTCTCGAGCATGATGCGGCGCTGCAAAAAGGGAGCGCCGAACATAGTCGGCGGCGCCGGTGCGTCAACCGGCGCCGGCAGCGCAGGTCGCCGGAAGCCCGCGCCGGTGCGGGCCGCGGATCAGTTGCCGGCGAGGCGGGAGAACAGGCTGCGGATCTCGCTCTTCACGCGGTCGTCGACGAGGCGGCTGACGTTCTGCTGCTGGCCCTGAATCTGCTGCGTCACCGCCGAGGCGACGTGCTGGCTCACCGCCTGCGCGATCTGCTTGTTCACCTCGGTGGCGACCTGCTGCTTCACCGCCGCCGCCACCTTCTCCTCGACCGCCGCGGCGAGCCGCGCCTCGACATGCGCGCCGACGCGATCCTCGATGTACGGGCTGAGATTGGCTTCGACGTTCTGGTGGATGCGCTGATCGACGGTCTGCGTCAGCGTCGCGGCGAGCGACTTCTCGACCTCCTGCTGAACGAGCGTGCCGAGCTGCCTTTCCACCGTCGCCTGGAGGTTCGCGTCGAGCCAGGAGCGGATCGCGGGCTCGGCCGCCGCGCCCACCGCGGCACGAATCTGGTCTTCGGACACCGCGACCGGAACCGGCGGCAGCGCGGGCGGCGGCGCCATCGCGGGCGGCGGGGGCGGCGGCGCATACGCGTCCGGCTGCTCGAAGCCCGGCGGAGGCGCCGGCGGCGCCGCGAAGCCGGAATTGGGCCGGGCGACCGGCGCGACATAGGGATCGGCCGTGGCGGCCGCGGGCGCCGCGGGCCCCGACGGCGGGTGCGCGGCGGGCGGCGACATGTCGAGTTCGGTCGCGACCGAGCCCATCGGCACCTGGCCGAAACCCTGCGGCGAGGCCGGGCCCGACGGCGGGTGCGCGGCCGGCTGCGGCGTGAAGCCGGTCTGGGCGAGTTCGGCGAACGCGGAGCCCGCCGTGTGCCGGCGCTTGAACACGCGGCGGCTCGGCGAATCCTCCGAAAGATTGGGCGGCAGCGGCATCGGCACCGGAGCCGGCGGCGCGGCGGCCGGCGGGGGCGGCGCGGGCATCGGCGGGGCCGGCATCGGCGCAGCCGGCAGTTCGGGCGGCGACGTGAAGCCCATCGGCGGCGGCGGCGCGGGCGGGATCGGCGGCGGCGCGAAACCCGGCGTCCGAGGCTCGGCGCCGGGGCCCGGCGGCGGCGCGCGGCGCGAGAAGCCGCTATAGGCGACGGTCTGCTGTTCGGACGGCGGCGGCGCGAAGCCTTGCATCGGCGCCGGACGCGCGGCCGTGGCCGGCGGCGCGATCGTCACCACCGAGCCGTCGGCGGCGACCATGTTGGTGAGATCGAGAACCAGGTCGCCCGAGTCCGCGGGCTTCGGCGCGCGCGGCGCGGCGGCCGGAATCGGCGGAGCGGCGCTCGGTGCGCGAGCGGCCCGGCTGACGGGGTCCGCCGCGCGCGGCGCCGGCGGCGCCATCGTGCCGCGGGCGCGGCCCGCCTCGTCTTCGGCGATGATGCGCCGGATCGAGGCGAGGATCTCCTCCATCGAGGGTTCTTGGCTTTTTCCCGCGTCGCTCATTGGCCCATTCCCGGCTGAATCCAATGCGTTCGCAAAGTATGAAGCATCGGTTCAAACACGCTAGAGAGGTTCGGTAAATGGACGGTTAACGAATCGAATCCGCTTTTCCCAATACTCCGATCCGGCCCGGCAAATCCAGTGCCGCGCCCGCTACCGCGACGGTTGCACCGGCGAAGCCGGCGTTCCCGGCCGCGGCGGGGGCGCGCCCGTCGAGGGCCCGGTCCCGATCGGCAGATACTTTATGGCCCGATAATAGGCGGTGGCATCGTAAACGACCACCGGCAGGCGCAGATCGGCGGCCGTCAGCTTGCCCATGGCCTGGGCAACCTGGTAGCTGGCGACGATCATGTCGCGGCGCGCCGAGACCAGGCTCACCTGCGAATCGAGCATGATCTGCTGGGCGTTCAGCACGTCGAGGACGGTGCGCAGCCCGGCCTGGTTCTCCTGCCGCACCCCCTCGAGGGCCACGCCGTTGGCCCGCGACTGCGCCTGGAACGAGCGCACGCTGGCGCGCGCCGCCTGGAGCGTCTGCCAGGCCCGCGTGGCCACTTCCTCCACCGAGCGGCGCGACTGGGCGAGGTCGTTGCCGCGCTGGAACACGGTCTGCTTGGCGGCGCGCACGCGCGAATACACCGAGCCGGATTCGTAGAGCGGCACCGTCACCGAGACCGACAGCGACGCGCTGTCGGACCGGGTGTTCGGGCCGCTCGTGTCGAAATTGCGCACGACCGACCCGTTGAGATTGATCTGGGGCAGCAGCTCGCCCGTGATCGAACGCACGCTGTGGCGCGCCGCGAACTCGTCGTAGGTGGCGGCGATGATCGCCGGATTGTTCGACTTCGCGGAGGCCAGCGCCGTGCCGAACGCGGCGGGCAGGAAGACCGGCGGCTGCGGCTCGGACAGGCGCGACGGCGGCCGGCCGACCAGGCTCGTATAGTTCGCGCGCGAGTTCTCGAGGTTGCCGACCGCCAGCGTGCGCTGCGCCTCGGCGCCGGCGACGGCGGCCTCGGCCTGCGCCACGTCGGTGCGCGTCACCTCGCCGACGTTGAAGCGGTCGCGCACGGCCTGGAGCTGGCGCTGCAGCACGCCGACGTTGTTGGAGCGGAGCCGCACGATGGCTTCGTCGCGCACGACGTTCATGTAGGCCGTGACGACCTCGAAGAAGACGTCCTGCTCGGTCGCGTGCAGCCGCGCGCGCTGGCCGCGGATGACCGCTTCGGCGCGCTGGATCTCCGCATATTCGCGCCCGCCGCGCCAGATCGGCTGGCTCAAGGTCAGCGACGCCGAGGCGGGCCGCGTGCGCGTTCCGGTGCGGCTGACGTCTTCGACGTTCGTGCGGCTCGTCGCGAGGCCGCCGGTGAAGGTCGCGGTCACGCTCGGGCGCAGCAGCGAGATCGCCTGCGCCACCTGCTCGTCGGTCGCGCGCAGCAGGTCGCGGGCGGCGAGGATGCGCGGGTTCGACTGGTACGCGAGCACCAGCGCCTGCGTGAGCGTCTCGGCAGCCGCCGGCAGCGGAGCGAGCAGCGCCGCGGCGCCGAGAGCGGCGGCGGCGCGGCGGAACGGGCGGCTTCGATGCATGTGACGCGGTCCCCTCGGACGAATGATCCCGTACGCTATACGCGGCGGCCCGCCTTTGCCGTCGCGGCCTTCAGAAAACGAAACGAGGCTTCGGCGCAAATCCCGCGAGATAGGGCGTGGCCGCTTCGAACAGCGTGCGGCCGGCGACCGCGCCGCGGCGCTTCAGCAGCAGCATCGCAGCGCCCGGACCCGCGCCCGTCCGGCGGATGCCGACGAGTCGCCCGCCCTCGGCCAGCTGCTCGATCAGCGCCTGCGGAAACTCCTCGACCGCGCCGTTGACGAAGACGATGTCGTAGGGCCCGTGCTTCGGGTAGCCGTCGGCGAGCCTGCCCTCGACGACGATCGCGTTGTCGATCGAGAGGCGCGCGAGCGTCTCGCCCGCCGCGCGCGCGAGCGCCGGATCGGCTTCGAGCCCGATCGCCGTCGCGGTCACCCGCGCGAGCACCGCGGTGGCGTAGCCGGTGCCGCAGCCGACGTCGAGCGCCACGTCGGTGCGCGTCGGCTCCGCGGCCTGCAACAGGCGCGCGAGCACCATCGGCTCCATCATGTAGCGCTCGCCGGCGAGCCGCAGATCCTCGTCGACATAGGCCGCGCTGCGCCGCTCCGCGGGCACGAACTGCTCGCGCGGCAGCGCGGCGAGCGCGTCGAGCAGCGCGGGATCCGTCACCTTGTTGGTGCGGATCTGGCCCTCGACCATATTGTGACGGGCCAGCGCGAAATCCGTCATCGTCACGTCCCTCCAGGTCCGCGGCGCCGCGCGCGCGAACGATTCGTTTTATAGACGCCGCCGCCGGGAGAGGCAATTCGCGGCGCAGCCGCGACGGTTGCGGCGATTGTCGCACGATTTCGGAAAGCGCGGCCGCTTCGCTTGACCCGCCCGCACCGTCTACCTAGATTTCCCGCCTTCGCTGCACGCGCGCCGGGGCCCGGTGGTCGAGTGGTTAGGCAGCGGACTGCAAATCCGTCTACGTCGGTTCAATTCCGGCCCGGGCCTCCATCGCCGGCGCGAGCGCGCCTGCCCCGCGAAACCAAGTCGCGCAACGCCCCCGCGCCTCACGCGGCGGCGGGGATCGGGCGCGCGTCGAGCGTCGTGCGGTCGTAGAGCAGCAGCGCCTTCTCGACCGGCGACAGCGGCTGGCCGTTCGCGAGCTTGCGGCGCGCCACGAACAGCTCCGCCGTTTCGTCCGGCGCCGGCTCTTCGGTGGCGGCGAGCGCGAGCTTGTGCACGGCATTGGCGAACGGATCCGACAGAACGCGGCGCAGGCCGTCCGGCTCGCCGCGCGGCCGTGCCTCGAGATCGGCGAAGATTTCGCGCGCGCGCGTCAGCACCGGCGGCGCCGCGGTCTCCTCCGGAATCAGGAACAGGCGGCGCTTGCGCAGCCAGGCGCCGAAATCGCGCCGCGAGCTGAACTGCGCGATCGGCACCGCGAGCACGAGGCCCGCCACCAGCGGCGACAGCCACAGGAAGAGATTGGGGTCGATCGCCAGCGCCAGCAGGCCCACGAAGACGCCGAGCAGCATGTGGCCGATATGCGCCTTGAACGCGACCGGCCACGGAATGCCGCCGTCGTCGCGATTCTGCGTACCCCAGCCGATCGTGCTCCCCATCAGCGTCTTGGCCACGAACTTGCTCTGGAACAGCATCATCGCCGGCGCCAGCAGCGTCGAATAGACCAGCTCGATCGCGCTGCCGAACAGGATGCGCGCGGTGCCGCCCGAGGATTGCCTTACCGGCCTGTCCAGCAGCACGAGCAGCACGCCGAGCAGGCGCGGGATCAGCAGGAAGCCCAGCGCGAGCATGAACAGGCTCTTGGCCAGCGCCGCGTCGAAGATCGGCCAATCCGGAAACAGCTGCTTCTGCACGCCGAAATAGGCGCGCGGGAACAGCGTGTTCACCGACGCGATCGTGAGGCCGAGGCCGAGGAACAGCAGCCACAGCGGCGACGACACGTAGGACATGATGCCGGTCAGGAAGTGGAAGCGGCTGACCGGGTTGAGGCCGCGCGCGCCCATCACGCGCGAATGCTGGAGGTTGCCCTGGCACCAGCGGTGGTCGCGCTTGGCGTAGTCGAGCAGGGTCGGCGGCACTTCCTCGTAGGAGCCGCCGAGTTCCGGGACCAGCCACACCGACCAGCCGCCGCGCACGAGCAGCGCGGCCTCGACGAAGTCGTGGCTCATGATGTGGCCGCCGAACGGCGGCTTGCCCGGGAGTTCCGGCAATCCGCAATGCTCCATGAACGCGCGCGTGCGGATGATCGCGTTGTGGCCCCAGTAGTTGCCCTCGCCCATCTGCCAGAACGCCTGGCCGGCGGCGAAGACCGGCCCGTAGATGCGGCCGGCGAATTGCAGCATGCGCGCGAACAGCGTGTTGCGATTGATGCAGACCGGCGGCGCCTGGACGAGGCCGGCGCCGGGATTGGCGTCCATGAGCCGCGCCATCGCGACCAGCGTGCGCCCTTCCATCAGGCTGTCGGCGTCGAGCACCACCATGTAGTCGTAGTGGCGGCCCCAGCGCTTCAGGAAGTCGGCGATGTTGCCGGACTTCTTCGCGGTGTTGTAGCGGCGGCGCCGGTAGAACACGCGCGCGCCCGGGCCGAGCCGCGCCGAGAGCGCGTGCCAGGCCAGCTCCTCGGCCACCCAGATGTCCGGGTTGGTCGTGTCGCTCAGCATGTAGAAATCGAACGCGTGCCCCTGCCCGGCCGCCGCGACCGATTCGTAGATCGCCTGCATGTTGGCGAAGACGCGGTTCGTGTCCTCGTTGTAGATGGCCATCACCACCGCGGTGCGGCTTGCGAGGCGCGCATCGCCCGGCGGCGGCTGGTGCAATCCCGGCTGACGCGCCTTCACGAGCAGCATCACGAAACCGGCGATCGCGGCCCAGAACGAGAAGGCGATCCAGAGGAAGCAGCCGACGAACAGCGCCAGCAGCAGGATCTCGAGCGTGCCGAGACCGTGATTGCCGGCGAGCACCGTCGAAAGCTGGGCGGTGGCCCAGCCGGTCGTCGCGAAGGTCAGCAGCGCGAGCGCGCCGCGCCGCAGCCAGGCTTGGCCCCGGTATACGGAGGACCGGTGCTCCATGGCCGGAACGGTCAGGCCGTGCGCGCCCGCAAGGGCCGGGCCGCGAACGAGGGCAGGCGCCGGCGCTCGAGTTCGGCCGCCGGCATCGGGTCGCCGAGCAGCGGCGGCGGCAGCGCCGGGAGACCCCGGCGCAGCGCTTCGGTCACCGCGAGCGGCGGCGTGTCGGACAGCAGCGTGAGCGGCCAGCGGCGCCCGGCCTGCGCCATCAGCCAGGCGACGCGCCCCGCGGCGAGCGCGCGCGCGGCTTCGCTCTCGGGCCGGCCGAGCAGGTCGGCGAACCAGCGGCCCGCCGCGGCGTCGATGTCGCCCGCCGCGCCCGAGGGCGCCAAGCGCCCCAGGCGGCGGACCAGTTCTTTCATCGCAGCCTCATCTTCGATCCCGAAGCCACGAAAAAAACTGCGAAATTTTCGCTCTGCTTCGGCCGAATACGACCGCGTGCGGCTTCGGTTCGGGAACTTCAGCCGGTCCATTGGAAACTCCAAATCTCAGTCAGCGCCTCGGCGCCGTGTTTCAAGAACGCCCGCAGCTCCTGCGGGCGCGATCCTTCCGGTCGGAAATCGAAGTAGAGACGCCATCCCGCCGGCCCGGGCAGGCGCTGCACCTCGACGTTCGAGGTCTTGCCCTCCGAGACCGTGATCACTGCCTCAATCTGTTTTGCTTCGGCGACT
>JAEULD010000267.1 GCA_016792765.1 Candidatus Odyssella sp.
TCTCAGGCGGCCCTCGAAGGATGGACGCGCACGAGGCGCCGCATACGGCATTACGGCGCCACATGCGCCCGCGCGCCGGCGCCGGGCGGCGCGAGCAGCCGCCGCTCGACGTGCCGCGCGGCCAGCGACGTCGGATAGCTCATCAGGATGTAGAGCACCGCCGTCACCGCCATCAGCCACGCGATCTGCGCGGGGTCGCTGCGCGACAGGATCGAGAACTGCTTGGTCAGCTCGACGAGCGTGATGACGGAGACCACGCTCGTGTCCTTGAAGAGGGCGATGAAGTCGTTGATCACCGGCGGGATCACGATGCGCACCGCCTGCGGCACGATGCAGAGCCGCAGCGCCTTCCAGCGCGACATGCCGAGCGCGAGGCCCGCTTCCATCTGCCCCTTCGGGATCGCCTGCAGGCCGGCGCGGTAGATCTCGGCCTCGTAGGCGGCGTAGTTCAGCGCGAGGCCGATGATGCCGGTCCAGAACGCCGGCACGTTCACGCCCACGACCGGCAGGAAGAAGAAGATGAAATAGAGCTGCAGCATCAGCGGCGTGCCGCGCATGAACTCGACGTAGACGGCGAGCGCGGGCCTGAGCCAGCCGGGCCCGTAGAGCCGCCCGAGCGCGATCGCGAGGCCGAGCATCACCGCGAGCGGGAACGAGAGGACGGCGAGGATCACCGTCATGCCCGCCGACTGGATCAGGATCAGGATCGAATCGAGGAAGCCGGGAATGGCCGTGGTCTTGGGCTCGGCAGAAGGCGGCGTGCCGGGCGCGGCGGGTCGGGTTTCCTCCGTCACCTCCTTCGCGAAGCCGTAGAATTTGCCGGCCTCGACGACGGACTTGAGCTCGGCCTGCGCCGCGTCCCAGATGCCGTAGCTGCGATAGATGCGCTCGAGCGTGCCGTCGCGATAGAGCCGGATGAGGGCCGCGTTGAGCGCGGTCACCAGCGCCGCCTCGCCCTTGCGCGCGAAGATCACGTAATGGCCGCCGCCCACCGGCGCGCCCACCTTCTTGAGCTTCGCGAATTTCGGCGCGTAGTAGGCGACGATCGGCGTGTCCTGCAGCGTCGCGTCGAGGCGGCCGATCTCGACGTCGCGCATCGCGTCGGTGTTGCCGTCGTAGGAGACGATCTCGACGTCCTTGGCCAGGTGCTCCTTCGCGTAGTCGTCGGCCGCCGAGCCCGAGAGGACGCCGACGCGCCGCTTGCCGCGCGGGCCGGGCTTCCGGAGATCGTCGATCGCCTTGATCGCCTCGTCGTCGGCGCGCGCGAGGAACTGCAGGCCGTAGACGTAGTAGGGGATCGTGGCCGCCATCGCCTCGGCGCGCGGCGGCGTCCATTCGTAGCCGTTCAGCACGATGTGGACCTTGCGCGCCTCGAGCATCGAGGGCATCTGGTCCCACGGTCCCTGCTGGAACTGCGCCTTGACGCCGAGCGCCTTCGCCAGCGCTTCGGCCAGCTCCACCTCGAAGCCGGTGACTCGGCTCTTGTCGTCGTCGCGCGGATAGACGTAGGGGCCGCCGCCTTCCTGGTCGGCGCCCCAGATCATCGCGCCGCCCGACTTGATCTGGTCGAGCGCGGTCTGGGCGGAGGAGGGCGCGGCGGCGAGCGCGGCGCCCAGCGCCAGCAGGCAGGCAATCCAGCGTGTCACCGTCGCGTCTCCCCGGCACAAGCGAGCGGGGATGCTAGAGGATGTCGCGACGGCCGGGAATCGCGGAAAGCGGCAACCGCGTAGGGGCGCGCTGCGCGCCCCTCCGTGTCGCATGCCGTTCGCTACTCGTAATACTTCGGCGCGCGCTCGACCTTGTCGGTGTTGTCCTTGTCGTGGCCGATCCAGAGCTTGCCCTTGTGCTCGGCGAGCAGCTTGGCGACGCGCTCGATCGAGGCCAGCGACTGATCCTTGTTGAAGTTGAACGGCGGCGCGAGCTTGTTGTCCCACATGTACTGGAAGTGGACGAGATCGCCGGACAGGATCAGCGCGCCGGTCTTGGGCAGCTTCACCAGCAGCACCTGATGGCCGGGCGTGTGGCCCGGCGTCGAGACGATCGTCACGCTGCCGTCGCCGAACACGTCGCGGTCGCCTTCCAGCATCTCGACGTTCTGGCCGTCGTTGAGCGGCTTCGGGATCATCTTCATCGCGAATTCGTATTCGAGCTTCTGCATCAGGATCTTCGGCTTGGCGAAGAGCTTGGCGTTGCCGATGTGGTCGCCGTGCGCGTGCGAGATCGCGACATAGGTGAGATCGTCGGGCTTCACGCCGAGGCTGGCGAGCTGCTCGATCAGCGTCTTGTCGCGGAACATGACGATCGCGCCGTTGGCGACGGTCAGCCCGTCCTTCGCCTGCGCCACCGAATCGGGCACGCCGGTTTCCCACAGCAGCGTGCCGCGCTCGTGCTGGATCAGGTAGCAATTGTTGGAGAACCACTTCTCCTGGCCCACGTTGAGGCCCGGCGTCCAGCGCGACTGGTCCTTGACCAGCTGGCGCCCGCAATCGAACACGTAGAGGCGCTTCACGCCGTTGGCTTCCGCGGCGGGGGCGAACGGCGCCGCGACGAGCACGGCAAGGGCGAGGGGCAGCAGGCGCTTCATGGTGTTCCTCCCGGCGGCGCCGGTTGTGTCGGGCGTGGCGCGCTCGCGGGAGCGTAGCGCAGCTGCGGCGCTCGCTCTCGTAACATTCTGTTGAGAGCGCTCCAGGGACCCGTCATCCTGAGCGAAGCGAAGGATCTCTCGTCGCCGAGGCTCCGCTGCCGAGAGATCCTTCGGCCCCGGTGGGGCCTCAGGATGACGTTGTCACATGCCTCGCATCGCCGTCGGCGGCTTTCACCACGAAACGAACACGTTCGCCCCCACGCCGGCGACGTACGAGGACTTCGTCATGGCCGACGGCTGGCCCGGCCTCACGCGCGGCGACGACATGTTCGCGACGTTCCGCTCGAAGAACATCGGCATGTCGGGCTTTCTCGAGGTGGCCCGCGAGTGCGGCTGGATGGTCGTGCCGGCGCTGTGGTGCCAGGCGGGGCCGAGCGGCCGGCCGACGGCCGACGCCTACGAGCGCGTGGCGGGCGAGTTGGCGATGCGCATCGCGGCGGCGCGCGATTCGGGCCCGCTCGACGCGGTGTATCTCTGCTTGCACGGTGCCATGGCCACCGAGCATCTCGACGACGGCGAGGGCGAGCTGATGCGCCGCGTGCGCGGCATCGTCGGCCCCGACATCCCGCTCGTCGCCAGCATCGATTTCCACGCCAACGTCACCGCGGAGATGGTGGCGCTGTCCGACGCGATGGCGGCGTATCGCACCTATCCGCATCTCGACATCGCCGAGACCGGGCGGCGGGCGGCGCGCCTGCTGGCGCGCATCTTCGAAACCGGGACGAAGCCGCACAAGGCGTTCTGCCATCTGCCCTACATCATCCCGCTGACGCAGCAATGCACGCTGATCGAGCCGGCCAAGGGCCTCGCCGACGCGGCGGCTTCGCTGGCGGGCGAGGGCGTGGCGGACGTCTCGTTCGCCGCCGGGTTTCCGCCCGCCGACGTGCCCGAGTGCGGGCCTTCGATCCTCGCCTATGGCTGGGATGCCGCCGCGGTCGACGCCGCGCTCGAAACGCTGCGGCGGCGCGGGCTCGCCGCCGAGCAGGCCTTCGCCGCCAAGCTCTGGCAGCCCCATGAGGCGGTCGGCTACGCGATCCGGCAATCCAACTATGCGCGCAAGCCGATCGTGCTCGCCGACACGCAGGACAATCCGGGCGCGGGCGGCGATTCCGACACCGTCGGCATCCTCGCCGAGCTCGTGAAGCAGGACGCGCCCGACGCGGTGCTCGGCCTGCTCTACGATCCGGCCACGGCCGCGGCCGCCCACAAGGCGGGCCGCGGCGCCGCGATCGAGCGCGCGATCGGCTGCGTCTCGGGCCAGCCCGGCCACGCGCCGCTGGCGGGGCGCTGGATCGTCGAGGCGCTGTCGGACGGCTCGTTCGCCGCGACCGGGCCGATGTACAAGGGCTTCCACATGGAGCTCGGGCCGATGGCCGTGCTGCGGGCCGATTCGGGCCGGCGCGGCGTGCGCGTCGTGGTGTCGTCGCGCAAGCAGCAGGCGGCCGACCAGGCGATGTTCGCGCATATCGGCATCGATCCCGCCGCGCCGAAAATCCTGGTGCTCAAGAGCTCGGTGCACTTCCGCAACCACTTCCAGAATCTCGCCGAGGAAATCCTGATCGTGCTCGCGCCGGGGCCGAACGTCGAGGACCCTGCCGCGCTGCCGTATCGGAAGCTCAGGGCGGGCGTGCGCCTGCGCCCGCTGGGGCCGGAGTTCCGGCCGGCCTGAACGGCGATCAGCCGTTCTTGTCTTCGCGCCACCAGTGCCAGCTGTCGCCGGTGTTGTGGAACACGAAATGCGCGAACAGCATGTTGACGTTCACGCCGTCGGCCGCCAGCGGCACGACGATGCGCTCGTAGGGCACGCGCGCCGAGGGATCGCGGCGCGAGATGCGGTCGCGGTGCCAGTAGTGCGGCAGCTTGCGCTCGACGACGAGGCTGAACGCGCCGACGATCGGCACGGCCTCGTCGGGATAGTGCACGTCCTCGACGTAGCGGCCGGAGAAGTCGGCCTGGTTCACGGCGCTGTGGCGCGTGCCGAGCAGGCGATACTTGAAGCGGTAGCCGAGCGCGGAGTTTACGCGCTCGACGTCGTAGAGCGCGATGCCGGTCAGCAGCGTCGGGATTTCGGAGGGATCGATCTGCGCGCGGCTCGGCAATTGCCCCTGCGGGCCGTGCTTCGAGAGCCAGTAGTCGAGGAATTCCTGCAGCTCCGGGTGAAGCTGGGCCGGCCAGGTGCCGAGGCGATAGCGGTCGCTGGTCGAGAGCGCGGGATCGGTGGTGGTGATGATGCCGCGCGAGAGCTGGCTGTTCGGCGCGGGCGCGGGCGCCACGGACGGTCCCGAGGGTGCCCGCGACGGAAACGCGGCGGGAAATCCCGACGGCGCGCCCGACGGCGAGCCTGACGGCGTCCGCGAGGGGGTATCCGTACCCGCGCGCCCGAAAACCCGTCGCGCCCCTGGTGCCCGCTGGAGGGTCATACACCAGGCTCTTACCATTCGCTGGTTAAGAAATCCTTCGCGTGGCACCGCCTCGGTAGAAACTACCTGAGATATCAGGCTTTCGGGCGGTATTCCGGATAGGCCGGGAGCCCGTCGCAGAGCGGCATCCAGCGGCGACGGCTCTTGACGAAGATATGCTCGCTCGGCGTCAGCGCGTCGGCCTGGTCGATCGTCCCGGCGGCGATGTCGATCTCCTCCGGACGTCGTCCTTCGCGGCGCCAGAACAGCGTGCTGCCGCAGCGCGCGCAGAACGAGCGCCAAACGCCGGGCGACGATTCGAATTCCGCCGCTGCCGTGCCGAGCATCCGCACCGAGGCGCGCGGCCAGGTGGCCCAGGTCAGCATCGCGGCGCCGCTCGCGCGCTGGCACTGCGCGCAATGGCAGTGGTTGACGCCGAGCGGCGCGCCCTGCGCCTCGAAGCGCACGGCGCCGCAGAGACACGCGCCGGTGAACGGCTTCGCTTCGCTCATTTCGCTTTTTCCAGGCGGCACCAGACCGGCGTGTGATCCGACGCCTTTTCCTTCGCGCGCGGCTCGCGGTCGATGCCGGACTCGGCGAGCAGGTCCGCGGCCTGCGGCGACAGCAGCAGATGGTCGATGCGGATGCCGTGATCGCGCGGCCACGCGCCGCCCTGATAGTCCCAGAACGTGTAGGCGCCGGGCTCCGCGTGCAGCGCGCGGAACGCATCGGTGTAGCCGAGGTGCAGCAGGCGGCGGAACGCCTGGCGCGATTCGGGCTGGAACAGCGCGTCGCCCGTCCACGCCTTGGGATCGTGCGCGTCGACCGGCTCCGGGATCACGTTGTAGTCGCCGCCGAGGATCGTCGGCTCCTCGAGCTTCAGCAGCGCCTTGAAGTGCAGGCGCAGCCGCTCCAGCCAGGCGAGCTTGTAGGCGAATTTCTCGGACCGCGCGCCGTCGGTCCCGATCGGATTGCCGTTCGGCAGGTAGATCGAGGCCACGCGCAGCGTGCCGGCCTTGGTCGCCGTCACCGCCTCGACGTAGCGCGCATGCCCGTCGGCGTCGTCGCCGGGCAGCGCGCGCTCGGCCACTTCGAGCGGCGACTTCGAGAGGATCGCGACGCCGTTGTAGGTCTTCTGGCCGACGACGGCGCAATTGTAGCCGAGATCGCCGAATTCCAGCGCCGGGAATGCCTCCTCCACGCATTTGAGTTCCTGCATCAGCAGGATGTCGGGCTTCTTCTTCTTCACCCAATCGAGCACGTTCGGCAGGCGCGCCTTGATCGAATTCACGTTCCAGGAGGCGATGAGGGTCATGCGCGATCATCTCGTGGCAGCGCGCGAAAGAACGCACGCCGTCCGGTGGAAGGCAAGGCCGGCGCCGGGGCGGGGGACGGCCGGCAGGGACAGACGCCGTCGAGCGCAGGCATCGCCGTCATGCGGCGGCGCGTCCGGGCGGCGCCGGCGGCATGATGAAGAAAGGCAGGATTCGCGCGCGCTGGGCTTTTCTCATCATCGCCTGGCTTTTCTCATCGTTTTCCGCCGGCGCGCGCGCTTTTTCTCATCGTTCGCGCGGGCGCCGAAGGCCGGGCGGAGCAGGCCCGCGAGCTGCGCCTGAAGGCGAAGCGCGGCGAGCGCGGGCAAGAGAGCGCCGTCGTTGAACGCGCCCTGGAACACGGCTTCGAGCTTGTCCAGCGCCGTGTCGCGCTCGACGACGTAGCGAAGATTCCGCTCCGCGCGCAGCTCGGCGATGCGCTCGAGGACTTCGGACTGCTGCAGCAACCGGTGGCCCTGATTGTAGGCGGATCGCTCCGCGTATCCGGCCAGTACGGCGGCCCGCGTCGCGACCGGCTGCGTCACGTAGCTCCGGCAAAACGCCTCCTGGCGCGGCAGCAGTGTCCGCGCGGGCGCCGCCGTCGCCGGATGCTCGGCGTCCGAAGGCCGACGGTCCGGGGTCGAATTCCCGTCGCCGTCTTCGTCCTCGCCGAACATCGGCGTGGGAGGAACGATGCGGTCGATGATCTTGCGCATGTCGTCGGTCATGTCCGGTCCGCAATTGTCTAGGACAATAAGCATAGAACAAATGAAAAACATTTTCAAGCCCCGCCGCAAGGCCTGTGGCCGCAGCGCCGGCCGATGCGCGGCGAAGACGTCGTGTGGAGGGGCAGGGAGCGCGCGGAGGCGCGCGATGCGCGGCGGCTTCAATCCACCGCGAAGCTGGCGCCGCAGCCGCAGGACGATTTCGCGTTGGGATTGGCGACCGCGAAATAGCTGCCCATCAGGTCTTCCTTGAAGTCGAGCTCGGCGTTGCCGAGGAACTCCAGGGAGGTCTCGTCGACGACGACCTTGACGCCGTCCTTCTCGAACACGCGGTCGTCGGCGTTCACCGCGCCGTCGAGGTTGAACTCGTATTTGAAGCCCGAGCAGCCGCCGCCCGAAACCGCGACGCGCATCATCAGCCCCGGCTTGCCCTCGGCGGCGGCGAGCGCGGCGATACGCCGGGCGGCGTTGGCGGAGACCGAGAAGCTGTGGGCGAGGCCGTGCATTTGGGCCATCCGGGATGGTGGGAACTGGTCTTATCTAAGTCCGCCAACCGCCGTCGGCAATCCGCCTATGCACGGCGGCGCAGCTTCGTTTCGAGGGCCGTCACGCG
>JAEULD010000274.1 GCA_016792765.1 Candidatus Odyssella sp.
GCGACGAGGCCGACGCCGCCGCCATAGGCCGGGCCGTTGACGAGCGCCACGGTGGGCTGCGGCATCGTGTTGAGCGTGTGCAGGAGCCGCGCGAGCATCATCGCGTCGGCGAGATTCTGCTCGAAGGTGTAATCGGCCGTGCGCCGCATCCAGGCGAGGTCGCCGCCCGCGCAGAACGACGCGCCCTGCCCGGTCAGCATCACGAGCCGCACCGCGGCGTCGGCCGCGAGCCCCTCCAGCGTCGCGCGGAGATCGGCGATCAGCTTGTCGTCGAGCGCATTGTGGACGGCGGGGCGGTTCAGCGTGACGCGCGCGACGCCGCCTTCGATCGCGACGAGATGGTTGCTCTCGCTCATGGCATGGCTCCGCGCTACATCCGGAACACGCCGAACTTGCCCTGCTCGGGCGGCGCGTTCTGCGCGGCCGAAAGGCACAGGCCGAGCACGTTGCGGGTCTCGGCCGGATCGACGATGCCGTCGTCCCAGAGCCGCGCGGTCGAATAGTAGGCGCTGCTCTGGTGCTCGAACTGCGCGAGGATCGGCGCCTTGAAGCGGTCTTCGTCCTCCTTCGGCCAGGTCTTGCCCTCGGCTTCGAGGTTGTCGCGGCGCAGCGTCGCGAGCACGTTCGCCGCCTGCTCGCCGCCCATGATCGCGATGCGCGAATTGGGCCACATCCAGAGGAAGCGCGGCATGAACCCGCGCCCGCACATCGCGTAGTTGCCGGCGCCGAACGAGCCGCCGATGATGAACGTGAATTTCGGCACGCGCGCGGTGGACGTCGCGGTGACGAGCTTCGCCCCGTCCTTGGCGATGCCGCCGGCCTCGTATTTCTTGCCGACCATGAAGCCGGTGATGTTCTGCAGGTAGAGCAGCGGAATCTTCCGCTGGTCGCAGATCTCGATGAAATGCGCGCCCTTCACCGAGCTTTCCGAGAACAGGATCCCGTTGTTGGCAACGATGCCCACCGGATAGCCCCAGATATGCGCGAAGCCGCAGACGAGCGTCGTGCCGTAAAGCGGCTTGAACTCGTCGAGCTCGCTGCCGTCCACGATGCGCGCGATCACCTCTCGGACGTCGTAGGGCTTCTTCCAGTCGGGCGGCACGACGCCGTAAAGCTCCTCGGGGTCGTAGGCGGGCGGTCGCGGCTCCTTCACCTCGCACCACACGCTCTTTTGCTTGTTGAGCCGCGCCACGATGCGCCGCGCCATGCCGAGCGCGTGGTAATCGTTCTGCGCGTAGTAGTCGGTGACGCCCGAGACGCGCGAGTGGAGATCGGCGCCGCCCAGCTCCTCGGCGGTGACGCGTTCGCCCGTGGCCGCGCGCACCAGCGGCGGGCCGCCCAGGAAGATCGTGCCCTGATTGCGCACGATGATCGCCTCGTCGCACATCGCCGGCACATAGGCTCCGCCGGCCGTGCACGAGCCCATCACCACCGCGATCTGCGGGATGCCTTTCGCCGACATCTGCGCCTGGCTGTAGAACTGGTTTCCGAAATGCCGCCAGTCGGGGAAGATGTCGTCCTGCTGCGGCAGGTTCCCGCCGCCCGAATCGACGAGGTAGATGCAGGGGAGATGGTTCTCCTCGGCGATGCTCTGCGCGTGAAGGTGCTTCTTCACGGTCATCGGGTAGTAGGTGCCGCCCTTCACCGTCGCGTCGTTGCAGATGATCATGCATTCGCGGCCCGACACGCGGCCGATGCCGGTGATGACGCCGCCCGAGGGCACTTCGTTGTCGTACATGTCGAGCGCCGCGAGCTGGCCGATCTCGAGGAACGGCGCGCCGGGATCGACGAGCGTGCGCACGCGGTCGCGCGGCAGCAGCTTGTTGCGCGCCAGGTGCCGCTCGCGCGCCTTGAGCGGCCCGCCCTTCTTGACCTCGGCCACTTTGGCCCTGAGCGTCGAGACCAGCGCCCGGTTCGCGGCCTCGTTGGCGCGGAAATCGTCGTGGCGCGGATTGATGTTGCTGCGGATGACCGACAAGGCGTTTCCCCTCGCGTTCCTCAGGCGGTTTTAGGCAGTGTACGGCCGTGCCACAATCGCCTTGTGCCAAGCGCAGCGGGCCACGGAAACGCTTGATCTCGAGGCCCACCTCTGCCTAGGTCACGGCCGGGAACAGCCTACATTACCGAAGGGGAAAAACGATGCGCATCGTTGCGTTCAAGCGCAAGGACGGACCGGGCCTGGCGGTCCGTCGGGGCGAGGACTTGATCGATCTGGCGGTGGCGGCGCCGAAACTGCCGCGCGAATTGGCCGCGCTGCTGGCGGCCAAGGGCGGCCTCGCGGCCGCCAAGGCCGCGGCCAAGTCTGCCAAGGCCAAGGCGCTCGTGAAGGGCAAGATCACCTACCTGCCCACGGTGGCCCGGCCGCCCAAGATCATCTGCGTCGGCCTCAACTACGTCGATCATGCGGCGGAGAGCCCCTACAAGAACGCGCCCACCTATCCGGTGCTGTTCAACCGCTTCGCGACGACGCTGATCGGCCACAACGCGCCGATGATCCGTCCGCACGTATCCGAGCAGTTCGACTACGAGGGCGAACTCGTCGCCGTCATCGGCAAGAAGGGGCGCTACATCGCCAAGGACAAGGCGCTGTCGTACGTCGCCGGCTACACCGTGTTTAACGACGGCTCGCTCCGCGACTACCAGTTCAAGAGCACGCAGTGGCTGATGGGCAAGAACTTCGACGCCACCGGCCCGATCGGCCCCGATTTCGTCACGTCCGACGAGCTGCCCGCCGGCGCCATCGGCCTCCAGCTCAAGACGCGGCTGAACGGCCAGGTCGTGCAGAACGCCAACACGCGCGACATGATCTTCGACATCGCGACGCTGGTCTCGACCGCCTCCGAGGCGATGACGCTGGAGCCCGGCGATCTCATCGTGTCGGGCACGCCGGCCGGCGTCGGCTTCGCGCGCAAGCCGCCGCTGTGGATGAAGGACGGCGACGTGTGCGAGGTCGAGATCGAGGGCGTCGGCCTCCTCTCGAACCCGATCAAGGACGAGAAGTAACGCGGCGCCCGATGTTGGAGGGAATCGCATGCGCCTCCGGCTCATGACCTTCAACGTCGAGAACATGCTGCTCCGGTTCGAGTTCGACCGGGAGACCGAGGCGAGTCTCGCCACGCTGATGGATGCGGAGGAGCCGGCCGCGCGCGCCGAGCTCGTCCGCACCTATTGGAACATCCTGAACGACGAAATGCGCGTGATGACCGCGCTCGCGATCCGCGACGGCGCCGCCGACGTCGTCTGCCTGCAGGAAGTGGAGAGCATGCGCGGCCTGCGCGCGTTCCACGACCGCTACCTGCGCCGCATGACCGAGCTCGACTACCAGCATTCGGTGCTGATCGAGGGCAATGACGGGCGGCACATCGACGTGGCGGTGATGAGCCGGTTCCCGCTCGAGCGCATCGTCACCCATCAGGCGCTGCGCTGGGACGAGCTGCACGTCGACAAACCCAAGATCGTCGAATCGACGCGTGACCGCATCTTCAAGCGCGACTGCCTCGAGGTGCACGTACAGGCCGGCGAGAAGGTGCTGCCGGTCTTCGTCTGCCATTTCAAGTCGATGAATCCCGAGCGCGAGAAGACGCGGCCGTGGCGCGAGGCGGAGGCGCTCGCGGTGCGGCGCATCGTCGAACGGCGGTTTCCCGACCCCGCCGCCGCGGACTGGGTCGTCGCCGGAGACCTCAACGACTACACCGAAGAGGACGGCGCTCCCGACGGCCGCCATGCGCTGGCGCCGCTGCTCGACGGCGGCTTCGCCGTCGATGCGATCAAGCGCATCGCCGATCCCAGGGATCGCTGGACGCATTTCTTTCCCGACGAGCGCGCCTATCGCCAGCTCGACTACCTGCTGCTCTCGCCGGCGCTCGCGCGCAAGAATCAGGACACCGTGCCCCGCATCCTGCGCACGGGCCTGCCCTATCGCGCCGAGCGCTACATGGGCCCGCGCTATCCGCGCATCGGCTGGGACCGCCCCAAGGCGAGCGACCACTGCCCGGTCGTGATGGACCTCAGGTTCTGAGCGGGCGGCGCTATTTCGCCGCGGCCTCGACGGGCGTATCGCCGACCTTGGAGTCCGGCTTGCGCAACTTCAGCCAGAGCCAGGTGGTGGCGCCGAGCGTGAGCAGCACGAGCGGCAGGGCGCCGAGGTTCACGGCGGTCCAGCCGACATTGTGCAGCATCTGGCCCGAGAAGAAGATCGCGAGCCCCGTGACGACGAAGACGAGCAGCTCGTTGAGCGCCTGGGTCTTCGCGCGCTCTTCCACCGTGTAGGTTTCGGTCAGCAGCGTCGTGGCGCCGACATAGAGGAAGTTCCAGCCGACGCCGAGCAAGGTCTGCGCGGCCCAGAAGTGGATGTAGGTCTGGCCGAGCGACCCGATCAGGATGCAGGCGGCCATCGCGCATCCGCCCGCCAGCATCACCTTGTAGACGCCGAAATGGCGGATGAGGTGCCCGGTGAAGAACGCGGGCACGTACATGCCGAAAACGTGCCACTGGATGACCGACGTCGTCTGGTAGAAATCGAGGCCGCAGATCTGCATCGCCAGCGGCGTCACCGACATCAGCATGACCATGCCGGAATAGGCGACGACGCCGGCCAGCGCCGCGACGATGAATTTCGGCTGGCGCGCGATCTCGAGCAGCGGCCGACCGCCCGTGAAACGCATCGGCGCGGGCCGCGGGATTCGGATGAACAGCAGCAGCGCGATCACCAGCGCCTGCAAAACGATGATCGAGACGAAAGCCCCGGCGAACACGACGGGCGCCAGCATGTCTTTCGAGTAATCGGCGATCGACGGCCCGACGAGGCCCGAGATGACGCCCCCGGCAAGCACCAGCGAGATCGCGCGGCTCTTCCACTGCGCGGGCGCCGCCTCGGCGGCGGCGAAGCGATAGTACCAGGCGAAGCCCTGCCCCGCGCCGAGCAGCAGCGAGCCCACGCAGTAGATGCCAAAAGCGCGCTCGTAGATGCCGAGAATGGCGAAGCCCGCCCCGGCACACACCACGACGCCGGCGATGATGAAGCCGCCCTGCCGCCCGATGCGGCTCATCACGTAGGAGGCGGGAACCGTGCAGAGCGCGATGCCGACCCATTGCAGCGCGATCGGCAGCGTGGCCAGCGCCTTGTTCTCCGCCAGCATGTGGCCGACCAGCGCCGAGGCGCTGACGTTCAGCATGTTGGTGATTGCGACGATCGACCAGCAAACCGCCAGCAGGCTGAGGTTGCGGCGGAAATGGGGTACGGCGTTCATGGCACCTCACCCGCCGACGGGCGCAGCCCTGCATCCTCGCAGGGGGCGGCGGGCAGGCCCTTCACTCGTGACGACAAGACCCGTGTTTTAGCCGCCTTCCGCACGCGATCAAGCGCCGCGGCGGCACGGCAGCCATGAATTCGCGAATGCGAATGTGTCGGCACAATGCGGCGGGTCAGGTCGCCCCGAGCGCGCGCCCGATGATGATCTTCTGAACCTCGCTCGTCCCTTCGTAGATCTGGCAGACGCGCACGTCGCGGTAGATGCGCTCGACCGGGAAATCCGAAAGATAGCCGTAGCCG
>JAEULD010000301.1 GCA_016792765.1 Candidatus Odyssella sp.
GTTGATGCAGTCGTTGAGCGCCTCGGTGGCGCCCGAGGTGACGAGCACCTCCGTCTGCCAGTCGACGTCGAGCCCGTAGAAGCGCTTGTCGTGCGCGGCCACGGCCTGGCGCAGCTCGGGCACGCCCATCATCGGCGGGTACTGGTTCGGCCGGTCGTCGAGCGCCGTATGGGCGAACGCGCGCACGTCGTCGGGGCCGTTCCCGTCCGGGAAGCCCTGTCCGAGGTTGACCGATTTGTGCTCGATGGCGAGCCGCGACATCACCTCGAAGATCGAGGTGCCGACGCTGGCGAAGATGGAGTTGGCCGGTTTCATGGTCGTCCGAATGGCGCCGAGGGCGCCGTTAAACCACAAAGCCCGCGCGCCGCACAGGCGCGATGCGCGGGGGTCGCTTGATGCGCACGGCCGCGGCGGCTATCCCGGCGCAAAGCTCGGGAGGGAGACATGACGGCCGACGACATGCGCGCGGTGTGGTACGAGCGGCAGGGGCCGGCGCGCGAGGTGTTGCAGACCGGGCGCATGGCGCGGCCGCAGCCCGGGCCGGGCGAGGTGCGCGTGCGCATCCACGCGTCGGGGATCAATCCGTCCGACGTGAAGCGGCGCACCGGCTACGGCGGCATGCCGATGGAGTTTCCGCGCGTCGTGCCGCACCAGGACGGCGCCGGGGTGATCGACGCGATCGGCGCCGGCGTCCCCGGCGCGCGCATCGGCGAGCGCGTGTGGCTCTACGAGACGCAGCACGGCCGCGCGATCGGCACGGCCGCCGAATACGCGGTGGTGCCGTCGCGCCAGGCGCTGCCGTTGCCGCAAGCGGTCTCGTTTGAAGCCGGCGCCGCGCTCGGCATTCCCTACATGACCGCGCATCGCGCGCTGTTCGCCGACGGGCCCATTGGCGGCCTCGACGTCCTCGTGCCCGGCGGAGCGGGCGCGGTCGGGAACGCGGCGATCCAGCTCGCCAAATGGGGCGGCGCCGCCAATGTGATCGCGACGGTGAGCCGTGCGGAACAGGAGACGGCCGCGCGCGCGGCCGGCGCCGACCACGTCATCGACCGCAAGCGCGAGGACGTGGCGGCGCGCATCATGGCGCTGACCGGCAATCGCGGCGTCGACCGCATCGTCGAAATCTCGCCCGAGCAGAATTTCGCCACCGCGCTCGAGGTGCTGAAGGTCAACGGCGTCGTCTCGATCTACGCGATGGACCGCGCCGACGCGGCGATTTCCGCGCCGCTGCTGGCGCTGCTGCGCAACGCCGTCACGCTGCGCTGGATCTACATCTATCGCCTGCCGCAGGCGCTCAAGGACCAGTCGGTCGGCGACATCGGCCGCGCGCTGTCCGACGGCGCGCTCGAGCCGCACATCGGCGCGCGCTTCCGGCTCGATCAGGTCGCCGAGGCGCATGACCGGCTCGACAGCGGCACGCTGGTCGGCAAGGCGGTCGTGATCCTTCGCGACTGACCCCACGCCCGAGCGGGTGCCGACGCCCGCCGTAGGAGCGGGCCGCCCCGCGCGTACCAGCAGTGTCGCGGCATCCTCGTCGCGGCAGGCGGGAAGCGGTGCGAAAGGTTGCCCGAGGTGACGAGACCGATGCTTCGGGCGGCATCCTGGGCGCTCGTGGCCGGTCTTGCCTCCGAGGGCGGTGCCACGCGTCGCCGGCCGTGGTATGGCGGCCCCGTCGCGCGCCGCGGGGTGCCGGGGCACCGGTCGCTCCGCGGTCGATGGAGGGCAGGCCCGACGTGGATTCGGAGGACGACGACACGCTGATGTCGCGTGCCGCCGCCGGAGACCGGCGGGCCTTCGCGCTGCTCGTGACACGCCACGCGCAGCGCGTGCGCGCGGTGGCGCTGCGCTTCAGCGGCAACGCCGCCGACGCCGACGACGTGACCCAGCAGGCGTTCCTCGCCGCCTGGCGCGAGGCCGCGAACTGGCAGCGCGGACGGGCGCGGTTCGGCACCTGGATCTACCGCGTCGCCGTCAACCGCTGCATCGATCTCTCGCGCCGCCGGCGCGTGCGCTCCTGGCTGAGCCTCGACGCCGTCGCGGAGCCCGCGGACGAGGCGCCGGACGCGGCCGACCGCGCCGTCCAGCGCAGCGAGCTGGAGGCGGTGCGGCGCGACATTCTCGCCCTGCCGGAAAAGCAGCGCGCGGCGCTGCTGCTGGCCGTGCAGGCGGAGAAGGGCACGGCCGAGATCGGCGCGGCGCTCGGCGTCAGCGCGGGCGCGGCCGAGCAATTGCTGGTGCGCGCGCGGCGCACGCTGCGCGAGCGGGCGCGCGAACGCATGCAGGACGGGCCGGTGGGGGCCCGCCCTGCAGCGGACACGGACTCTGGTGGCGCGGACCGCCGCAGGGCGGCGGGCGCGAAACGGGCGGAGGAACGGCGATGACGATCGAGGAATTCGAGACCCTGCTGCTGGCGCATGGCGCGAACCCGCGGCATTGGCCTGCCGGGCGACGGACTGCGGCGGAGGCGCTGCTGGCCGAGAGCGAGGCGGCGCGGGCGCTGTTCGACGAAGCGGAGCGGCTCGACGCCGCGATCGCGGCCGGCACGGCTGCGCCTGCTGCCGGCGGCGCGCTCGCCGCGCGCATTCTCGCCGGACTGGACGCTGCGCCGCCGGAGCGCGTCTTCGGCCTCGGCCGTCTCTTCGCCTGGTCCGGCTCGACCGCCGCGGCGGCGCTGATGGCCGGCTTTCTCGTCGGGCACGCGATCGGCGGCCCCGACCATTCGGCGAATCTGCTCGCGCTGACGGCCGGCGAGCTGACCGAGATCGAGGCCATGCCATGACGATCCGCGGCCGCACCGCAATCGTCCTCGTCGCCGTGCTCGTGGTGTCGCTGGCGTTGAACTTCTTCGGCGCCGGCCTGATCGCGGCGGGCGTCGGCTTCCGGGAGCGCCTGGCCGGCTTCGACCGCTCGGTCCTGCAGCTCGCCGAGCGGTTCCCGCGCGAGATAAGGCGCGCCGTCGCCGCCGACCTGATCGCGCGGCGCGAGGAGGGCTTCAAGGCGCTCGACGAATTGCGCGCGGCACGGCGCGAGATGTTCGCCGCGATGCGCGCCGAGCCGCTGGACCGCATGCGGCTCGAGCGGGCGATGGCCGCGGTGCGGGCCAAGACGCAGGCGCTTCAGGCCTTCGGCCAGTCGGGGCTCGCCGCGGCGCTCGCCGCCGTCTCGGCCGAGACGCGCGCCAGGATCGCGCCGCCGGAGTGAGGCGCGCCGCCGCGCCGGCCGTCCGGCCTCAGCGGCCCTGCTTTTCGGCGGAAGCGCCGCGCAGCGCGCGCATCCGGTCGAGATAGGCCTGGATCGCGGGCTTGCCCTCCAGCGCGGCGCGCGAGGCGGGCGGCCGCGACATGTAGACGAGCTGCCCGAGCAGCGCGAAGTCGCACAGATACGGCCGGTCGCCCAGCAGGAACGGACCGGGTGCCACGAGCCCTTCGATCGCGTCGATCGCGCGGGCGAGGTCGGCGCGGACGTGCGCGGGCGATTTCCGGGCCGTGCCCTGGCCGACGAGCTGCCGGCGCACCACGCGGCGAAACCAGAGATACGCCGCGCGCCCGAGCAGGCTGCGGCCGAAAGCCTGCGGCACCATCTTCGCCCCGGCGGGGTCCCACCACTGGCAATAGAGGCCGAGGAAATAGAGCGATTCGTCGGCCCAATCCTCGAGCGCGTGGCACAGCGCACGTTCGCGCGGCGCAGCCGGCAGGATCGCCGGCTCGGGAAACAGCCGCTCGATCTCGTGCGCGATGTCGGTGGAATCGACGACGAGGCGGCCGTCGACGTCGAGCGCGGGGAATTTCCCGACGCCGCCGCGCCGCCGCACCTTGAGCGCGGCCGGGCCGAGCGCGGGTATGCGCGTATAGGGCACGCGCTTGTAGTCGAGGATCGCCCGGACCTTGAGGCAGAACGGCGACGGCGACCAATCGTAGAGCGCGATCTTCAATGTCGTATCCCCCAAAGCGCCGGCCGGCGCGCCATGCGCTGCGCCGACGGTCTGCGCTGCGGGCGGAGCACGGCCTTGCCACCCGCGGCCGTTCCTTATAATCCGCCGCCACCGGGAGGGAACAAGAATGCACGGCATCGCCGCGAAGCTTCAGCCGGCCGAGCGCATGGCGCGGCTCGGCACCGAATCCGCGTTCGAGGTGCTGGCGCGCGCCGAGGCGCTGCGCCGGCAGGGCAAGGACGTCATCAACCTCGGCATCGGCCAGCCCGATTTCAAAACGCCGCCGCACATCGTCGAGGCGGCGGCCAAGGCGCTGCGCGACGGGCATCACGGCTACACGCCGGCCGCCGGCATTCCGCAATGCCGCGAGGCGGTGGCGGCCTACATCCGGCGCCAGCACGGCGTCGAGGTCGGGCCGGATCGCGTGCTCATCATGCCCGGCGGCAAGGTGACGATGTTCTTCGCGATCCTGATGTTCGGCGAGCCCGGCGCCGAGATCATGTATCCGAACCCCGGCTTCCCGATCTACGAATCGGTCATCAAGTTCAGCGGCGCCAAGCCGGTGCCGATCGCGCTGCTCGAGAAGACCGGCTTCGCGTTCGACGCCGACCAGGTGCTGGCGCAGATCACGCCCCGGACGCGCCTCATGATCCTCAACAGCCCGGCCAATCCCACCGGCGGCGTCGTGCCGAAGAGCGAGATCGACAAGCTCGTGAAGGGCCTCGAGCGGCATCCGCAGGTCGCGATCATGTCCGACGAGATCTATCACCGGCTGCTGTTCGACGGCCGCGAGCACGCGACGCTGTTCCGCTATCCCGAGATCGCCGACCGGCTCATCGTGCTCGACGGCTGGTCCAAGACCTACGCGATGACCGGCTGGCGGCTCGGCTGGAGCGTGTGGCCGAAATCGCTGGTCGGCGACGCCGAGCGGCTCGCGATCAACTGCCACTCCTGCGTCAACGCCGCCGCGCAATTCGCCGGCATCGCCGCGCTCGAAGGGCCGCAGGACTCGGTCGAGGCCATGCGGAAAGCCTTCGCCGAGCGCAGGCGGATCATCGTCGACGGCCTCAACGGCATTCCCGGCGTCTCCTGCGTCGAGCCGGGCGGCGCGTTCTACGCGTTCCCCAACATCGTGCGCACGAACAAGGACGCGCGCACGCTGCAAGACCTCTTCCTCACCGAGGCCGGGGTCGCCACGATCGCCGGCACCGCCTTCGGCGCGCATGGCGAGGGGTATCTGCGCTTTTCCTATGCAAACAGTGCCGAGAATATTCGCGAGGCACTGGCGCGCATTCGCAAATCCCTCGGCTGACGGGTTGCCGAGCGGCAAAACGCCGATAAAATAGGCCAGATGCCCGATTTTCGAGCAGAATTCGGCCTAAGTTTGCGCCAGAATGGACTTGCGAAGCGAAGGCGTTGCGCGGAATCATGCGGCGCTCAATCCTTGGCATGGTCCGTGCATCTTTAGCAGCCGCGGCGGCCGGGCGAAGGTCGGGCCGCGCCCACATCATCCAAGGCGATCAATGAAAAAGATCGAAGCGATCATCAAGCCGTTCAAGCTCGACGAGGTGAAGGAAGCGCTCAACGATCTCGGCATCAAGGGCCTGACCGTCACCGAAGCGAAGGGCTTCGGCCGGCAGAAGGGGCACACCGAGCTCTACCGCGGCGCAGAATACGTCGTCGATTTCCTGCCCAAGGTGAAGATCGAGGTCGTGCTCGAGGATTCGATGGTCGACCGCGCCGTCGAGGCGATCATGCAGGCCGCCAAGACCGGCCGCATCGGCGACGGCAAGATCTTCATCAGCACGGTGGACGACGTGATCCGCATCCGCACCGGCGAGCGCGGCAACGAGGCGGTGTAGCGCCTCCCGCCTGCGCCGTTTCGCGCCTCGCATTCGGCGCCGCTCGTCCCGACAACCGTTCCGAAATCTCAGCAAGGGGAAGCAAGACCCATGACCACGGCCAAAGACGTCATCCAGATGATGAAGGACAAGGACGTCCAGTACGTCGACCTCCGGTTCACCGATCCGCGCGGCAAGTGGCAGCACGTCACGCAGGTGCCGCGGACGATGGACGAATCCGCGTTCACGGACGGGATCATGTTCGACGGCTCCTCGATCGCCGGCTGGAAGGCGATCAACGAATCCGACATGACGCTGATGCCGGACCCCGAGACGGTGACGATGGATCCGTTCACGGCGCAGCCGACGATGGTCATGTATTGCGACGTGATCGAGCCTTCGACCGGCCAGGGCTACACGCGCGACCCGCGCTCGATCGCCAAGCGCGCAGAGGCTTACGTCAAGCAGACCGGCCTTGCCGACACGGTGTTCATGGGGCCGGAGGCCGAGTTCTTCGTGTTCGACGACGTGCGCTTCGACGTCGCCATGAACCACGTCTTCTTCAAGATCGACTCGGAAGAGGGCCCCTACAACACCGGCGCCGAGTACGAGGCGGGCAACATGGGCCACCGGCCGCCGGTCAAGGGCGGCTATTTCCCGGTGCCGCCGATCGACAGCGCGCAGGACATGCGCTCGGAAATGCTGGCGATGATCGAGCAGATGGGCTTCGAGACCGAGAAGCACCACCACGAGGTCGCCGCCTCGCAGCACGAGCTGGGCCTGAAGTTCGGCAAGCTCGTGAAGTGCGCCGACGCGATGATCGCCTACAAATACTGCGTGCAGATGGTCGCGCACAAATGGGGCAAGACGGCGACGTTCATGCCGAAGCCGGTCTACGGCGACAACGGCTCGGGCATGCACGTGCACCAGTCGCTCTGGAAGGACGGCAAGCCGCTCTTCGCCGGCAACGGCTACGCCGATCTCTCCGAGATGGCGCTCTACTACATCGGCGGCATCATCAAGCACGCGCGCGCGATCAACGCGTTCACCAACTCGACGACGAACAGCTACAAGCGCGTGATCCCGGGCTTCGAGGCGCCGGTGCTGCTCGCCTACTCGGCGCGCAACCGCTCGGCCTCGTGCCGCATCCCGGTGGTGTCGAACCCCAAGGGCAAGCGCGTCGAGGTGCGCTTCCCGGATCCGCTGTCGAACCCCTACCTCGCCTTCTCGGCGATGCTGATGGCGGGTCTCGACGGCATCCAGAACAAGATCCACCCGGGCGACCCGATCGACAAGAACCTCTACGACCTGCCGCCGGAAGAACTGCGCAAGGTTCCGACCGTGTGCGGCTCGCTGCGCGAGGCGCTCAACGAGCTCGACAAGGACCGCGCGTTCCTGAAGAAGGGCGACGTGTTCACCGACGACCTGATCGACAGCTACATCGATCTCAAATGGGAAGAGGTCTACGCGTTCGAGCACCAGCCGCACCCGATCGAGTACAAGATGTACTACAGCGCGTGATCGGCCGAAGCCGCGCCGGGCGCGGCGTCGCGTAACACGGAAGCCGGCCCCGGAAACGGGGCCGGCTTTTTTCGTCGCGGGCGCGCCATGCGGGCGCAGGCCTTGCGCGGCCGCGCGCTCCGCAACATCGTCGCGGCCGGGGACGACGATCGCGCGCGCCCGCGCGCCGGGGAAAACGCCATGCTCTACGAGCTTCGCCTCTATCGCATCGCCGCCGGCTGGATGGACGCGATGCACGAGCGCATGGCGGCGCGCGTCATCCCGCTGTTCCGGGAGCTCGGCATGCCGCATCCGGTCGGCGCCTGGGAGGCGACCGCGGGGCCGGCGCTGCCGCGGTTCGTGTGGATGATCGCCTGGCGCGACTACGCGGCGCGCGAGAAGGCGTGGGCCGAGTTCGCGCCGCGCTGGCAGAAGGTGCGCGGCACCGGCGCGTCGGTGCAGTTCGTGACCGGCATCGACGTGGCGCTGCTCGCCGCGTGGCCGGAGATCGCGGTCGCGCCGGATTCCCTGATGGGCGCGGGCGTCGACGAGCTGTGGCTGCAACGCATCGCCGTGACGCAGGGGCCGCAGGCGCGCGCCTCGTTCCTGGCCGCGGATCGCCCGGCGCTCGAGAAGGGCGGCGCCGCGCTCAAGATCGGGTTCGATTTCGTCTCGGGCGCGGAGCTGCCGCGCATCGGAACGCTGATGTCGTGGCCCGATGCCGCGGCGCGCACGGCGGCGCTCGCCGGCTATGAGGCGTCGCCGGCGATTTCCGGCCAGCGCCGCAGCGACATGAAGGCGTTCGGCGCGCCGATCTTCGAAGCGGCGGACCGGTTCCTGCTGTCGCCGCAGGATTACGCGCGGCCATAGCGGCGCACGGCGAATTCCGATCGGCGACCGTCGCGCGTCTATCGTAAAGTTATGGGAGACGGTCGTGGTGGATTTTCCGCCAAGATCGCGCACGGCGCGCGCGCTAACCCAATTTGGGTCTGGCGAAGCGGGCGCCATGCACTTAGAACCTCTGGCGGGGAGACGCCGACGCCGCGAAAACGGACGGAGGAACAGGAGGCGGGGCTTGCAGCGACGCACCGCGGCATGCGGCGCGAACCGGATTGGCCAAGGGGACGCATGGTTTCGAAATCCGCCGCAACGTTCGCCCTCGCGACCGCGCTTCTGTCCTGGGCCGGCATGGCCAGCGCCGAAACCGATCCGCTCGCGGATCCCGCCGCGCAGCGCATCCGCGCCTCGTTCAAGGTCGACGGCATCGCGCTGCTCGATGCGCATGCGGATCACGCCGCGCGCATGGGCATCTGCGCGCCGAGCGTGTTCGCCGGGCTCAAATGGTGCGTGTCCGGCAGCGTCGACGAGAAGAAGGACGACGTCGTCTACGCGAAAACGACCGGCTACAACATCGACGCCGACGGCCGCATCGTCTACGCGATCTCGAGCCGGCGCGGCTATCCGCTGAAGCGCGAGGCGTTCGACGGCATCGTGCAGGCGATCGGCGAGCGCTTCGGCGGCGGCGCCGCGGTGCTGGCGTTCAGGAAGGCGGCCGGCGACGCGCCCGCGGCCGATTCGGTGATCGCCGTGTGGGGCGGCGCGCGCCTCGTGCAATTGACGGAGGCCGAATACGCGCAGGTCGAGGCCGGCCAGTCGCTGAAGCGCGGCCACCTGATCGACCACCGCTTCAATCTCGTGCTGTCGGCGAAGTCGCGCGAGCCGGTCTACAAGGTCGAGGGCGAGGCGGGCTTCGTGCTGCAATTGATGGTGACGGCGCCCGACCGCGCCGACGTGATCCTGCGCGCGGTCTATCCGCCCGTGTTCATCCCGGCGCCGGGCAAGCCGGCCGCCGAAGCCGGTCATCCGCTGGTGGCCGAAACGGTGCGGCGCGCGCCGCGCGCGGCCTCGGCGGAGCGCCCGGCCGAACGCGCGAACGCTCCCGCCGCCGACGACCGGCGCAAGCGCATCGAGGCCGAGCGCGGCCTTTCGGCCGAACGGCTGCTGCGCGAGGAGGCCGAGCGCAGGATCGCCGAGGAGAAGGCCGCGCGCGCGGAGCTCGAGCGCATGGCCGGCGAGGAACGCCGCACGTTCGAACGCGAGCGCGAGCGGCTCGCAGCCGAGCGCAAGGCGGCCGAGGAGCGCGCCGCGCGCGCCGAAGCCGCGCTCAAGGCCGGCGCCGAGCGGCGCAGCATGGAGGAGGCGCAGCGCAACGCCGCCGACGCGAAACGCGCCGCGGAGGCGCGCCAGCAGGAGGCCGATCGCAAGGCCGCCGAAGATGCGGCGCGACGCGCCGAAGCGCAGCGGGCCGAGACGCAGCGGACCGAAGCGCAGCGGGCCGAAGCGGAGCGCAAGGCGGCCGAGGAACGCCGCGCGGCGGAGCCGAAGCGCGCCGAGGACGCGAAGCCGCCCGACGAAAACGTGGGCGGACCCGAGGAAGCCGAGCGCAAGCCCGAAGCCGAGCGCCTGCCGCCCGAGGCCGCGCGGCCCCAGGTCACGCTCTGGTCTTTCGCCGAAACGCAGGACCGCGCCACCGAGGAGCGGCTGTTCCGCGCGCGCGCGATCTTCGGCGCGCCCGACGGCGCGCCGGGCGGCACGCTCGCGGTCGAGATCGCGTTCGAGTGCCGGGCGGTCGGCCGCGACCGGCGCCTCCGCGCCTATGCGCGCGGCTTCGACCGCAAGACGCTCGCCGGAGTCGCGTTCCGCGCCGGCGGCGAGGATTCGTTCGGCGTGCGCGCCGCGGTCCGCATCGACGGCCAGCCGCCGCAGACGGGCCTTCTGTTCCGCGAGCACCAGGACGACATCGCCAGCATCCTCGAGCTGCCGATGACGACGGCCGAGCGCGCGCGCGAAATCTCGCGCGCGGCGGCGTGGCTCCGGCACGACGCGGTGGCGATCGAGTTCCCGCTGGCGACCGGCACCGTGGCCGCGACGATCGCGCCCAAGGACGCCAGTCTCCGCCGCGTGCTCGAAGCCTGCGCGCAGTAGGTTCGCGCACCCCTTGGCTTTTCTTGGCTTTGGTTGGCTTTCCTTGGCTTTCTCCGGCCCGGAAAGCCAAGGAAAGCCAAGGTGGGCCAAGGCAAAAGCCAAGGTGGACCTTGGCTTTTCTTGGCTTTTCATGCCAGCGCGCCGAAGAATCGACCGATTCCGCGCGCGCAACGGGAAGCCTTCCGCCCATGCGGGGGAAGGACACGCCGCGCCGAGCGCGGCGCCGGCGCATCGACGGGGGAGGGGTGCGAGATGTCGACTTTCGTCAACATTCGTCAACATCCGTCAACGTGCGCGTGAACATCGGTGTCGACATCCGGCAACCTGCCGCGCCACCCGTGGGAGATGTCGACGCTGGCTTTGGTAGGCTTCCGTATGCATTCGCGGGCATCCGGCGTGCAAGACCGGGCAGCGGCGATGCAAGCTTCGGGCAAGGGCCCGCCCGCCCGCGCCTGCGGCGCCTAACCGCGGCGGCGCCGACCCGCAAACTCTCGGCATCTTCCAACAACGCCGCGCGCATGCCGCATCTCGCTCATCCAAAGCCCCGCACGACCCCGCACGAACGCGCGACGCCGTGTGGCCCCGATAGGGGCCATGGGGCGGGAGATGGAACAGATAGGGAATTTTTCAAGAGCGGCGTTGAGCCGCTTCGCGCATTTCATCGCGCCGTGCGGTCGGGCGAAGAAATGCCCTTGCCACAACTCGTTCGACACTGACCCGGTTTCTCCAAACGAGTTCGCATGCAATCCCGCTGCTCCTCATTGGCGCGGTATTCGTCCTTTGGGGCTTTGGCGACGTAGCGCCGAGTCGAATCAGGATCGTTGGCGCGATATTGATCTGAATCGCAAATCGGAACGCAGCAGTGAAGTCAATGAAGTCCACGGACATCGGCGCCCCGGCGCAAGGGAAAGGCGACGCTCGCGCAAGCGAAATGCACGAGGCCGAACCGCGTGCTGATCGGATCGCGATGCCCGAAACGGCCATCGCAGAGAAGATGTGCAATGTCCTTATCCCAGCCGCTGAAGCCGACTTGCGGATCTACTCCGCCGCCGCCAGAGCGCTCGGCATCGATGCGGACACGACCGCAATCGAGGCCGTTCTCATGGGCTTTCGCAAATTCTATGGGGGCCTATGGGTCGGCGGGACCGTTCGTCTGATGCCGAGCGACCTGACCTTCAGCCCGAACGCCATCAACAGGGCGGTTCACACAGGCGACTACTCTCTGTCCATCTCGCTGGCCGACATTCTGGAGCTTGCTCCCGAGTTCGGAGTCTTGAGTGGCATCGTGCGAATCGCGACGAGATCGGGAACGATGCGGCTGAGATGCTTCGGCGCCAAGGCGTTCGCTCGACGGATCAAGGAGCGCTGTCCCAATGCGTGATCGGTGCCAAGTGTCGATCTTGCGCCGCCAGCCGCGCTCCCCGTCGCCCGAAAA
>JAEULD010000345.1 GCA_016792765.1 Candidatus Odyssella sp.
GCCGACGCGGTGGCCGCGTTCCGCGACAAGGCCAACGCGATGTTCGATCACGCCAACGCCACGCTGCTCCGGATCGCCGCCGCGCTGCCCGCCGAATCCCGCAAGGCCTATTTCAACGCCGGCTTCCCGCGCCCGCGCGAGAGGCGCGAACGCGAGCCGCGCCGCGAGCGCGACAACCGCTGACCGATGAACGGGCCGGTCGCGCAATGCGTGGCGCTCGTCTGCCACGGCAACGCCGTGCTGGGCGGGCGGCGCGGGATCTATTTCCACGGCAATTCGACCGCGCGCTTCTGCGAGACCGTCGGCTTCGCCGAGGCGGCGCCGGGCGGCGCGGCCGCGCCGCTGGCCGAGTCGCCCGATGCGTGGTTTGCGTGGCTCGCGCGCGGCGGCTTCGCGGGGCTGCGGCTCGGGCGGGCGGCGCAGGATCGGCCGCTCGGCTCCGACCGGATGACGGCCGGCTTCGTCGGCGGCGGCGAGGTGTGGACGATCGGCGCGCTGCGGCAAGGCGGCGCCGGCGAGGCGTGGCAGGGCTATTGGCAGGTCTGGAACCGGCAGGCGCCCGGCCAGCGCATCTGGCGCGTCACCTATGTGCGTGCGGCGGCGCCGGCGCCGGCGGACGCCGACACGCTCGCTGCGGCGCGCGCGGAACTGTCGGCGGCGCTCGCCGACATCCACGCCTTCGCCGAGCGAAACGACAGCGGCGGCTTCGCGGGAAACTTCGCGCAAGCGCGCGCCGCGCTCGCCGGCGCGCCCGCCGCGCCGCGCGGCTTCCACCGCGACCTCGCGCCCGAGGGCACGCTCGGCGCCGACGCGCTCGCCGTGCTCGACGCCTGCCAGCACGCCTCGGTGTTCGGCGGCATGGGCTCGTGGAACGACCAGACCTTCGCGGGCGCCGCGGGCGAAGCCTACGAACGCGTCTCCGAGCGCCTGTTCCGCGCGCTCAACCGCGCGATCGCCGCGGCCGCCAACGAATCGTGCCGCGCCGGATAGCGCCTCAGCGCTCCACGCACATCGCGATGCCCATGCCGCCGCCGATGCAGAGCGTGGCGAGGCCCTTCTTGGCGTTGCGCTTCTGCATCTCGTAGAGCAGCGTCACGAGAATACGCGCGCCCGAGGCGCCGATCGGATGGCCGAGCGCGATAGCGCCGCCGTTCACGTTCACCTTCGCCGTGTCCCAGCCGAGATCCTTGTTCACGGCGCAGGCCTGCGCCGCGAACGCCTCGTTGGCCTCGACGAGGTCGAGATCGGCGGCCGACCAGCCGGCCTTCTTGAGCGCCGCGCGCGAGGCCGGGATCGGCCCCGAGCCCATCACCTTCGGGTCGACGCCGGCGGTGGCCCAGGAGGCGATGCGCGCGAGCGGCTTCACGCCGCGCTTCGCCGCCTCGGCGGCGCTCATCAGCACCAGCGCCGCGGCGCCGTCGTTGATGCCGGAGGCGCTGCCGGCCGTCACCGTCCCGTCCTTGGCGAAGGCGGGCTTGAGCTTGGCGAGCGCGTCGAGCGTCGTGCCGGGGCGCGGATGCTCGTCGGTGTCGATCGTCTGCGGGCCCTTGCGCGTCTCGAGCGTGATGCCGACGATCTCGTCCTTGAACCGGCCGGCCTTGATCGCGGCCTCGGCCTTCTGCTGCGAGGCGAGCGCGAACTGATCCTGCTGCTCGCGCGTGATCTGCCACTCGCGCGCGACGTTCTCGGCCGTGACACCCATGTGGTAGCCGTTGAAGATGTCCCAGAGCCCGTCCTTGATCATCGTGTCGACGAGCTCGGCGTTGCCCATCTTGGTGCCGGCGCGCAGATGCGTGCAGTGCGGCGAGAGGCTCATGCTCTCCTGGCCGCCGGCCACGACGATGTCGCTGTCGCCGGCCTTGATCGCCTGGTAGCCGAGCGCCACCGCGCGCAGGCCCGAGCCGCACACCTGGTTCACGACGAACGCGGTCTTCTCCTTGGGGATGCCGGCCGCCATCGCCGCCTGGCGGGCCGGGTTCATGCCGGCGCCGGCGGTCAGCACCTGGCCGAACACGAGCTCGGACACGTCGCCGGCCTCGACCTTGGCGCGCTTCAGCGCCTCGGCGATCGCGGCCTGGCCCAGCTTGTGCGCGGGCACGCCGGCGAACGCGCCGTTGAAGGTTCCGATCGGCGTGCGCGCGGCGGCGGCGATGACGATGTCGGCCATGAGGCTTCTCCTCGCGAGCGGGTTTTCGCGGCGCACCAGCCCGCCTGTGCGCGCCGCACAATGACGGCCTTGAGTATAGGCCGCGGGCGCCCCGAGTCACGGGGGGCGCGCAGCGGCGAAATTGCCGGGTCAGCCGCGCGCCCGGATCCAGCCGGCCAGCGGCGCCCACAATTCGCGCTCGGCGCGGCTGCCGGCCATCATGCCGATATGCCCGGCCGAGGCGCGCAGCGTCGTGCCGGCCGGCAACGCCGCCGCCAGCGGCAGCGCCGAGGCGGGCGGCACGATGCGATCGTCGTTCGGAACGACGGCGAGGCTCGGCCCGGCGAAGGCCTCGGGCCGCACCGCCGTGCCGGCGACGGTCCAGGCGCCGCGGCCGGGCCGGTTCTCGCCGTACCAGCCGACGAGGCATTCCTCGGCGACGCGCCAGGGCAGCGGAACGCCGTCGTTGAGCCAGTCTTCGAGCGCGACGAACGCCAGCGCCTCGTCGGAGCGCGGATCGAGCGCCGCGAAGCGCCGGAACTTCTTGTAGGCGAGCAGCGGGTCGAGCCCGGCGAACAGCCCTTGCAGCACGTCGAGCGGCATCGCGCCCAAATGGCGGAAGCCCGGCATCAGAATCCCGGCGAAGGCGGCGAGCGCCTTGGCGCTCTCGGGCCGCTCGGCGTGGAAGTCCCACGGCGTCGCCAGCAGCGCGAGCCCGGCGATCTCGCGCGCGCGGCGCACCGCCAGCGCCAGCGCGAGATTGCCGCCCATGCAGTACCCGGCGAGCGCGAGCGGCCGGCCTTCGGCCAGCACGCGCGCGCGATCGAAAGCGGGTGTCAGGCGGCGCAAGACGAAATCGCCGAGATCGAAGCCGTACTCTTCGCCCTCGATGTCGCCCCAGTCCAGCAGCAGCGGGCGGATGCCGCGCGCCGCGAGGAACGCGACGAGGCTGCGGCCGGGCAGCAGATCGAGGATATAGCAGCGGTTGACGAGCGAGGGCACGAGCAGCGCCGCGTGCGTCTCGCCGCCGCGCCCGTAGTCGAGCAGGCGCGCGCCGCCGCCGCGCCAGACGGTTTCGGCCGCCGGCGCGGCGCGGGCGAACGCATGCGTGCGATAGGCTTCGAGTCCGTCGAGGAACGCGGCAAGCCGGCGCGCCGCCGCGGCGCGGACGGCGTCAGCGAGCGCCGCGGGCTCGGCCGCCGCGAGGCCCGGCGGCGCCGCCTTTTCCCGCGCGCTTGCGCTCGAGCGCGTCCAGCCGGCGCTCGATGCGGTCGAGCTGCTCGACGATCCGCTCCAGGCCGCGCCCGCCATCGCTAGGTGCAGCGCCAGCGGCCGCGGGCCCGGCCGTTTCGGCCGCGCTTGGGCCGCGCGCTCTCGTGCCGGATCCGGGTGTGCGTTCATCGGATGTGGGCCCCGCTTTCCCGCCCGGCATCGCGCCCGCGGCCAGCACCCGCCACGGGGCCAGCCATGCCGCCATGGCGGCGGCCAGCGCCGGATCGGCCGCCGCGGCGGAGAACTGCTCTTCCCAGAGGTCGAGATAGCGCTCGGCCAGCGCTTTCAGGTCGGGCGTCTCGGACATGGCGGCGACTATAGGCGCAGGGCCGCCGACGGACCAGCGCCGCGCCCTTCGGCGCTGCGGCAAAGCCGCCCATTGCGTTTGCGAAACGCTCGGATGCGGTGCAATAATGCCGCGGCGAGGGGCCATTGGCCGCGCCGAGCGCGCGAGCGCGCGGCGGGCCGCAGCGGGAGACGTTCATGGCGAGCGAACGGGCGAGTTCGGAGCCGGTCATCATCAAGAAATACGCGAACCGGCGCCTCTACAACACCGCCACCAGCAGTTACGTGACGCTCGACGACCTCGCCGGCATGGTCCGCCAGTCGCAGGATTTCGTCGTCTACGACGCCAAGACCAACGAAGACATCACCCGCTCGGTGCTGACGCAGATCATCGTCGAGGAAGAGGCGAAGGGAACCAACCTCCTGCCGGTGAGCTTCCTGCGCCAGCTGATCGCGCTCTACGGCGATTCGCTCCAGGCGCTGGTGCCGAAGTATCTCGAGCACAGCATGTCGAGCTTCACGCAGAACCAGGAGCGCATGCGCCACTACATCAACAACGCGCTGGGCGGCATGTTCCCGTTCGGCTCGCTCGAGGAGATGAGCCGGCGCAACATGGAGTTCCTCAACCAGGCCTTCAGCGCGTTCAATCCGCTGATGGCCGGGCAGGCGGCCAAGGAAACCGCCCGGCCGGCGCCAGAGCCGAAGCCGGCGCCGCCGCCCGCGAACGAGAGCGGCAAGGACGCGCTCTCCGATCTGCAGAAGAAGATCGACGCGCTCCAGAAGCAGATCGAGGCGATGGGGAAGAAAGAGTAGGCGGCTATTTTCGGCGGCCGGCCCTGCGCGGCGCCTCGAGTGCGCGGCGAACCGTTTCCGGATCGAAGTCGATGACCTGAAGCAGCGCGCGCGTGCCGGCGTCCGGGCGGCTGCGCATCTGCTCCCAATCGCGGACGGCGCCGAGCGAAAAGCCGAACGCACGCGCGAACTGTTCCTGGGTCATGCGCAGCCTCCGACGCAGGTCGCGAACCTGAACGACGCGGCGAAATCGCTCGAGATCACGGCGCGAAGTCGGACGCGCATCGCGATCCGAGAGCGCGGCGCGCATTGCGTCGGCCTCACTCATGGCGTCGATCCGCCGCCAATTCGATCGGCCCATCGCCGGTTTACGCGGATCGAGCCTAACCCTCGTGATATTGCCGGCGCTCATGTCGCGTTGCCTTTCGGGCGGAGATGATTCGGATGCGGCCAGGCCGCTCCGTATAGACGAGGAAGATGAGACGATTGCGCACCATTCCGAGCGCGTTGAAGCGGATTTCCGCGAAGGTGCCGAGATCTTCGTATTCCAGCATAAAAGGATCGAGAAAGACCTGGGCGGCGTCCGCGAAATCCACGCCGTGCTTGCGCAGATTGGATGCAGCCTTGTCGCGATCCCACTCGAATTCCACGGTGCGAGGCTACGGAAGTTCCGTACCATCGTCAACTGGCGTCTGGCCGGCGGCGGCCCTCAGGCCGCCTTCTCGGCCTCGAGCGCGGCGCGCCAGGCGGGCTTGGTGTCGGGCTTGCCGAAATAATAGCCCTGGAAGTAGTCGACGCCCTGCTCCAGCAGCCACTTGGCCTCGGCCTCGGTCTCGACGCATTCGGCGACCGTGCGCATCTCGAGGCCCTGCGCGAGCCCGAGCAGCGCGCGCACGAACACCTGGTTGTCGGGATTGTCGATGAGGTTCTTGACGTACGAGCCGTCGATCTTGACCTCCTCCACCCCGAGCAGGCGGAGGCTCTTGAAGCTGGTATAGCCGGCACCGAAATCGTCGAGCGAGACCGAGCAGCCGAGGCTCTTGATCTCGTGGCAGAACGCGGCGGAATGCTCGAGGTCCTTGAGCGCCACCGTCTCGGTGATCTCGACCGTGAGCCGGCGCGCGACGTCGGCGCGCCCTTCGATCATCTCGCGCAGCCGGCGC
>JAEULD010000044.1 GCA_016792765.1 Candidatus Odyssella sp.
CCGTCGAACGTCGCGGTGCCGCGGCCGATCTCGTCGAGGATCACGAGCGAGGATTCGGAGGCGCGGTGCAGGATCGCCGCCGCCTCCACCATCTCGACCATGAAGGTGGAGCGGCCGCTGGCGAGATCGTCGGCGGCGCCGACGCGCGAGAACAGGCGGTCGACGACGCCGATGCGCGCCTCGGCCGCCGGCACGTAGGAGCCCATCTGCGCGAGGATCGCGATCAGCGCGTTCTGGCGCAGGAACGTGCTCTTGCCGGCCATGTTGGGGCCGGTCAGCAGCCACAGGCGCCGCTCGGGCGCGAGGTCGCAATCGTTCGGCACGAACGGCGCTTCGGGGCGCAGCGCCTCCACCACCGGGTGGCGCCCGCCCTTGATCAGGAACTGCCTGGAATCGTCGACGCGCGGGCGGCAATAGCGGCGCTCGACGGCGAGCGCCGCCAGGCCCGCCGCCACGTCGAGCTCCGCGATCGCCCGCGCGGCCTCGCCGATCGCGTCGCCGCGCGCGATCGCCTCTTTGACGAGATCGTCGAACAGCGCCAGCTCCAGCGCCAGCGCCTTGTCGGCCGCGCGCGCGATCTTCTCCTCGAGCTCGGACAGCTCCACCGTCGTGTAGCGCGTGGCGTTGGCCATGCTCTGGCGCTGGATGAATTTCGAGGCCGCGTCCTTCGGCAATTTGCCGGCCTGCGCCGCCGTCACCTCGATGTAATAGCCGAGCAAATTGTTGTGCCGGATCTTCAGCGACGAAATGTCGGTCTCGGCGCGGTAGCGCGCCTCCAGCGCGGCGACGAGCTGGCGGCCCTCGCCGCGCAGCGTCGCCTGCTCGTCGAGCGCGGCGGAATAGCCGGGGCGGACGAAGCCGCCGTCGCGCGCCTGCAGCGGCAGCTCGTCCCCCAGCGCGCGCGCGAGCCGGTCGACGAGCGCCGGATGCTGGCCGAGTCCGCGCTGCGCCAGGTGCAGGCCCTTCGGCAGCGGCGGCAGCAGCGGGCCGCCCAGCGCCTTGCGCAGGCTCTCGGTTTCCGAGAGCCCGTCGCGCAGCGCGGCGAGGTCGCGCGGGCCGCCGCGCCCGAGCGCCAGCCGCGAGAGCGCGCGCTCGAGATCGGGGCAGCGCTTCAGCGAAGCGCACACGGCCTCGCGCGCCGCCGCCGCGTCCACGAACCACGTCACCATGTCGAGCCGCGCGGCGATCGCCGCGGGCTCGGTCGAGGGCGCGGCGAGCCGCGCGGCGAGCAGGCGCGCGCCGGCGCCGGTCAGCGTGCGGTCGATGACCGCGAGCAGCGAGCCCTTGCGCTCGCCGGCGAAATTGCGCGTGAGCTCGAGATTGCGCCGCGTCGCCGCGTCGATCTCCATGAGGCCGGCATCGGCCACGCGCGCGAGCCGGCCGAGCCGCGGCACGCGGCCCTTCTGCGTCAGCTCGACGTAGTCGACGAGCGCGCCGGCGGCCGCGATCTCGGCGCGGCTCAGGGGGCCGAGCGCGTCGAGCGCCTGAACCGCGTACAGCGCCATCAGCCGCCGCTTGGCGCTCTCGCTGTCGAAGCGGCTGCCCGGCAGCGGCGACAGCTGCGCCTTCCACGCGGCGAAGGTCTCGAACAGCTCGGGCGCCTGGATCAGGCGATCGGCGACGAGGATCTCCCCGGGCTCGATGCGCGCCAGCGCGGCGCCGAGGCCGCCGCGCGGCACCGGTTCGCAGGCGAAGTCGCCGGTCGTCATGTCGAGCCAGGCGAGCGCCGTCTGCGCCTCGGCCTCGGCGATGGCGGCGAGATAGTTGTGCCGGCGCGCGTCGAGCAGCGCCTCTTCGGTCAGCGTGCCGGGCGTGACGATGCGCACCACTTCGCGCCGCACCATCGCCTTGGCGCCGCCGCGCTTTTTCGCCTCGGCCGGGTCCTCCATCTGCTCGCACACGGCAACCTTGAAGCCGGCGCGGATCAGGCGCGCGAGATAGGCTTCCACCGCGTGCACCGGCACGCCGGCCATCGGCACGGCGCGGCCGCCCACGGTCTCGCCGCGCGAGGTGAGCGTGAGATTGAGCGCCTTGGCGCCGGCCACGGCGTCGTCGAAGAACAGCTCGTAGAAATCGCCCATCCGGTAGAACACGAGGCAATCCGGATGCTGGCGCTTCACCTCGAGATAATGCGCGAGCATCGGCGTGGCCGCGGCGGCGGGCGCGGCCGGCACCGGATCGGGCCGGGCGCTCTCCGTTTTCGCGGGCGCGGTATCGTCGGGAGCCATGGGCGGCGACTCTAGGTCAGCGGCCGAGGCCGCTCAATGCGCGCGCCTGTGGAGAACCGCGGCGTCGCGCCGCCGCGTCACTGCGGCGGCCGCTCGGAGCCCTTCTCGCTCGCCGCCTTCAGCTTCGCCTCGGCCTCGGCGCGCGCGGCTTCGGCGGCCTTGAGCCGGGCTTCGAGGTCGGCGCGCATCGCGTCGGTGGCTTTGGCCATCGCCTCGGCCTTGGCGCGGCCGCCCTCGGCGGCCTGGGCGCGGTCTTCGGCCGCGCGCAGCGCGCGCTGGGCGGCGGCGGCGGCCTGGCGCGCGTCGGCCGCCTCGCGCCGCGCCGCCGCGAGCGCCGCGGCGGCGGCCGCGGTCTCGGCCTGGAGCCGCGCGGCATCGCCGGCGAGCCGCCACGTCCCGAGCCCGCCCGCCGCGGCAACGGCGACGAAAAGCGCGCTCAACAGCCACACCAGGCGTTTCAGCCTGGCCTGGCTCTGCACTCTCGGCTGCATCGGTGCCCCTCCCCGCAGTCCTTCCCGATACGAATACGCGCGAGCGCGAAAAAGGTTCGCGCGCAGGGCCCGCCTATTGCGGGCGCTTGCGCGTGCCGCTCTCGAGGCTGTCGTAGAGGTTCACGGGGGCGAAATCGTCGGTCAGCACGCGCGCCTCCTTCACCTCGTAGCGGATTTCGTCCTTCAGCAAGGGCAGCAGGTCGTAGCGGAACTTGTGCTGCGCCTGGCGGTCGCGGGCGCGCGCCAGCCGCTCGTCGGGCGTCATCGGCGGCAGCAGGCGCGCGAGCACGATCGCGTTGCCGCTCCACTCGTAGACCTCGATCGTCTTGAAGGTGCGGCGCAGCGTGGCGAGCGAGCTGTCGAACAATTGCGTGCGCGCGCGCAGGTTCAAGACCGCGACGCCGTCGGGCTCCAGGCGGCTGGCCAGCAGCGTGTAGAACTCCTGCGTCAGCAGGTGGAACGGCACGTAGCCGCCGCGGAACGCGTCGATCATCACGATGTCGTACTTCGCGCGATTGCGCTGGAGGAACACGCGTCCGTCGCCGGCCGCGATCTTGTGGCGCGGGCCTTCCTCCACGCCGAAATACTTCTTGGCCGCCGCGGTGACGCCGGGATCGAGCTCCACCGAGGTCACGTGCATCTCGGGCACGTGGCGGAGGAAATAGGACGAGACGCTGCCGCCGCCCAGGCCCACCATCAGCATCGTCCGGAGCTTGCCGGCATGCACCGCGGCGAGCGTCTGATAGTGCGAGTGCGGCAGCGGAAGCTGGCCGCGGTCGCGCAGGTTGAGGACCGACTGGCGCGTGTTCTCGCCCTTCAGGCGGAACGTCATCGAGAGGAAGTCGCCCTTCTGCACGATGAAGATGTTGTTGTATTCGGTCTCGATGCGCTCGCGCACCATCAGCGGCGAAAGCGGATCGGGCTTGTCGTCCACGTAGACGTCGTCGCGCGCCCCCTCCGCGCGCGCGGCGGCGGCGGCGAGCGCCAGCAGCGCGGCCGCGCCGAGCAGCCCCACTCCCAATCGGTTCGGCATTGCCGATGTCCCTCCCTGAACCTCGTTCGCTTCGAGCGGCGCGCCGGCGCGGCCGCCTACGGCTTTTTGGCCGTGATCTTGATCCCGAGCACGCTCCGCAGCTGCGCCGGGTTGGACGCCGCGAGCGCCCCGATCGCCAGCAGATTGAGCGGCGCCGGCGGCCGCACCTCGACGACGAGCTCGCCCGGATTGTCGATGAACGCGATCACCGCGTCGAAAACCTCTTTGACCAGCGGATCGGGCTGCTCGTCGCGCAGGCCGGTCAGGAGCGCGCGGTACTGCGCGCGGATCGAGGCCTCGTCGGTCTGCTTGCGTTGCGCCTCGCGCTTGACGACGCGGGCGAGGATCGACTTGTCGCGGTACGAAAGGTCCGCCGCGAGCAGGTTGATGCGCGCGAGCAGGCCCATCGCGGCCGCGCCGTTGTTCTGCGGCGGCCGCGCCTGGCCGGGCGGCGGGGCCGGCGGCTCCATCGCCTTCTTGATCTCGTCGGGCGTCACGCCGCCGATGCGCAGCGAAAGCGCGAGCGCGCCCATATCGGCCACGTCGAGCTCGAGCTTGCCGAGATCGAAGATCTTGTTCGCCTCGTCGTAGCGGTAGGAGAGCTCGGCGCTCATCTTGAGGGAGGTGTAGCCCAGCTCCTTCATGTCGCGCGCGAAGGCCGGGTCCTTGCCGGTGTCGAGCGGCGCCTCTATGCCCCGGACCGCGAACTCGAACACGCGGAGGTCGGCGGGATTGCGGTCGAGCAGGTTCACGCTCTCGAACGCGCGCAGCTCCATCAGCGCGATGCGCACGGTGCCTTCGCTGGTGTCGGCCACGATGTCGCGCACGGCGAAGCCCTTCACCGCCGCGCGCCGCGGCAGGTCGACGACGATCGATTCAACCTCGATCGATCCCACGCTGCCGCTCTCGGTGCTGCTCTTCGAGGTGATGCCGCGAACCGCGAGGCGCTCCAGCGCGCCGCCCTGCGCGGGATCGAGGCGGAACAGCGCCGTCTCGAACGTCGCGATGCGCACCTGCTCGCCCGCGCGCGGCGCCACTTCGAGGTCGCGCGCCGCGAGCCCGGCCAGCGCGATGCGCCCCGCCGCCGACCAGGCGAAGCGCTCGGCCGCGAGGCGCGCGGCCTTGGCGCTGCCCTTGTCGTTCCCGGTCAGCGCGAGATCGGTGAACACGGCCGCGGTGAGAACCAGGCCCTCGGCGGCCGCCTCCTCGAACGACGCGGCCTCGAGCGCGGCCGCGGTCAGCGTCGCGCCCTGGCGAGCGTCGCGCGTCGTCACCGAGAGGTCTTTGATACGGAAGCCGCGCCCGGCGTCCTCGATCGCGCCGTGCCTCACCTCGGCGCCGTTCTTGCGGAGATAGGCGATCAGCCGCTCGGCGGCCTCCTTGGCGTTGGGGCTCGCCTGGGCCAGCTCGAGGCGCGCGGGCGGCTCCGCCTGCGCCGCGCCGGGCACGCCGAGCGCCGCGCCGGCGATCAGCAGCGCCGCCAGCGCCGGCGCCGTGCGTCCGGGCCGGGCCGCGAGGAACGACAGCCCCGCCGCCACGCCGATCGCCGAAAGCAGATAGGTGATGTGCCGGCTGCCCATCGCCGGGATCAGGTAGAAGGTCGTGAACAGCGTGCCGAAGATGCTGCCGAGCGTGGAGATGCCGTAGATGCGCCCGGCCACGGTGCCCGAGCGCGCCGTGGCGCGCAGCGTCAGCCGGATCGCATAGGGCGAATAGACGCCGAGCAGCGCGAGCGGCACGAACAGCAGCAGCATCGCGCCGGCGATCGAGCCCCAGCGCTCGAATTCGCGCTGGTCGGCGAGCCCGCCCAGGATCGCCGAGAGCAGGTCGAGCATGCCGTCGGCGAACAGCGGGATGAAGGCGAGATAGGCCGAGCCGGCCACGATCAGCCAGCCGAGGCCCGACGGCTTCGGGTTCCGGTCCGCCATCCAGCCGCCGAAGAAATAGCCGGCGGTGAGCGCCGCGAGCACGGTCGAGATGAGGGCCGCCCAGGTGTAGATGCCGCTGCCGAAGAACGGATTGAGATAGCGGCTGCCGAGCATCTCGAAGCCCATCACCACGGCGCCGGTGATGAACGCGTTCGCGTAGACGAGCAGCAGGAACGAGCGGCTGTGCTGCGCATCGGCGGCGTGCGAGCGGTCGCTGGTCGTGGACATGGGTGCTCCCGGTGCCGGCGCCGCACATTTGCGGCGCCCGGCGCCCGCACCTTAGCCGCGCCCGCGGCGCCAAGCATCGGGAATCTTGGCGCCGGGCGGCGGAAACGAAAAGGGCGCCGGAAACCGGCGCCCTTCGCACGGCCGGCGCGGGTCGACCCTTCTATTTCACCGCGATCGTCAGGCCCAGCATCTGCTTCAGCGTGGCCGGGCTGGCCATCACGGCCATGAACGCGCCCATCACGTTGGCGGGCGCGGCCGGATTCGCCGCCACTTCGACGAGACCGGGCGAATTCAGGAACTTCACCGCGAGGTCGATGACCTCCTTCGTCGCGTCGTCCTGTGCCTCCTTCTTCTGCTCGGCGAGCTCCTCGAGCATCTTCTTCTTGGCGTCGGCCTCGCTGATGCCCTTCTTCTTGGCGTCGGCGCGGATCATGCGCTGGGTCAGCGACTTGTCCTTGAACGAGATGGACGCGCCGACGATCGAAAGCTGCGCCAGCAGCTTGGTTCCGTCTTCGCCCTTGCCGCCGAGCGCGGTCTTGAGGTCGCCCGAGGCGATGCCGGCCAGCTTCAGGCTCAATTTCAGCTCGCCGAGTTCGACCACGTCGACGGCGATGCCCGAGATCGTGAAGGTCTTCTTGGCGTCGTCGAACGCGTAGGCGAAATCGGCATTGACCGTCAGCGACGTGATGCCGAGGTCGGCGGCTTCCTTGTCGAGAAGATCGCTGGGAACCACGAGCTTGCGGATGCTCAGGTCCATGTGCGCAGGCTCGTTCGGCTTCGCCCAGTCGAAGCTGCGCACCTCGACGCGCTCGATCTTCACGGTCTTGCCGTCGGGGCCGGTGATTTCGAGGTCCTTGATGACCAGCCCGTCCTTGCCTTCGCCCTTCTCGAGAGCGCCGTATTTCACCTTGCCGCCGCTCTCGGTCACGCTCTTCAGGATGATGTCGGCGCGCTTCGCGAGGTCGTCCTGCACCAGCGTGATGCGCGCGTCCTGGGCATGCACCGGCGCCAGCATCGTCGAGGCGGCCAGCGCGGCCGCGAACGCGAACGCCACGCGGCCCGCGCGGCGGATGGGGAACGTCATTGGTCTCACCCTTGCTTGATGGGAAGGCTGCGGAATGGGGGGATTGGTCCGGCGCCCGTCTCTGGCGCAGGACCGCGAACCTACACCGGTTGCCGCCGCGCCGGAAGCGCCGACGCTATTTCACGGAAACGGTCACGCCCATCATCTGCTGGAACGTGGCGCGATTGCCCATAACCAGCATGAACGCGGCCATCACGTTCGCGGGCGCCGGTGGGGTGAGGGCCAGCTCGATCTCGCCCGGGCGGGTCAGGAACTTGATCGCCGCGTCGATGAACTCCTTGGTCATGTCGTCCGCGGCCTTGCCGCGCTCGGCGGCCAGGTCTTCGAGCATCTTCGCCTTGGCCGCCGGCTCGGAAAGGTTCTTCTTCCTGGCGTCGGCGCGCACCATGCGCTCGACCAGCGACTTGTCGCGGAAGCCGAGGGCCGCCCCCGCCACGTTGAGGCGCGAGAGCAGGCCCATCACCGCCTCGCCGTCCTTCGCGGCGTTCTTGCCGCCCTTGGGCTTCTCGGCCGGCAACGCCGTCTTGAGGTCGGCGGCGGTGATGCCGGTGAGCTTGAGGCGCAGGCGGAACTCGCCCATCTCGACGACGTCGACGAACAGCTTCGAAACCTCGAACGCCTTCTCCGCCTCGTCGAACCTGAAGACCAGCTCGCCGTTGAGCGTCAGCTGCGCGAGGCCGAGTTCGCGGAAATTGGCCGCCGATTCGGCATCGAGCTGATCGGCGGCGACGACGAAACGCTTCATCGCCATGTCGGCATGGCGCGGCTCGCGCGGATTGGCCCAGTCGAACGCCCTGATCTCGATCTCGCCGATCGTGATCTTCTTCCTGTCCTTGGCGACGATCTCGATCTGCCGGATCACGAGGCCCTCCGGGCCGCTGCCGGATTCGAGCGCGCCCCAGCTCGCCCGTCCGCCGGTTTCGCCCACGCCGCGGAACAGCGCGTCGGCGCGCTTGCGGAGCTCGGGATTGTCCTGCGCCGCCTGCGCGCGCGCGCCCTCGGCGCGAACCGCAGGCGCGGACAGGGCCGGCGCAACGAGCGCGACGGCAAGGGCGGCGGCGCGCAGCAACGCAATGGTCATCGAGACTCTCCCGCCGAAACGGCGAACGCGGCGAAGGTCAGGCGCGGGTTACTTGTATCCGTAGCGCAGCAGCCAGAGCTTGGCTTCGGCCGAGGGCGGCTCGGGCTTGGCGCCGGGGCGCGCGGGCCGCGCGGGCGCGGCGGGGGCGTCCACCTTCTGCGCCGTCGAGCCGCCGGTCAGCACGCCGCCGTCGGGCAGCGCGGTCAGCGCGGTGAACTCGTCGTCGAACTGGTCGCCGTAGCGCTGCTCCCACAGCACCGCGCCCTCGGCATCGGTGCGGACGAGCCACGCATCCTTGCGGCCGCCCCCTTTCGATTCGGTCGAGCCCGACAGGAAGAAGCCGCCGTCGCCGGCCGGCACGAGCACGTCGAGCGAATCGCTCGCGTCGTCCTTGCCGCCCGACATCCGCTTGTCCCAGCGCACGGTGCCGTCGGGCGCGAGGCGCAGCAGCCAGGGCTTGTTGACCGGCTCGGCCTCCAGCGCCGGCGCCGGCGCCGGCCCCGGCCGGGCGCCGGGCCGCGCCGGTTTCGGCGGAGCGGCCGCGGGCCGCGGCGGCACGCGGCTCGCTTCGGCCAGCACCACGATGTCGCCGCCATCGACCACGAGAACGGCCTTTCCTTTCTCGTCGGCCTCGTCGCCGAGATCCTTCTTCTCCCAGCGCACGTTGCCCTCGCCGTCGAGCGCGAGGATCCACAGATTGCGGTCGTCGCCGGCCGGGCGCTCGACGTTGATCCAGCCCACCGCGATGATGCCGCCATCGGGCAGCATCGCGACGCTCTGCAGGCTCTCGTCGACGCCCTTGCCGTAGAGCTTGTTCCACAGCACGCGGCCGTCGGCGGCGATGCGCGCGGCCCAGCCTTTCGTCCCGGTCTGGCCCTGCTCGGTGGCGCTGCCGACCACGATCGTGTCGCCGTTCGCGAGCACCGCCAGCGCATAGGGAATCGTCAGCGCGTATTCCTGGAACGTGTGCTGCCATTGCAGCTCGCCCTCGGCCGAGGTGCGCGCGACCCAGCCGACGATCGAATTGCTGCCGAGGTTCTTGCGCGCCGCGGCCAGCGCCACGCCGCCGTCGGGGCGCAGCGCGACCGCGTTCGCGGTGTCGAAGCGCGCGTTCGCGATGCTCTTGCGCTCGCCGAGGGGCTTTCCCTCCTTCGCGTCGAAGCGCCAGAACCACACGTCGCTGTTGGCGCCTTCGGCCTCGATGCGGCCGCCGACGACGAGCAGCTGGTCGCCCGGCAGCGCGAAGATGCGCCGCACCACGTCCTGTCCGGTCTTGCCCGCAAGGTGCTGCCAGAGCTGCTCCGGCGCCGCCGCCCTGCTGCGCGCGGCGCCGTCTTCGCCGGTCTTCGGCGGCGCCGGCGCGGCCGGCGCGGCGGTCGGCGGCGGGGCGCTCGCCGAATCGGTCCGGGGCGGCGGCGCGGTCGCGGCCGGCGTCCCGCCGCGCTGCGCGAAATATCCGGCAGCGCCGCCGGCCACGAGCAGGGCCGCGAAAACGCCGGCGATGACCGGCGCCCGGCTGCGCTTGCGCGGCGCCGCGGCCTCGTCCGCCGCCGGCGCGCGCGGCCTGCCGCTGCGCGCCGGGGGCCCTGCCGCGCGCGGCGCCGAGGCGGCGTCCGCGGCGGCGGCCTGCCGATCGTTGCCGACGATGAGCGTGGCTCCGCCCACCATCAGCGTGTCGTTACCGGGCGAGGGCGCCGGCGCCGGCCGGTCGGGCTTGCGCACGCGCGCGATCAGCGGCGCCTTGGGCGCGGCCGGCTCCGGCGCAGCTTCCGGCATCGCGCCGCGGCGGCCGAGCGGCGCCGAGGGCGCTTCGACCATGAGATTGCCCGCGACCTCGGCCGAAGGATCGGCCACCGGCGCGGAGGGCGTCGCCAGGACCGGCGCGCCCGAGGCGGCGCGCGACAGGCGGCCGAGTGGCTGCGACGGCGCCTCGACCATGTAGGCTTCGGCCGCGGGAATGCCGGGCGCGCCGGCCGGCGCCGCCGCGCGGCCCTCCACGGCGGCCATGAACTCTTTCACGCTCTGCGGCCGCTTCGCCTCCTCGACCGTCAGGGCCTGGTCGATCGCCGCGAGCAGGCTCTCGCTATAATTGCCGCCGGCCGCGGCCCCGGCGGGCACCATCGGGTCGGGCTGCTTGCGGAGCTGCGCGGCGATGCGTTTCGGCGCCTCGGGCGGGCGGCGCCCGGTCACGCAATGGTAGAGAACGGCGCCGAGCGCGTAGATGTCGGTCCACGGCCCCTGATGGCTGTCGGTCTCGTATTGCTCGTAGGGCGCGTAGCCCTCGGTCACGATCGCGGTGAGGCCGCGGCTCTGCCGCGTCACCGCCTGGCGCGCGGCGCCGAAATCGATCAGCACCGGCGTGCCGTCGCGGCGGATGATGATGTTCGCCGGTTTGATGTCGCGGTGCAGGAAGCCTTTCGCGTGCACGTCGGCGAGGCCGGCCGCGAGCGGGCGCAGGATCGTCAGCAGTTCGTCCTCGCTGAGCGAGCCCACCGCGTCGATGACGTCGGCCAGGCTCTTGCCGTCCTGGAACGCCATCACGAGATAGCCGGTGCCGTTCGACTCGAAGTAGCGGTGCACCGGCACGATGTTGGCGTGCTGGAAGGCCACCAGCGTTTTCGCTTCCGTGCGGAAGCGCTCGAGGCCCCAGACGAACTGCTCCGCCTCCTGCCGTCCGAACGGCTTCACCGTCTTGCGGTCGGCGCCGCGGTTGGCGAGCACGCTCGGCAGATATTCCTTGATCGCCACATGGCGGTCGAGCAGCAGGTCGACGGCCTTGTAGGTGATGCCGAAGCCCCCGGCGCCCAGCAAGGCGACGACCCGATAGCCCTCGAGCTCGGTGCCCACGGGCAGCGCGTTGGTCCTCTCGTCCATGGAGCGTAGGGGTGCCTTGCCGGTTCGCGTGAATCAGGCCCGTCAACGTACCATCGCCGAGACCATGGCGCCAATATGGCAGGGCCGCCGCGCATGGCCGCGCACTTGCGCGCGGGCGTGGTTTCGTGAGAAGGCGCGCGCATAGGCCGGCCGATGTCCGATCCCAACTCCCTCGTGCGCCACAGCCTCGTCACCGCCGTGCTCGCGGCGGCGCCGGCCGGCGCGGTGCTCGCGGGTCTGGCGGCGCTGAGCGCGCTGGCGTGGTATTGGGCCGCGGCCGCCGCGCTCCTCGTCGTGGCCGGATGCTACGCGGTGGCGCGCCTGGGCCTCGCCGATCTCGAAGCGGCGCGGCGGTTCATCGTCGCGCTGCGCCCGGGCGAAAGGCCGGAGCCGCCGCCCGCGCAGCCCGAGGCGGCGTGGGCGCCCGCCGGCCGGCTCGCGAGCGCCGCCGGCGAAACCGCGCGCGCGATCGCGGCCGCGCATCAGCGGCTCGAGCGCCGCTCGGCCGCCGCCGAGGCCGCGCTCGGCGATCTGCCCGATGCGGTGCTGCGCATCGACCGCAACCGCACGGTGCTCGACGCCAATCCCGCGGCCGCGGCGCTGCTCGGCCTCGCGCCGGTGGGGCAGGATCTCGCCGGCCTGCTGCGCGATCCCGGATTCACCGCCTCGGTCGAGCGCGCGCTCGCCGCCGGCGGCCTCCACGAGAGCGCATTCACCTTGCACGGCGAGACCGAGCGCAGCGTGCGCGCGATCGTGCGCCGCGTCGCCGACGGCGGGCCCGGCGAGCCGGCCGCGCTCGTCGTGCTGCACGACGACACCGCGCGCCGCAGGCTCGAGCAGATGCGCGCCGATTTCGTCGCAAACGTCAGCCACGAGCTGAAGACGCCGCTCGCCTCGCTGATCGGCTTCATCGAGACGCTGCGCGGCCCCGCGGCCGGCGACGCCGAGGCGCGCCAGCGATTCCTCGAGATCATGCAGGAGCAGGCCGCGCGCATGCGCCGG
>JAEULD010000067.1 GCA_016792765.1 Candidatus Odyssella sp.
GCGCGGCCGGCGCGCGCGATCTCGGCCTCGAGCGCCGGATCCCACCAGACGTGATAGACGTCGACCGCGACGCCGACGCCATCGCCGAGCCGCTCGCACATGTCGTTGGCCTGGGCGAGCGTGTTCACGCAGGCGCGGTCGGCCGCATACATCGGATGCAGCGGCTCGATGGCGAGCTTCATGCCGGCGGGGCGCGCTTCATCGAGCAGCCGGGCGATGCCCTCCTCCACCTGCCGGCGCGCGCCGGCGATGTCCTTCGAGCCCTGTGGCAGCCCGCCCACGACGAGGACGAGGCACTCGGCGCCGAGCGTCACCGCCTCGTCGAGCGCACGGCGGTTGTCCTCGCGCGCGCGCAGGCGCCCCGCCGCGTCGGCGGCCGGAAACATGCCGCCGCGGCAATAGCCGCTCAAGCGCATGCCATGCGTGCGAATCAGCTCCTCGGCCCGCGCGAGGCCAATCTTCGCCACCTGGTCGCGCCAGGGCGAGATCGCGCGGATGCCGTGGCGCGCGCAGCCCTCGATGATCTGTTCCAGATTCCAGCGCTCGCGCACCGTGGCCGTGTTGAGCGACAGCAGCTCGGGATGGGCGGCGAGGTCGCGCATCAATTCGCCATGCCGTGAACGGCGAGCACGCGGCGCATGCGCGCGCAAGCCTCGTCGGGATCGGCGAGCAGACCGGCCGCGTCGGCGAGCCGGAACAGCTCGGCCAGGTGCAGCAGCGAGCGCGCGCTCTGCTGCCCGCCCACCATGACGAAATGCTCCTGGAGGCCGTTGAGATAGGCCATGAAGACGACGCCGGTCTTGTAGAACCGCGTCGGCGCCTTGAAGACGTGGCGCGAGAGCGGAACCGTGGGCGCGAGAATCTCGTGGAAACTCTTCTCCGCGCCGCGCGCGAGCTCGCCGAGCGCGGCCGAAGCCGCCGGCGCGATCGCGTCGAAGATGCCGAGCAGCGCGTCGGAATGGCCCTCGGCGTCGCCGGCGATCAGCTCCGCGTAGTTGAAGTCGTCGCCGGTGTACATGCGCACGCCCTCGGGCAGGCGGCGGCGCATCGCGATCTCCTTGTCCTTGTCGAGCAGCGAGATCTTGATGCCGTCCACCTTCGGCGCATTCGCTTTCAGGATGCCGAGGCAGGTCTCCATCGCCTTCCAATGATCCCTGTCGCCCCAATAGCCTTCGAGCGCCGGATCGAACATCTCGCCGAGCCAGTGAATCAGCACCGGCTCTTTCACCTGCGACAGGATGCGGCCATAGACCTTCGCGTAGTCGTCGGGCGATTTCGCGCAGGCGGCGAGCGCGCGCGAGGCCATCAGGATGATGCGCCCGCCGACCTTCTCCACCGCCGCGCACTGCTCCTCGTAGGCCGCGATCACGTCGGCGAGCGTCAATGACGGCGAAGGCGCCAGATGATCCGTGCCCGCGCCCGAGGCGACGGTGCCGCCCTCGGCCTTGGCCAGCGCCACGCTGCGCTTGATGAGCTCGAGGCTCGTCGGCCAGTCGAGCCCCATGCCGCGCTGCGCGGTGTCCATCGCCTCCGCCACGGCGAGGCCGAGCGCGAAGAGATGGGAGCGGAATTTCAGCGTCGTCTCCCAATCCACCGCCGGCGTGAGCCACGGATCGTTGTCGGCCAAGGGATCGGCGACGACGTGGGCGGCGGCGTAGGCCACGCGGTTGAACGGCTTCCCGCCCGCGGCGGGCGCGGCCTTCGGGAATTTTTTGGGCGGCTTCGTCGCATAATCCTCGACGCGGCCGTCCTTCGCGGGGAGGCGGATCGTTGGCATGACTATGCCCTGTCTGCTATTGGTCGAAGCGGACGTCGCGTAGGGGCGCGCTGCGCGCGCCCTGCCGACGCAAGCGTGACGTGGACGCCGTAGGGGCGCACGGCTGTGCGCCCTGCCAACGCCAGCGATGCGGCGCGAGGGGCGCACAGCCGTGCGCCCCTACACGGTTGGCGGCAGGCCCGAGCAGGGCGCGCGCAGCGCGCCCCTACGCGGGAGACGCCAAACGAACGCGACATGCCCTAGATCTCCAGCGCCGGCACGTCGATCCAGCGCCGCTCTTTCCAGCTCTTGAGCGCGAGTTCGGCGAGCTGCACGCCCTTGGCGCCCTCGACGAGGTTCCACTTGAACGGCGCGTTGTCGTAGATGTGCCGGACGAACATCTCCCACTCGGCCTTGAAGCCGTTGTCGAAAGCCTGGTTGTCCGGCACTTCCTGCCAGCCGCCGAAGAAATCGATCGTCTGCTTCACGTCGGGGTTCCACACCGGCCGCGGCGTGTTCACGCGCGCCTGCGCGCGGCACGACTGGAGCCCCGCCACGGCCGAGCCGAGCGTGCCGTCGACGTGGAACGTCACGAGGTCGTCGCGCCGCACGCGCGTCGTCCACGAGCTGTTGATCTGCGCGATCACGCCATCCGCGAGCTGGAACGTCGCGTAGCAGGCGTCGTCGGTGTCGGCCGCGTATTCCCGGCCGCGCTCGTCCCAGCGCTTCGGGATGTGGGTGGCGCCGAGGCAGCTCACCGCCTTCACCTCGCCGAACAGGTTGTCGAGCACGTAGCGCCAGTGGCACAGCATGTCGAGGATGATGCCGCCGCCCTCGGCCTTCTTGTAGTTCCACGACGGGCGCTGCGCCGGCTGCCAATCGCCCTCGAACACCCAGTAGCCGAACTCGCCGCGCACCGAGAGCATGCGGCCGAAGAAGCCGGAGTCGCGCAGCATCTTCATCTTGAGCAGGCCGGGCAGGAACAGCTTGTCCTGCACCACGCCGTGCTTGATGCCGGCGGCCTTGGCCTTCTTCGCCACCGCGATCGCCTTGGCGAGATCGTCGGCCACCGGCTTTTCGCAATAGATGTGCTTGCCGTGGTCGATCGCCTTCGCGAGCAGATCGGCGCGGAGCTGCGTCGACGCGGCGTCGAAGAACAGCGCGTCGTCCTTGTTCTTGAGCGCCGCGTCGAGGTCCGTCGTCCAGCGCTCGAGGCCGTGCTGGCGCGCGAGCGCGCCCACCTTGGCCGCGTCGCGGCCGACCAGGATCGGATCGGGCATCACGCGGTCGCCGTTCGCAAGCGCCACACCGCCCTGCGCGCGGATGGCCAGGATCGAGCGCACGAGGTGCTGGTTCGTACCCATGCGCCCGGTGACGCCGTACATGATGATTCCAAGACGCTTGACGCTCATGCGTGCCTCGATGTTGGGGAGCTTCCCGGCTCAGTCCATCGCCAGGACGCCCTTGGCCTTGAAGATGCCGCGAATGTGCTGGGCGTAG
>JAEULD010000094.1 GCA_016792765.1 Candidatus Odyssella sp.
GTCAATGGATGGACGGAGCGCCGGCCGCGCTGAGGTGCGGGCTCGGTGGCCCAAGGATGAGACGGCCTGGCGTCCTTCGCCGCACCGCGTAACCTATCACGCGATGCGGTTCCCGACTTACAAGGATGAGGCTGATTTTGCTCCAACAAACGGCCTCATCCTGAGGTGCCCGCCCTCCTTTGGGCGGGCCTCGAAGGATGGACGCAGACGAGGCGGTTCGACAGTTTGAGAGCCTCCCATTCAACGGGTCTTGCTTCAAAGCGGAATGTTCCCGTGCTTCTTCCACGGGTTCGCGAGCTTCTTCTCCTTCAGCATCGCGAGCGCGCGGCAGATGCGATTGCGCGTGTTGTGCGGCATGATCACGTCGTCGATGAAGCCGCGGTGGCCGGCCACGAACGGGTTCGCGAATTTCCTGCGGTATTCCTCGGTGCGGGCCTCGATCTTCTGGGGGTCGCCGCGGTCGTCGCGGAAGATGATTTCCACCGCGCCCTTGGGGCCCATGACCGCGATCTCGGCCTGCGGCCAGGCGTAGTTGACGTCGCCGCGCAGGTGCTTCGACGACATCACGTCGTAGGCGCCGCCATAGGCCTTGCGGGTGATGACGGTCACCTTCGGCACGGTGGCCTCGGCATAGGCGTAGAGCAGCTTGGCGCCGTGCTTGATGATGGCGCCGTATTCCTGCGCGGTGCCGGGCAGGAAGCCGGGCACGTCGACGAACGTCACGATCGGGATGTTGAACGCGTCGCAGAAGCGCACGAAGCGCGCGGCCTTCCTCGACGAGCTGATGTCGAGGCAGCCGGCGAGCACCATCGGCTGGTTGGCGACGATGCCGACGGTCGCGCCCTCCATGCGCGCGAAGCCGGTGACGATGTTCGCCGCGTAGGACGGCTGCAGCTCGAAGAAATCGCCCTCGTCGACGACCTTCGCGATCAGCTCCTTGATGTCGTAGGGCTTGTTCGGATTGGCCGGGATCAGCGTGTCGAGCGAAGGCTCGGCGCGGTCGGCGGGATCGTCGGTCGGGCGCACCGGCGGCTTCTCGCGGTTGGAGGCCGGCAGGAAGTCGAAGAAGCGGCGGAGCTGGAGCAGCGCATCGACGTCGTTCTCGAAGGCGAGATCGGAGACGCCGGATTTCGTCGAGTGGGTGACGGCGCCGCCCAATTGCTCGGCGCTCACCTCCTCGTGCGTCACCGTTTTCACGACCTCGGGGCCGGTGACGAACATGTAGGAGCTGTCCTTCACCATGAAGATGAAGTCGGTCATCGCCGGCGAATAGACGGCGCCGCCGGCGCAGGGGCCCATGATGCACGAGATCTGCGGCACCACGCCCGAGGCCATCACGTTGCGCTGGAACACCTCGGCATAGCCGGCGAGCGAGGCGACGCCCTCCTGGATGCGGGCGCCGCCCGAATCGTTGAGGCCGATGACCGGCGCGCCCACCTTCATCGCCTGGTCCATGACCTTGCAGATCTTCTCGGCATGCGCCTCCGAGAGCGCGCCGCCGAACACCGTGAAATCCTGGCTGAACACGAAGACGAGGCGGCCGTTGATCGTGCCCCAGCCGGAGACGACGCCGTCGCCCGGCACCTTCTGCTTCTCCATGCCGAAATCGAGGCAGCGGTGCTCGACGAACATGTCGTATTCCTCGAACGAGCCGGGATCGAGCAGGATCTCGAGCCGTTCGCGCGCGGTGAGCTTCCCCTTGGCGTGCTGCGCGTCGATGCGCTTCTTGCCGCCGCCGAGCCGCGCCGCCGCCCGCTTCTCCTCGAGCTCGGCCAGGATGTGCTGCATGGTGGTGCCCCGTTGTCGTAACCGTCGTTCCGCCGGGCTTATCAAAGCGGCGCGGGCAAGACCAGCGGCGGAGCGGCGCGGTCGTTCCATCATAGAACAGAGCGGCAACATGAAGCGGCTCAGCCCGCTTCGGGGTTGAATCCGGAGGGGATTGCCGCAACTTCTTCTCTGCTACACCCGCGCCGCCCGGCCCAGCGACCGAGAGGCACAAGCAGGAAAAGGCACCCCATGAAAGCCACGGTCGACGGAAAGACCATCGCCGAGAGCGCCGACATCGTCGAGCGCGGCGGGTATTTCTATTTCCCGCTTTCGGCCGCGCGCCGCGACTGGCTCGAGAAGACGCCGCGCACCGCCGAAGACCTCGAATGCCCGCATGCGGTGCAGTTCTACGACGTGGTCGTGGACGGCAAGCGGCATCCGCGCGCGGCCTGGGTCTACGAGGCGCCGCAGGGCCCGCTCGCGGCCACCGCCGGCCGGGTCGGCTTCTGGCAGGACGTCCGCGTCGGCTGAGCCGCGGCCGGCCGGGAGCGCCGTTGACAGCGCGGCCGGCCGCGCGTATTTAACATGATCATTAAATACATGACCTGGAGGGCTCGATGACCGCGCATCCCGTCGTCTCGCGTCAGGACTGGCTCGCCGCGCGCAAGGCGCTGCTGGAGCGCGAAAAGGCCTTCACCCGCGCGCGCGACGCGCTCAGCGCCGAGCGCCGCGCCCTGCCCTGGGTCCGCATCGACAAGGACTACGCGTTCGCGGGGCCGGCGGGCCGCCTCTCGCTCGGCGACCTGTTCGGCGGCAGGAGCCAGCTCGCCGTCTATCATTTCATGCTGGGGCCGGACTGGAACGAGGGCTGCAAGAGCTGCTCGTTCTGGGCCGACAATTTCGACGGCATCGACGTCCACCTCGCGCAGCGCGATCTCGCGCTGGTCGCGGTGTCGCGCGCGCCGCTGGCGAAGATCGACGCGTTCAAGCGGCGCATGGGCTGGACGTTCCGGTGGGTGTCGTCGTTCGGCAGCGATTTCAACCGCGATTTCGGCGTCTCGTTCACGCCCGAGGAGTTGCGCGGCGAGGTCGAATACAACTACGCGCGCCAGACATTCCCCGCCGACGAGGCGCCGGGCATGAGCCTGTTCGCGCGCGACCCGGACGGCACGGTGTTTCACACCTACTCGTGTTACGCGCGCGGGCTCGACATGCTGAACGGGGCCTATCACATCCTCGATCTCGCGCCGAAGGGCCGCGACGAGGGCGGCCAACCCTATACGATGGCCTGGCTGCGCCACCACGACCGCTACGCGTAGCGGCGCCCGCCGCTTGGCAGCGGCCGCGCGCTTCGCCATGCGCTCGCTTCCGCGGCGCTCAGGCCGCCGCGAGGCGCAGGAATTCGGCCGTCACCGCCACCTCGGCGCGGATGCGATCGAGCCGCTCCCGCGCTTCCGCATCCTCGCCCCACTCTGCCATCTGGTGCCGCTCGTCGAGATGCGCGGCCTCGAACGCGGCGTCGGCGTCGAGGCGGCCCTCGGCGAGCGCCAGCGCGATCACGGCCGACCCGAGCGCGCCGGTGGCGTGGTGCAGCGCGGCAAGGCGCGGCGCGTCGAGGGCGCCCACGGCCGCGGCGATGCGCGCCAGGCTCTCCGGCGCGTGGCGCGGCGCCGCGAGGCTCGCGGAGACGGCGAGCGCCGCGCCGTGCCGCCCGGCGAGCCAGTCGAGCAGCGGCTGCCACGTTTCGCGCTGGCGCCGGGCCAGCGCCGGGGGCTCCGGCGCGCGGAAACAGACGAGGTCGGTCTCGGCATAGCCGCAGATCTCCGCGATCGCCTCGTCGCGCACGCGGCCCGCGGCCATGCGGTCGAGCGCGGTGTTGAGCAATTGCGTGAGCGGCATCGTCGCGGGCTTGACGCGCTCGCCCTGGCCGCGCCATTCGGCCGCGATGGCCTCGGCCAGCGCCGCCGTCGGCGCCGCCAGCGGCTTGCCGGCCGGCGTCCGGATCGGCTTGCCGTCGAGCAGCACCGCATGGCCGCCCTCGCGCGGCTCGACCGCGACGGTCTTGTAGAACTTCTTCATGCGCGATGATGTAGGCGAGCGGGCCGGGCGTGAAAAGAGGCCGTTCGGCCCCGGCCTCCTTGGGACCGAACAAGAGTCAGCGGAACGGATTGAGCTTCTTCAGCGCGTCGCCGCCGCGGTCGAGGATGCCGGGCGTTTCCTTCTGCGGGCCGCGGCTCGCCGGCGTCGCGGAGGGCTCGCCGCCGCAGCCGGCGCCGCGCTGCGCCTGGCTCGGCCGGCCGAAGATCGAGCTCGCGATCTCGCCCGGCAGATCGACGACGCCGAGCACGGATTTCACGACCTCTTCGGGCGTGCGCGCGAGATCGGGCGCGGCCGAGGGCCGGAGGATCGGCCCGTGCACCCGCACCGGCACGATCGCCGCCACGCTGGCGAGGCTCTTGCCCTTCGTCGTCGGCGCGAAGGCAAGATCGAGCGTCTCGGAGGCGAGGCTCACCCAGCCGCTGCCGTAGGCCGTGGCGCGCGTCGTGTCGATCACGATGCGGCGCGTGCTGCCGGTGCCGCGCGCGAAGTCGAACCGGGCCAGCGCGCAGACGAGCGACAGGGGCTCGCGGCGGTGGATCGAGAAAATGTCCTTGGAGAGGAAATCGAGCACGCCGGCGTCGATCGGGCCCGGGCCCAGCGCGATCACGACCGGGCCGTTCAGCGAGGCGGCGATCTCGCGCAGCGAGCGCCCGCGGCCGGCGACGGCGACCGTGAACGTCATGTTCGCGCTGATCGTCGCGCGCTCGAACAGCAGCTGCGTGACCTCGCGCAGCCGCACGCCGCTGCCCGTGGCGCGCACCGACACCGCCGGCACGGCGTCCGCCGCGTTGATACGCAATTCGCCCGAAACCCGCGCGCCGGCCAGCGTGAAGCCGAGCGATTTGGCCGCAAGATCGCCGCCCTTGAGGTCGATCCTCGCCGAAACGCCGGTGAAGCGCTGCCGGCGCAGCACGAGCGACGCGACGCTCACCTCGCCGGCCGCGTCGAACGCGTTGAGGACGCCGAGCGGCAGCGGCGCGGCCGAGAGCAGCCGGCCGTCGCCGCGGTCGGCGCCGCGGCCGGCGCCGGGCGCCGCCGGCGGGGCGAGCTCGTCGAGATCGAGGTGCTCGGCCGTGACGCGGCCTTCGGCCTTGGGCACGCGCGCGGCGAGATCCGCGGTCAGGTCGATGTCGAGCCGGCTGCGGCCGAACGCGGCCTTGAGCGCGACCGGGAATCCGGCGCCCGGCCGCGGCGCGAGCAGGGCGCCGATGCTGCCGACGGTGCCGGCGGCCTCGACCTTGGCGCCCTGGAAGCGCCCGGCCAGCGCCACGCGCATCGGCGCGTCGTGCGTCGGGATCGCGACCGTGCCGTCGTCGAGCAGCATGCTCGATTCGAGCTTCGTCGGCCCGTGCAGATAGCCGATCCTGACGTCCTTGAAATGAAGCCGGTCGACCGTGAGCCCGGCCACGGTCTGGCCGGCGCCGATCCGCATGCCGGGGACGTTCACCGGCGGCGGGATCGCCGTGAGCGCCGGCGGCGCCTCGCCCTTCTGGCGCCAGTTGCGCTCCCCCTGCCCGTTCATTTCGAACAGCACGTCGCCGCCCTCGATCTCCATGCGCACGATCGCGAGCTTGCGGCCGAGCAGCGGCCGCAGCCGCACGATGAGATGCAGCCGCCGCGCGGTGGCCAGCGCCGGGCGCGAGAAGCCGGGCGGATTCAGCAGCGACGCGTCGTGCAGCGTGATCGCGGGCCGCAGCGTCAGGATGTTGGCTTCGACCTTGCCGCCGAAATGCAGCTTGCGGCCGGTGGCGGCCTCGAACGCGCCGGCGATCTCCGCCTTGTAGTCGGCGGCGTCGAAGGTGAGAACGAAGGCGGCGGCGGCGCCCAGCACGAGCGCCGCGAGGCCGGCTATGCCGAGCGCGATCCGCCTGATCCAGCGTCCCATCGCGTGCCCCCTGCGAGCGGCCGCGCCGCCCGCGCCCAGGCGGGCCGCACGTCGTGCGCCGCGTCCACCACCTCGTGCGCGCCGGCGGCGCGGAGTTCCTCGGCCGGATGATAGCCCCAGCCGACGCCGATCGCCGCCGTTCCGGCGCTGAGCGCCATCACGATATCGTATGTCGTGTCGCCGATCATCGCCGTCGCGTCCGGGCCGGCGCCGGTTTCCGCCATGGCGCGGCGCAGCATCTCGGGATGCGGCTTGCCCGGCGCGTCGTCGGCGGTCTGCAAGGTCGCGAAACGGCCGAGCAGCCCGTGCTGCTCCAGCGTGATGCGCAAGCCCCGCCGGCCCTTGCCGGTGGCGACGCCGAGCCGCACGCCTTCGGCCTCGAGCGCGTCGAGCAGTTCGCGCACGCCCGGGAACAGCGGCTCCTCGATCGCGCGGTCGCGGCGCAGGTCGCCGAACGCCTGCTTGTAGAGGCCGGCCACGCGCTCGCAGTCGGCGGCGGCGAGCCGCGGCTCCAGGCGCGCGACGCTGGCGGCCAGCGGCAGGCCGACGACGCGGCGCACGGCCTCGGCCGTGGGCGCCGCGAGCCCCGCCGCCGCGAACGCCGCCGACATGCACGCGACGATGCTGTGCTGGCTGTCCACCAGCGTGCCGTCGCAATCGAACACCGCGAGGCGGAGCGGCGCGTCACTCATCGAGCAGGTCGTCGGCGCCCGCCTCCGCGGCCGCGGCGAGCCCCAGCGCTTCGAGCGCCGCAACGAAATGCGGCGGCGGCGGCGCCTTGACGTCGAGCGCGCCGCGCTCGGGATGCGGGATGCGGATGCGCCGCGCGTGCAGGTGAAGCTGCTGCGCGATGCCTTCCATGCGCAGGAACGCGCCGCTGCCGCCATACTTGCCGTCGCCGAGGATCGGCGTGCCGAGCGCCGCCATGTGCACGCGGAGCTGATGCGTGCGGCCGGTGAGCGGCTCCAGCGCCAGCCACGTGACCCGATTGGCGGCGTTGTCGATCGTGCGGTAGCGCGACTTGGCGCGGCGCGCGCCGGCCTCGTCGAGGTCGAGTTCCTCCTCGTAATCCAGCGCCACGACGCGCTCGCCGGCGGCGCCGACGCGCTTGGCGAGCGGCAGGTCGACGAGGCCGTGCGGGCGCTCCGGCTTGCCGGCCACCAGCGCCCAATAGAGCTTGCGCGCCGCCTTGCCGCGAAACGCCTCGGCGAGCGTGCGCGCCGCGTTGGGGTTGCGCGCCAGCACGAGGACGCCGCTGGTGTCGCGGTCGAGGCGGTGGACCAGCAGCGGCCGGCCGCCGAACGTGTCGGCCGCGGCGGCGAGGATCGCGTCGAGATTGCGCTCGCTCTTGGTGCCGCCCTGCACCGGCAGGCCGGGCGGCTTGTTGAGCACGATGACCGACTTGTCCTGGTGGAGGATCCAGCCCTTGAGGGCGGCGAGGTCTTCGGGCCGCACCGGCGGCGCGGCGGGCTTGTGCACCGGCACGCTGTCGAGCTTCAGCGGCGGCACGCGCACGGACTGGCCCGCCTGCACGCGGTCGCTCGACTTCGCGCGCTTGCCGTCCACGCGCACCTGCCCGGTGCGCAGCAGCTTCTCGAGCCGGCCGTGGGTCAGCGCCGGGAAGCGGCGCTTGAACCAGCGGTCGAGCCGGAGGTCGGCCTCGCCGTCTTCGACCTGGAGGGTGGATACGCCGGTCATGCTCGCCGCGGAGGGTTCAGGACAGGACCAACTTAGTGACGCCGGCGCCGAGATAGAAGCCCAGCATGGCCAGCAGAAGCGTCGCGGCGAGATAGACCGCCGCGCGCGCGACGAGGCCCTGGGACAGCAGCTGGGCCAGATCGAGCGAGAAGGCCGAGAACGTGGTGAGGCCGCCGAGGAAGCCGGTCGCCAGCAGCGCGCGCCATTCCGGCGGCAGGCCGGCGCGCTGGGCGAAGACGGTCGCGACGATGCCCATCAGGAAGCAGCCGACGACGTTGACGGCGAACGTGCCCCACGGGAAGCCGATGCCGATCCAGCGCGCCGCCGCGTGGTTGACCCCGTGCCGCAGCACCGAGCCCATGGCCCCGCCGATCGCCACGGCAATGATCGTGTTCATGTCTCCCTCCCGCCGGAAACCGGCCTGCACGCCGCGCGAAACGGGCAAAGAAAAAGCCGCCCTGCGGCGGCCCTGGAACAGACTCGTACCGCCGATGCTTCGCGGTAGGAGCCATCAGCCCACGTCGGGCGGTTTCGGGGGACTCCATCCCCATCTCTGTCGGTTGGATGGTAGCGGCGCCGGCGTGACGCGGTCAACCTTGGGCGAGTGGGCCGAACACCGTAGGGGCGGGTCCCCGACCCGCCCGTCTGCGTTGCCGCACGCTCCCTCTCTGCCCACGTCGCGCGGCGGGGTCGTCGGGCGGGTCGGGGACCCGCCCCTACGGATTGCCCGAACGCTCTTTCCTCGGCTTCGCCCAATAGTCGAGCCGCTTCTTGATCTCGCGCTCGAAGCCGCGCTCGGCGGGTCGGTAGAAGTCGCGGCGCGCCATGCCGTCCGGGAAATAGTTCTGGCCGGAGAAGGCCTCCTCGGCGTCGTGGTCGTATTCGTAGCCCTTGGCGTAGCCGAGGTCCTTCATCAGGCGCGTGGGGGCGTTCAAGATGTGCTTGGGCGGCATCGGCGAGCCGGTCTCGCGCGCGGCGCCCTGGGCCTGGCCGAACGCCACATAGCCCGCGTTGGATTTGGGCGCGGTGGCCAGATCGAGCACGACCTGGGCGATCGCCAGTTCGCCCTCGGGCGAGCCCAAGCGCTCGAACGCCTCCCAGCCGGCGATGGCCTGGGTCGGCGCGGCCGGGTCGGCCATGCCGATGTCTTGCACCGCGAAGCGCACGGGGCGGCGCCCGATGTCGTCTTCCCGGGTGCGTCGCAGCACGCCGCTCCTTGATTCACCCGCCTCACTCGATGACCTCGTCGGCGCGCAGCAGCAACGAGTCGGGAACCGACAGGCCGAGCGCCTTGGCAGTTCTTAGATTGAGAACCAGCTTCGGGTTCGTTTGCTCGACCGGCAATTCGCCCGCCGTTTGGCCGTTCAATATCTTGTGCACGTAACCTGCAGCGTCGTGCCAATTCTGCGCGATGTCCGGGCCAAATTGCAGCAATCCGCCCGCCGCAGCAAAGCCGGGCTCGCCCGTCAAGGTCGGAAGCCTGTATTTCAATCCGAGCTCCGCAATCCTGCGGCCCTGAATCAGAAAGAATGGTCCTTGGGTGGTCACCACGGCATCCAGCCGTTCGCGATGGGCCTCCTGGAAAGCGGCCTCGATGTCCGCCGGGCCGTCGATGCGCGTTGTCGTGATTTCGAGCTTTTCAAGCTGGCCAGCGGTCATGGTCCAATCCAGCAGCGAACGGTTGTCCGCGAGCCAGAGGACACGAACGCGTTTGGCCGCCGGCACGGCCTCCTTCAGGAGCTGAAAGCGCTTGTGGAACATCGACGGGAACAAGAGCAAGAAGCCCGTGACATTCCCGCCGGGCCGGTTGAAGCTCTTGATCAGCCCCTTCGTCACCGGGTCATTGATGTTCGGGCAAACGAGCGGAATCGTCTTGGTCAGCGCGAACACGGCCTCGCAGCGCGGGCCGCTCGCGACAATCACGTCGACCCCGAGATTGATCAGTTCGGACGCAAGAGCCGCATAACGTTCCTGCCGCCCCGCGCTCCAACGAAAATGCAGAGTGATGTTGCGCTGATCGACATAACCGAAATCGCGCAAGCCCTGAACAATCCCGTCCTCGACGCCGCCCGGGCCGGCCTGGGACGCCAATACGCCGACGCTCGGAACCTTTCCAGTCTGTTGCGCGCGAACCGCGAGGGGCCACGCCGCCGTGCCACAAACCAAAAAGACGAACTCGCGCCGCCACATGATGTTGACCCCGAACGATCGAACCTGAGAACACCGCGCCAAATCGCGCGACAGCCTATCACATCCGCACCAGCGCGCGCAGGCCGGACGAGCAACCGATTCATTCCAGGCGGAATTGATGAGCGCGCACCCTAGCCGCTTTCGCGGCCGCTCCGTTCCTTCCGCAATTTCGTCCAATAGGCGAGCCGCTTCTTGATCTCGCGCTCGAAGCCGCGCTCGGCGGGTCGGTAGAAGTCGCGGCGCGCCATGCCGTCCGGGAAATAG
>JAEULD010000106.1 GCA_016792765.1 Candidatus Odyssella sp.
AGGGTCAGCATCGCGAAGTACACGCCGGAGAGCCGCGCGGCGAGCCAGCCGACGAGGAGGGCGCCCGCCGCGGCGAGGAACGGCGCGCTCAGGAGGCCAACCTCCATCGGCACCTTGTAGTATTTGAGCAGCAGCGCCGCGGCATAGGCGCCGAGGCCGAAATAGGCGGCGTGGCCGAACGAGTGGAGGCCGCCGGGGCCGGCGATGAAGTGCAGGCTCGCCGCGAACAGCACGAGGATCAGCATGTCGACCGCGAGCAGCGCCATGCTCTCGCCCAGCAGCGGCAGCAGCAGCAGACCCACGCCGAGGGCGGCATAGAGCAGCTTCAGGCGCGGCGTGGCCGGGCGGAGCGGCGCCTCCGCGATGCCGCCGTGTCCGCCGGTGGCCACGCTCTGGCGGCCGAGCAAGCCCCAGGGGCGCACGACGAGGACGATGGCCATCACGAGGAACATCAGCACGAGCGTGATCTTGGGCAAGACGAGGATGCCGAACGCATTCAGCTCGGCAATGATGAACGCCGCGAGGTAGGCGCCGGCGATGCTGCCCATGCCGCCGACCACGACGACGACGAAGGCCGGTGCCAGGATCAGCAGGTCCATCGAGAGATTGACCGATTCCGGGCGCAGCATCTGCAGCGAGCCGCCGAGGCCCGCCAGCGCCGCGCCCATGAACAGCACGCTGGTGAACAGCAGCTTCTGGTTCACGCCGAGCGCGCCCACCATCTCGCGGTCCTGGGTCGCGGCGCGGACGAGGGTCCCCCAGCGCGTCTTGGTCATCAGCAGCCAGATGGCGCCCAGCACGCCGAGGCCGATCGCGATGAACGCGATGTCGAAGATCGGGATCGCCTGGTCGCCGATCGGGATCGTGCCGCGCAGCGCGGGCGAGGTCTTGTCCTGCACGCCCCAGATCGCGCGCGTGGCGTCCTTGACGATCAGCACCACGCCGAAGGTGGCGACGAGCTGGAACAGCTCGGGCGCGCGATAGATGCGCCGCAGCAGCAGCACCTCCATCGCGACGCCGAGCAGGCCGACGACCAGCGCGCCGCCCGCGACGGCGGCGACATAGCCGACGACGCCGGTGCCGAGCGCCGTCACCAGCGTGTGCGCGATATAGGCGCCGAGCATGTAGAACGAGCCGTGCGCGAGGTTGACGATGCGGGTGACGCCGAAGATCAGCGACAGGCCCACCGCCACCAGGAACAGCGACGACGCGCTCGCCAGCCCGGTCAGGAATTGGACGACGTAGAAGGACATGCGTTGGTGCGTGCGCGCGAGTTTCCCTCTCCCGCGCCGGCGGGAGAGGAGGGGCCCATTCGACGCTCTTCGCGTCGAATGGGAGGTGAGGGCAACCCCGTGGCCGCTTGCGCACCACGGTGCCCGCGGAAGCGCCGCCCCTCACCTCCCATTCGCCATGCGCGCCGAGGCGCGCACAGCGAACGGGCCCCTCCTCTCCCGCAGCGCGGGAGAGGGAAGTGCTTCGCTATTTCATCGCGTCCGCCGGACGCAGCTTCCTCACCTCGTCGTCGGGCGGCATGAACTTGGCGCCGTCGGCGTAGTACCAGTTCTTCATCGTCGGCTTGCCGCCCTCGACCGTCGTGAGGCCCACATAGGCGCCGAGCGTCGACTGCTGGTCGATCGCGCGGAAATGGTAGGGGCCCATCGGCGACTTGAGCTGGATGCCGCGCGCCGCCGCGATCAGCGCCTCGGTGTCGGTCTTGCCGGCCTTCTGGATGATGCCGGCCGCGGCATACATCCAGGTGTAGCCGACGATCGAGCCGAGCCGCGGATAGTCGTTGTACTTCGCCTGATACGCCTTCACGAACGCGTCGTGCTCCGGCGTCTTGATCTTCGACCACGGATAGCCGGTGACGATCCAGCCCTCCGGCATGTCGGCGCCGAGCGGATCGGCGTATTCCGGCTCGCCGGTGAGCAGGCTCACCACCGTGCGGTCCTTGAACAGGCCGCGCGCGTTGCCTTCCTTGATGAACTTCGCGAGGTCGCCGCCGAACGTGACGTTGTAGATCGCCTCGGGCGCCGCCTTCAGCAGCGCCTGCACTTCCGCGCCGGCGTCGATGCGGCCCAGCGCCGGCCATTGCTGCACGACAACCTCGACGTCCGGGCGCACCTTCTTCAGGTTCGCGATGAACGACTTCACCGCGTCCTGGCCGTAGGCGTAGTTGGGCGCGATCGTCGCCCACTTCTTGGCCTTCGACTTCTTCGCCTCTTCCACCAGCATCAGCGCCTGCGAGTTGGTGCTGGCGCGCAGGCGGAACGTGTAGCGGTTGCCCTTCTCCCACACGATCTGGTCGGCGAGCGGCTCGGCGGCGAGGAAGAACACCTTCTGCTGCGCGGCGAAGTCGGTCACCGCGAGGCCGATGTTGGAAAGGAACGTGCCGCCGATCATGACGACCTTGTCCTTCACCACCATTTCCTCGGCGATCTTCACCGCGTCGCCGGGCTTGCCGCCGTCGTCGCGCACGACGACTTCGAGCTTCTTGCCGAGCACGCCGCCGGCCTTGTTGATCTCCTCGAGCGCCAGCTCCCAGGCCTTCTTGTAGGGCTGCGTGAAGCCGGGCATGCCGGAGTAGGAGTTGATCTCGCCGATCTTGATCGTGTCCTGCGCGGCCGCGGCCGGGATCAGCCCCAGCACGGCGGCCGCGGCCGTCGATGCAAGCAGATAGCGCCTGTTGAGTGTCATTGCCGTCCTCCTCCTTTGCTCCCAGATTGAGATATTGGCCATTATTCAGCCGCTTGCGAGCCGCCCGAGCTTCGCGCGGGCTTGTTGTCGAAGCGCGCCTGCGCGCTTCGACCTGAAGCAGCGCCTTGCGCTGCGTCCTGTTCCGCGCGGATCATGCGCTCGACGACGCGTCGGCCGCGCTGCGGGCCGTTGTCGATGACGAGTTTCACCGGCGGGCGCGCGGGCTTCTCGTCCTCGGCGGCCTGGATCGCCTCCAGCACCGCCACGTCCTCGCCGAACGCATGGATGAGCTGGTCGGTCATCGTCCGCGAAACCTCGGCATCGGCCGGCGCGAAGTTGCGCACCTGCATCCAGTGGTAATGCGAGGTTTTCTCCGTCTCCGGCGCGATGAAATGGCACGAATAGGCGCGGTACGCGCCGTCGCGGTCCGCCTCGCCGTGGCCCATGCCGACCGGGCCGCTGCCGAAATCGGTGATCGCCACCGCGGGCGGATAGTAGTTGTAGTATTGCCAGCGGTCGCAATGCGTATCGAGGCCGGTCAGCTTCCGGATGATCGGGACCGGCGGCCGGTCGAGCGTCCAGCGGATCACGGTGACCCGGTCGCCGTCCTGCTCGGTCTCCACCGGAATGTCGGCCATCTCCGGGCTGCCGAGCGTCGAGAGATGCACGAAGCTCACATGCATTGGGTCGAGCAAATTGTCGGTGATGTTCTGGTATTGCGTGCGGACGTAGGTGTAGGGGCCGCGATTCGTCGTCCAGCCCGGCGCGTCGTAGGCGGGGAGCCGGAACAGCTTGCGCTCGTCGGCGGCGGCCGCGTCGCCGGCCCAGATCCAGACCAGGCCGAGATGATCCACCGCCGGATAGGAGCGCACGCGCGCCTGGGCTGGAATGTTCGGCTGGCCCGGGATGCGGATGCACGCGCCGGTCGGGTCGTAGGTCATGCCGTGATAGCCGCAGACGACGGCGTCGCCTTTGAGCGTGCCCATCGAGAGCGGCAGGAACTTGTGGCAGCAGCGGTCTTCGAGCGCCACCGGCGCGCCGGCCTCGGTGCGGTAGAAGACGAGCTTCTCGCCGAGCATCGTGCGCCGCTGCAGCGCGCGGCCGAGATCGTGGCTCCAGAAGGCCGGGTACCAGGCGTTGCGTACGAAGCTCATGGCCGAGGCCGCTCCCTGTCTCCGCCGCTCAGCGCTGCCCGTCGCCGACCTTGATGTCGGCCACGGTCAGTCCGCCGGCGCGATTGTGCACGCGCGGCCCCGTGGTCATCGCGAGCACGAACACCAGCTCGTGCGCGCGCGGCGCGTCGGGCACGCGCACCTCCATCGCGTCGAAATGCGAGCGGACATAGGCGGCGTTGACGTGGTGGATCGGGATGTCGATCGCGGCGCCGAGCCCGCCCACTTTCTTCGTCGAGGGCACGATCGCCTTGGCGCCGCCGAGCAATTCGCGCATCGCATAGCCGCCCGGCACGTGCCAGAGCGCGCCGTGCTCGAGTTCCCCGGCCTCGCCGACGATGGCGCCCTTGCCGTAGGCCTCGATCGACTTCGCATCGCCGCCCAGCGCCGCGACCAGGCGGCGCGACATCTCGAGGCCGAGCGGCTTCAGCGCCTCCATCATCGGCATGATGTCGGCGGCATAATTGCCGGCATAGGGATTGTGCAGCACGGCGGCGACCGCGGCGCGCGTGCGCGGGCGCTCGGGGCGCGGGCCGCCCTCGTGCAGGATCTCCTCGGCGATCACGACGAACTTCCGCACCCGGACCAGCTCGTTCTCGTAGGCCGTCGCGCGGCCAGCGGCCTTGGGATTCATCACGTTCATGCGTGCAAGCTCCATGCCATGCGTTCGTCGCGGATCGCCGCCGGCGCGTGCGTGCCGCCGACCGCGACGCGCCGTCCCTGCAGCTCGATGTAGGCCCCCTCGAGCAGCCCCGCGGCTCGATACGCCCGCGCGGCGCGCTCGCCGTTCGCCAGCGCCGCGGCGAGCGCGGCAGCGTCGAGCGGACCCACGCTCACCGTCACCGGATGCTCGCGCAAATCGCTGTCGGGGTCCAGGTCCCGCGCCGGGCGGCGTTCGATCGCCGGGTGGTCCGTCGTCACCGCATTCGCGATCATCGTCGCCGCGGCATCGGCCGCGGCCGCGTCGCGCGCCAGCACCGTGACCGCATCGGCGATGCCCAGCGAGAAGCTGCGCCCGCGCCAGCCGCTGGTCGCGATGCCGCGCACCCCATCCTCGGCCGCCACGCTCGCCGTCGCCGAGAGCTTGGGCTTGCCGATATCGCCGACGATGCCGGTCTCGAACCGCTCGCCGGGCGCCAGGTGGATGGCGATGTCGCCGCCGTTGTTGACGTAGGCCTTGGCGAGCGTGCGGCCCGCGATCATCGCCGCCAGCACCTCGTCGGCCACCGCGCCCGCCACCGCCGCCATCGGCGTGATGAACTGGTCCGCGAACGGCGCGCAGGCCCGCCACATGCGGCGGGCGACGGGGCCGGACGGCGGACAAGCCTTTTCCTCTCCCGCGAAGTGGGCGAGGAGGGGCCCATTGGCGCGCACTTCGCGCGCCGATGGAAGGTGAGGGAACGGCGTTTCCGCCGGTACGGCGCCCGCTGCGCGGCTTCGGCCCTCACTTCCCAAGCAATGCCCAAGGGGCATTGCCTGGGCCCCGTCTCTCCCGCTTCGCGGGAGAGAGCAGGAAGGAGCCGCGACGGGTTGCCGGAGAAGCGGCAGTTCCGAAACGAGTTCCGGCAGCACTGTCTCGAACCGCACCCACGCCTGCGCGTACGCCGCCGCGCATTCCTCCGCATCGCCCCACGCCCGCAAGACGAGATCGATCGGGCCATGCTGGAAGTGCCAGCGTTGGCCGGAGAGCGGGGCGCGCGCGGCGCCGGAGCGGGCGGAGAGCGTCATTCCGCCGGCGTCTTCGGCAGCGGCGCGCCGGGCCACGGGCCCTGCGCGTGCCATTTCTGCACCTGGAGGCGATCCGCCTTGGCCACGTCGTCGATGCGGCGGATGCTGCCGACATGGCCGCCGAGCGCCGCGTAGTCATCGCGCCGCATCGTGAACTCGATCGGCGCCACGATCGCCGGGGTGGGCACGTGGCCGAACGATTTCGCCGGCATCGTGGTCACGTCGACCATGTAGGTGATCCCGCCGCCCGGCCACACATAGACCGGCGCGCCGCCCGCGGTGACGCGCGTCAGCGCATCCTTGACCGAGCGCGTGAGCCGCACCGGATTCTCGGTGACGCCCGCGCGCAGGCTGCCGCCGGCGCCGGCCATGAACAGCACGGTCGAGAGCGCCGGCTCGCAGTTCTCGCCGATGCGCTCGACCGTCATTCGCAAATGCGCCGGCATCGGCGCCTTCTGCGGCTTGAGCTGCTCGTCGAGCACGAAATATTCGGCATGCTCGCCGGTCGTGCTGACCATCAGCAGGCGCAGGCCGGGCTTCGCGTTCTTGGGGTCGATCTTCTCGACGATCTCGAGCGGGTCCTTGACGTTCGTGCCGCCCCAGCCGGTGCCGGGCTCGGCGACCTGGAAATAGCGCCCCGGAGTCGATTTCCGGCCGCGCACGCGGATGCCGGCCAGCGGCATGTCGAGGAAGCGCCCGGCCTGGTGCTCGGTGAGAACGCCGGTGATGTGATCGTCGACGACGATGACCTCGTCGACATGGCCGAACCATTGCTTGGCGAAAATGCCGATCGTCGCCGAGCCGCAGCCGACGCGCATGCGCTCTTCGCGCGCGCCGGCGATGATCGGCGGCCGGCCGGCCTGGACCGTGAGCGCTTCGCCCTCGTCCACCGTCATCGCCACCGCTTCGCCGCTGCACAGCTTCAGGAGCGTCTCGCAGGTGACGACGCCCTCCTTCTTGGAGCCGCCGGTGAGATGGCGCACGCCCCCGATCGACAGCATCTGCGAGCCGTATTCGGCCGTCGTCACGTGCCCGACCTGCTCGCCGTCCACGCGCACCGCCGCGGTCTCCGGGCCGACGTAGCGGTCGGTATCGATCTTCACCTTCACGCCGCAATAGCTGAAGATTCCCTCGGTCACGACCGTGACCATGTCCACGCCGTCGTACTGGCTGGCGACGATGAACGGCGCCGGCTTGTAGTCGGGGTAGGTGGTGCCGGCGCCGACGCCGGTGACGAAGGTGGGCGCGCCGGGCACGAGCTTGCCATCCCAGTCCTTGCCCGCGAACGGCACCATCGCGCCGCTCCGCTCGGCGATCTTCTGCGTCACGACGAAGGGATCGAGCCGCGCGAGCTTGCCGTTCACGTTGCCGTAGCGGTCGCACGCGCCGGTGCGCCCGGCGCGGATGCGGCACAGCACCGGGCACGCATCGCAGGTGACGATGCCGTCGTCGGACGCGGCCGGTTTCACCATTTCGTTCATCTGGGGCCTCCCGCCTTGACCAGCGCCTCGCGCACGCGGTGCGGGGTTGCCGGGGCGAAATGCATGCGCACGCCGGTGGCGTGATGGATCGCGCCGAAAATCGCGGGCGCGGTCGGGATGAGAGCGGGCTCGCCGATGCCCTTGGCGCCGAAGGGGCCGAGCGGCTCGGGGTCTTCGACGAAGATCACCTCGATCTCCGGCACGTCGCCCACGGTCGGGATCAGGTAGTCGTGCAGGTTCTCGGTGCGGCCGGGGAGGTATTCCTCCATCAGCGCGAGGCCGAGGCCTTGCGCGATGCCGCCGTGGATCTGGCCTTCCACCTGCGTCGGGTTGATCGCGCGGCCGACGTCGTGCGCGGCCGCGATGCGGCGCACCGTCACCGTGCCGAGCTCGAGATCGACCTCGACTTCGGCGATCTGCGCGGCGAACGCATAGGTGGCGTAGGGGATGCCCTGGCCGTTGGCGTCGAGCTTCTGCGTCGGCGGATCGAACGTGCCTTCGCCGGCGAGCGCGTCGCCGTTCCTGTCGGCCGGCAGCGCTGCGAGATCGACGACGCGCCGCGTCTCGCCCTCGCTGATCGCGAGCGTGCTGCCCTCGAGCGCCAGCGTCGCGCCGTCGCCGGCGTTGGCGAGGCGCAGGATCTTGCGGCGCAGGTCCTCGCCGGCGAGCTGCGTCGCGCGGCCAGAAACGAAGGTCTGCCGCGAGGCCGAGCTCTTGCCGGCGTCGGCGGTGCGGTCGGTGTCGCCCATCACGTAGTCGAAGCGCTCCGCCGCGATCCCGAGCGCATCGGCCGCGATCTGGATCATGATCGTGTTGGAGCCCTGGCCGATGTCGGCGCAGCCGTTGTAGAGCGTGACCTTGCCTTCGCGCGAAATCCCGATCCGCATCGTCGAGGGATTCGACATCGAGGTGTTGCCGCAGCCGTACCACATGCAGGCGATGCCGACGCCGCGCTTGAGCGCCGTCGAGCCCGCATTGAACGCCTCGGCCTCGCGCCGCCACGCCGCCCAGCGCGGGCGCAACTCGACGAGGCATTGCGGCAGGCCGGCGCTGTGCTGCAGCACCTGGCCGGTCGCCGTCGCGTCGCCGCGCTTGATCGCGTTGATGAGCCGGAATTCCAGCGGGTCGATGCCGGCCTTTTCCGCGAGCATGTCGTAGAGCGCTTCGTGCGCGATCGCCGCCTGCGGCACGCCGAAGCCGCGGAACGCGCCTGAGGGCGGGCCGTTCGTGTGCACGGCCATGCTCGTGTTCTTCACGTTCGGCACGAAATAGGGCCCGGTCGCGTGCACCGGCACGCGGTCGGCCACCGTCGGCCCCCACGAGGCATAGGCGCCGGTGTCGAAATCCGCGTGCATCTCGAACGCGGTCAGCTTGCCGTCGGCGGCGCAGGCGGCGCGCGCGCGGATCGACGCCGGGTGGCGCTTCGTCGTCGCCGCCATGCTTTCCGGCCGTGTGTAGGTGCAGGCCACCGGGCGGCCGAGCTTCCAGGCCGCGATCGCGATCAGCGGCTGCACCGAGAGATCGAGCTTGCCGCCGAAGCCGCCGCCGCACGCGGTCGGCACGATGCGCACCTGATCCTTCTGCAGGCCCATCACGTGCGCGATCTCGTCGCGGTCCATGTAGGGCGTCTGCGTCGTGACGTGGATCTCGATCCGGTCCGGCCCGTCGCCGGCGCTCGCGCGGCGCGCCCAGCCGGCCTCCGGCTCGACATAGGCGTGCTCGACGAAGCTGGTCTGGAACACGCCCTCGGCCTTGAAGGACGCGGCGCGCCATCCGTGCTCGAGATTGCCTTTCGCGAGATGCCCGCGCGTCAGCACGTTGCCCTGCTTCGCCGCCTGCACGCGCGGCGCGCCGGCGCCGAGCGCGGCGGCCACGCCCATCACGGGCTCGAGCCGCGTCCACGCGATCGGAATCTCGTCGTCGCGGATCGCATAGACCGTGTGCCGGTCGCCGACGAGCGCCAGCACGGCCTCGCCGCGATAGCGCACTTCGTCCTGCGCCAGCACCGGCTGATCCTTGCCGGTGGGGTAGATGCCGAAGGAATTGCTGCCCGGCACGTCGCGCCAGCCGAGAATATCGACCAGGCCCGGATATTTCGCGCGCAGCGGCTTCAGGTCGCCGACCGCGAAGCGCGCGCGGTGATGCGGCGAGCGCACCACGCGGAGGTGCAGCGCGTCGTCGGGGAAGCCGTCGGCGCCGTAGGATTCGGCGCCGGTGAGCTTCGCCACGCCGTCCACCTTCGCCATGCGTGCGCCGACCGCGCAACCTGCGGCGGGGGCGGGCGCCGCCGCGCCGTTCGCGCCGGCGGCATCGAGCACCGCGTCCACGATCTTGCGATAGCCGGTGCAGCGGCAGAGCACGCCGCCGAGCGCGTCCATCGCCTCGTTGGCGCTGGGCTTCGGGTTGCGGGCGAGCAGGTCGCGCGCCGCCATCAGCATGCCGGGCGTGCAGATGCCGCATTGCGCGGCGCCGTGGCGGTGGAACGCCTGCTGCAACGCGGAGAGCTGCCCGTTCTCGGCCAGGCCCTCGACGGTCGTCACCGTGCGGCCGGCCGCCTGCGCCACGGGCACGAGGCAGGCGCACACCTGCTTGCCGTCGAGCAGCACCGTGCAGGCGCCGCAATCGCCGGCGTCGCAGCCGATCTTCGTGCCGGTGAGGCCCAGCTCGTCGCGCAGCACATGGGCGAGCCGCGCGGCCGGCGGCGCGTGCACCGTGACGGCGCGGCCGTTGACCGTGAGCGCGATGGTCGGGGCCAGCGAGGTCACGGCGCACCCTTCGGATTCGGCGGACGATCCGCGTTCGTCGCCATCTGCGCGCCGAGCCCGGCCAGCGCGCGGCGCACCAGCGTCAGCGCGGCGTCGTTGCGGTAGTGCGCCGAGCCGCGCACGTCGTCGATCGGCGTCAGGGTCTGGGCGAGATGCTCGGCGCAGGCCACGGTGGCGAGCCTTGCGTCGATCGGCAGCCCGCCGAGCGCGCTTTCGAGCGCGCCCAGGCGCTGCGCCGCCGGCGAGCACGCGCCGACGGCCACGCGCGCGCGCAGAATCTGGCCGCGTCCGTCGGGCTCGATCGTCGCGGCCACCATGACGATCGAGATCACGAGATAGCGCCGCGCACCGAGCTTCAGGAACGCGCTTTGCGTGCCCGCGGCCGGCTTCGGCACGCGGATCGCGGTGACGAGCTCGTCCGCGCGCCGCGCGGTCTTGCGGTTGCCGGTCACGAACTGCGCCAGCGGCACGCGGCGCTCGCCGGCGGCCGAGGCCAGCTCGATCTCTGCGTCCATCGCGAGCAGCGGCGGCACGCCGTCGGCGGCGGGCGAGGCGTTGCAGAGATTGCCGGCGAGCGTGCCGGCATTCTGGATCTGCACGCCGCCCACCTCGCGCGCCGCGGCCTTCAGCGCGTCGAAATAGGGCGGCAGCGGCGCCGCCGCGAGCTGCGACCACGTCGTCAGCGCGCCGATGCGCCAGTGATCGCCGGCGCTCTCGATCCCGCGCAGCGGCAGCGCCGTGATGTCGAGGATGTCGTCGTCGATCGCGCGGCCGACGCGGGCGGGATAGAAATCCGTGCCGCCGGCCAGAATCGTTCGCGGGCCTTGCGCGCCAAGGGCTCGCAGCGCTTCGTTCAGTTCGGTCGGGCGCAGATAGCTGCCCATTCCCTCGCCGCGCCTCCCACAGTGCGACGTGCCGATCCCGCAATCCGCCCTGGCCGCCCGAAGGCGGCCGGGTCGATTGTATGTGTACGAACGAATTTAACCGAACGCCGCGCCGAACGCAACGGTTTCGCGCCGATCACCATTGCTCCTGCTTGTCGTCCCCGCGAAAGCGGGGACCCATGCCTCCTGCAGCGTGCGTGCCCAGCACGGGCCCATTTTGCGGGGCGCCGTGTGGGTCCCCGCTTTCGCGGGGACGACAAATTCGATGAACGCGATTTCTTTCTTGGGCAGGCGCGCCGCCTACACCAGCTTCGCGAGCAGCCGCAGGAACGCCGCGCGCTCGCGGGCGCCGAGCGGCGACAGCGTCTCGCGCGAGATCGCCTTGCCGCTCGCGGCGGATTCGGCGAAGGCCGCGGCGCCCTCGGGCGTCAGGCGCAGCAGCGCGCGGCGGCGGTCCTTGGGATCGGGCGCGCGCGCGATGAGGCCGCGGTCGAGCAGCCGCGCGATGACGCCCTGCATCGTGGCGGGATCCATCGCGGTGAGCCGGCCGAGCCTGTTCTGCGAGACGATGCCTTCGTCGCGGATTTTCGCGAGCGCCGCGAACTGCGTCGGAGTCAGTTGATGCCGGCCGATGCGCGCCGCGAAGATCGACGTATGCCGCTGCTGGGCGCGGCGCAGCAGGAACCCGACCTGCTCTTCGAGCACGTAGTCGATCTCGTCGTCGCCGGGCTTCTTGGCCTGGGAGTGGGGCATGCGCGCATGATGCGCGTGGCCGCCCCGCGAAGTCAAAGTCCTGTCGCAGTCGCGCGCCGCGCTAGAAGCGCGGCCACGCGTCGCCGATGCCGAGCGCGTCGGCCGTGTTCTGGCCCACGATGCCGTCGCCGTCGAGCCCGCTGCGTTTCTGGAACGCGACGACGGCGGTGAGCGTGCCGCGCCCGAAATCGCCATCCACGCCGATCGCGGGGAAGCCGTTCGCCTTGAGCGCCTTCTGGACCTTTTCGGTGAGCGCGCCCCGGGAGCCGTAGTAGAGCTTGGCCGCGAGCGCGCCCGCGGGCGTGGTCGCCGCCACCTGTGCCTCGCGCCCCTGCACGAGCGCGTAGCGATAGGATTTCTGCCGGAAGCCCATCGCGAGATCGCGGAAGCGCGGCCACATGCCCATGTCCTGGATGTTGCCGTGGCTGCGTTTGGGGAAGCCGCACACGACCTGGCACCCGAAGCTCGAGAAGAACTTCTGACCGGGGCCTTCCGAGAAGGCAGCGTGGAGATTGTCGCCCGGGAACGCGACGAACACCGCGTCGTCCTGGTCGAAATCGAGATCGTCGGCAGTGCGCCGGTGCGGGAAATCGCCGGACTGGATGAACGCCGGATACTGGAAAGCGGGGCCTTTGTTGCCCGGGTGCTTGCCGGGGACGTAGGCGACATAGCTTTCCATCACCTGATTCGTGCCCTGGCCTTGCTTGGGCAGGCCCTGCTGGATGCTGGCGATGAACGGCACGGTGCTGCCCGGGAAGACGGCGACCGTCTTGCTCTTCGTGTCCCACACGCCGATCGCGCAGCGCGGGTGCACGTTATCGACCACGCCGAGCTCCAGATTGCGCTCGTCGCGCAGCTCGGGATCGAACGCGTTCGTCGGCAGCGCGCCGCGCAGTCCGAACAGGACTGCGGCCTCCGCCGGCAGCGCGAACTCCGAAGCGCGGAAGAGGCGGTCAAGGGCCTTGTGTCCGATGGCGAACATCGCGTTTCTCCGCTCGAGCGCGTGCGACGAGCCGCATGCAGCTCCATTCCGGGGCAATAACCGGCGGTCCGCCAAGTTACCTGGATCACTTGACCGGCCGCCCCCGGCACGGGCCGGGTCACAAGCCCGTGAGCGAAAATCCGCGCCGGACGGCGCGGCGTAGACATTGCGCACAACGGCATGGGACGGGCCATCCGAAGCGGACGCCCGAAGCACTTCTCGCACATCACGAAACTCCGTCAGCGCGGCAGGCATCGCTTGCCGCGAACGGCCGTCCCTTGCCGCGAGGCAGCCAACCAACTCCGAAACAGGGAGCCACCCGATGAATACCCACGAGCCGAAGATCATTACCCCAGATCGCCGCCGCTTCCTGCGCGGCGCCGGCATCGCCACGCTGTCGGCCACGGCCGTCGCCGTGCTCGGCGGCCGCGAAGCCCTCGCGCAGGGCATGAAGGGCGACGCCGGCAAGGACGTCGCGATCCTCAACGTGGCGCTCGGCCTCGAGCACGAGGCGATCGCCGCCTACCAGATCGGCGCGGAGAGCAAGCTGCTGAAGCAGCCGGTGCTCGGCGTCGCGGTGCAGTTCCAGAGCCACCACAAGGAGCATCGCGACGCGCTGATCGCGACGATCCAGAAGATGGGCGGCAAGCCGGTCGCGGCGAAGCCGATGCAGGAATATGCCGACGCGCTCAACGTCAAGATGATCAAGTCGGCGGGCGACATCCTCGTGCTCGCGGCGCGGCTCGAGAAGGGCGCGGCCAACGCCTATCTCGGCGTGATCCCCTCGTTCAGCAACGGCGATCTCGCCAAGGTCGCCGGCCGCCTCGCCGCCGACGAGACGATGCACTGGACCGTGCTCGCCCAGGCGACGAAGGAAGCGCTGCCGCAGAAGGCGCTGTCGTTCGGCGCCTGAGCCGCGTCCGTCCATCCGGCGGCGCTCCTCACGGCGCTGCCGGAACTGCCCCCGCGCCGGCCGCGCCGTCCCTCCATCTGCCGGCGGCGCGGGGGCCTTCTCGCTCTCGCGCCGGCCGTGCCCCCTCGCTGCCGGCGCATTCCGACCCGCGGGCGCCGCGCCGGCACTCCCCGCACCGGCGCCCGCGGGCACCGTTCGCCCAAGGAACCCCCATGAAGCAGATCGTGCTCGCTGCGGCCCTGGCGGCCGCCGGCGCATTGCCCGCACTCGCGCAGGATGCCGGCAAGGGCAAGGCCGTGTTCGAAAGCCGCTGCGTCGGCTGCCACTCGCTGGCGACGAACCGCATCGGCCCCGCGCTCGGTACCGTCGTCGGGCGCAAGGCGGGGACGCATCCCGGCTTCGGCTATTCGGCGGCGCTCAAGGCCGCGGGCCATACCTGGGACGCCGAGAAGCTCGTGAAATGGCTCGCCAATCCGCAGGCTTTCGTGCCCGG
>JAEULD010000124.1 GCA_016792765.1 Candidatus Odyssella sp.
GGCGGTTCTCGCGCAGCATCCGCGCCATCCGCTCGAGCAGCTTCCAGCCGATCACGCCGTTCTTCTCGACCAGCGGGCGGAAGTCCCAGTAGGTGACGCCGTAGCACACGAGCTCGGTGGATGCGACGATCGTCGCCATCCGCGTGCCCTGGTCGATCAGCGCGATCTCGCCGAAAAAGTCGCCCGGCCCCAGGGTCGAGCGCTCGGTGCCGCCGACCGAGACCTTGGCCGCGCCGCTCTCGATGACGAAGAACGCGGCGCCGCCCGAGCCCTCTTTGATGACGGTTTCCCCGGCCGGAAACCGGCGTTCCTTGAACAGGCGCGCCACGGCCTGGATCTCGCGCTTGTTGAGGTCCGAGAAGAGCGGCACGCGCCGCAGCGCCTCGATCGGAACGCCCCTCATGTGATCCCTTTTCGGCTCAGGCTCCGGCCCGCGTGACCGCGCGGCATTGCAGCAGATAGAGCTTGCCGGCGGCCATGGCCCATTCGATGTCGCGGTCCGGTCCATAGACCGCTTCGCACCGTCCGGCGAGCCGGTTGAGTTCGGCGAGCGCGTCGTCGTCGAGGCAGAGCTGCTCGGCGCGGTCCGGGGCGATCTCTTCCTGCACGGTGCCGCCATCCGGTTTGGTGCGCACGGCGATCGTTTTCAGGCCGGGCTTGCGCTCCAGCACCTGGCCGGCGCGATCGACGCGAAAGTGATCGGGGATCACCAGCCCCGCGACGACGGCCTCGCCCAGCCCCCAGCTTGCCTCGATGACGCGCTCGTCGTCGCCGGTCACCGGATTTCGCGTGAACATGACGCCCGCCGCTTCGGGATCGAGCAACGATTGCACCACGACGCCGACGCTCGGCCGCGTGAACAGGCCCACGCGCTGGCGGTAGGTGATCGCCGAATCGGAATTCGCGGACCACCAGATCTCGCCGAGCGCCGGCCCGAGCGCGTCCACCGACGGGACGTTCAGCAGCGTGAGGTGCTGGCCGGCGAAGCTCGCCGCCTTGCCGTCTTCGTCGGCCGCCGACGATCGGACCGCGAGCGGCCCCGCCAGCGCCTTCACGGCTTTGAGGACGTCCTTGAGCGCGCGCTCTTCGGCCGCCGCGACGGCCTCGACGATCGCGCCCGAGAGCGCGTAGCCGGGGGGCACCGGAAGCCCGTCGCGGATCGCCTGGCCGAGCCCGACCGCCTTGGAGCCGTACAGCGCCGGATCCAGCGCCTTCTCGAGCGGGACGACCCGTCTCACCCGAGCACCCTCACCTCGCCGGAATTCCCGTCGACGCGTACCCTGGCGCCGTCGGCGATGCGCTTCGTCGCCTCGCGCGTGCCGACCACGCCGGGAATCCCGTATTCGCGCGCGACGATGGCCGAATGCGAGAGCAGCCCGCCGCTGTCGGTCACGATCGCGCCCAGCAGCGGCAGCAATATGTTGAAGGCCTCGCTGGTCGATTCGGTGACCAGCACGTCGCCCTTGACGATGCGGTCGAACTCCGACGGGTTCGAAATGCGGCGCGCGGTTCCTTCGTAGACGCCGCGGCTCGCCGCCAGGCCGCGCAGCTTGCGGCCCTCCTGCGGCGCTTCGGAGCTTCCGAAGATGGCGCCGAGCGTGATGCCGACGGCGCGCATCATGCGCGCGGCGGGCGGCGGCAGGCCGGCGAGATCGGGCGGCGGGGGCGGGGGCGGGCCGAGCAGCGGCGGCGCGGCATTGGACGCCGGCGAGGTGCGGTACTCGTGCCGCCGCCTGAGCTCGTCGGCGGACGGGCCGCCGCTGCCGGTCACGATCGCACACATCTCGTCGAGGCCGGCCTCGATGAAATGCAGCGGGTCGTGCGCCCGGCCCTTCGCTTTGGCGCGGCGCCCGCCGGCGAGCGCGGCGCGGCGCATCAGGCCGGACGCCCAGATGTCGCTGAACACGCCGCGTTCGTCGCGGATGCGATAGGTCAGCCGCGCTTCGCCCAGCAGCTCGTCGAACGCGGCCCGGTGCCGTTCGGGCACTTTCTTGCGGACGCCGGAAATGCGGTCTTCGAGGTCGGAGGGCGCGTTCTCGCGCCCCGAGACCGCCGCCCGGATCGCGCGCAGCAGCGCATCCGGCATCTCGAGCGCGACCGGCGACGAGATGTCGAAGCCGTCGAGCAGGCGGTAGCCGACGAGATCGAGATAGGCGGCGGCTGCGGCGCCGGTCGGGCCCGCCAGCGCGCGCAGAGCGGCGATGACGTTCTGCGGGGCGTCCTTTGATTCGAGCAGCCGGCGCGCGTCGGCGTCCTTCGCGACGGCGCCGATCAGACCGTCGAGCTCGGCCGAGGCGCCCGCCGACACCGGCGAGGTTCCGCGCAAGAGGCCGAGCAGGTCGGCCGGCGAGGCGCCCGACCAATCTCCGACATGGGCGAGGAAATCCCCGGTCGGCACGATCGCCGCGGCGGTGAAGCGCATGTGCTGGAAGATCATCGCCGCATGGTGATCGCGGCAGCGCTCGAGATATGCGGCGAGATCGGCATCCGAGAGCGTGTCCGGATCGACCGCCTGGATCGCCTTGTGCGCCGCGAGCGAAGACGGTTTGGCGCTTTCGTCCCACTCGCGGAGCTGGTCGCGCCAGTACTTGATCCGGAACACTTCGTCCGCGCGCTTGAAGCGCTCCGGGACGTCGGCCGGATCGAGCGGCCGGACCGTCTTGTAGGCGACGCCATGAACGTACCGGTATTCGAGAGCGTCGAGCAGCATTCCGTAGCCCCGCGCGAAATCGCGCGTGCCGCGCAGGCAGGGATCGGGATGCATGTCCGCCCAGTAGCGCGTCATCGGGCGCGGGAAATGCACGACGTCGCGATCCCACGAGCCCGGCCCCGGCGGATCGAACCGAAGCTCGCCCGCCGCTTGCGTTGTCGCCATCGTATTCCTCCCCCTCGCGGATGCCCGCAGCGCCGTCAGTCCCGCATATAGGCCGGCGGGCCGCCTGCCAAGAAATCCTCGCGCGGCGGCGCGAACACGTCGATCACCTCGCAGTCCTCGGGCCACCAGGCCTCGTGCTCGACGCCGCCGGGGATCACGGCGATGTCGCCGGCCTTGCAAAGCTTCGTCTTGGTCCCGAGGCGGAACTTCATCCTGCCCTTCAGGATCCAGAAGATCTGCTCGTGCTTGTGCCTGTGCGCGGCGGCGTGAGCGCCCTTCTTCACGCTCCACCACACGATCATGCCGCGCTCGCCCGCGACGAGCTTGCGCACGATCTTGGGGCCGATCTTCTCTTTCTTGATGGTTCGGAGCGAGCCGAAGCCGGCGAGCGTGGGCATGCGAGTCCTCCCGCGAAATATCTCGGGAGTTAAGCACGGGGCCCGATCAAATCGTAGGGGCCGGTTTGAAACCGGCCCCTGCGAGAGGTGTCGCTGCTAGAACTTCCCCGCCTGATAGTCGCGGATCGCCTGCACGATCTCCATCTCGGTGTTCA
>JAEULD010000154.1 GCA_016792765.1 Candidatus Odyssella sp.
CCTCACGCCCGCGCGCGAGGGGCGCATCTTCTTCGACGGCCGCGCGATCCACGCGATGCCCTCTTACGCCGTGGCGCGCCTCGGGCTCGGCCTGGTGCCCGAGGGCCGGCAGATCTTCCCGAATCTGACGGTCGAGGAGAATCTCGTCGCCACCGCGCACAACCGCGCCGGCGCGAAGACGCCGTGGACGCTCCAGCGCATCTACGAGCTGTTCCCCGGCATCGCCGCGCGGCGCTCGAACATGGGCAACCAGCTCTCGGGCGGCGAACAGCAGATGCTCGCCGTCGGCCGTGCGCTGATGACCAATCCGCGCCTGCTCATCCTCGACGAGGCGACCGAAGGCCTCGCGCCGCTGATCCGCCAGGAGATCTGGAGCACGCTCGAGAAGCTCAAGGACGCCGGCCAATCGATCCTCGTCGTCGACAAGAACGTCGATGCGCTCGCCCGCATCGCCGACCGCCACTACATCATCGAGAAGGGCAAGGTGGTGTGGACCGGCACCTCGCCGCAATTGCTGGCGGACAAGGATTTGCAGCACCGGTATCTGGGCGTTTAGCAGGGCACCTGATGCGCAGGGGCGCGCTGCGCGCGCCCGCTTTCCGCCGGCAAATCGCCGACAGCTTGCGCGGCGACTTTGCATCTACTCCCACGGCGAACATGCGAACACAGGGCGCGCGCAACGCGCCCCTACGCTTCCTGCGCCGATTCCCACCGCCTGCGAAGTGGCGCTAGGATGCGCACATGAACCCCACCGCCCCGTCCTACGCCCACGGCACCGCCGACCGCCCGCTGATCGGCGAGACCGTCGGCGCGCTCCTCGACCGCGTCGCGGCGCAGCACGGCAACCGGCCGGCGCTGATCGTCCGCCATCAGAACATCCGCTGGAGCTACGCCGAGTTCGCGCGCCGCGCCGAGGCGCTGGCGGCCGGCCTGCTCGCGCTCGGGCTCGAGCCGGGCGACCGTATCGGCATCTGGGCGCCGAATTGCGCCGAATGGGTGCTGACCCAATTCGCGACCGCCAAGGCCGGGCTCATCCTCGTCAACATCAACCCGGCCTACCGGCGCGCCGAGCTCGAATACGCGCTGAACAAGGTGGCGTGCAAGGCGCTGATCCTGGCGCCGGCGCTCAAGACCAGCGACTACGTCGCGATCCTCGCCGATCTCGCACCCGAACTGGAATCCGCCGCGCCCGGCGCGCTCGCGGCCGAGGCTCTTCCGCATCTCCGCCTCGTCGTACGCCTCGGCGCCGAGAAGACGCCGGGGATGATGAATTTCGACGACATCTCCTTCAAGGGCGGCGCCGTGGAGCGAGAACGCCTCGCCGACCTGGCCGAGACGCTGCAGTTCGACGACCCGATCAACATCCAGTTCACCTCGGGCACGACCGGCTTCCCGAAGGGCGCGACTCTCACGCATCATAACATTGTGAACAACGGCTACTTCATCGGCGAGGCGATGCGCCTGACGCCGGAAGACAAGCTCTGTATCCCGGTGCCGCTCTATCACTGCTTCGGCATGGTGCTCGGCAACCTCGCCTGCGTCACGCACGGCTCGGCCATGGTGTATCCGGCCGAGGCGTTCGATCCGGTGTCGGCGCTGGAGGCGGTGGCGGCCGAGAAATGCACGGCCCTCCACGGCGTGCCGACGATGTTCATCGCCGAGCTCGATCATCCGCGCTTCGCCGAATTCGATCTCTCCTCGCTGCGCACCGGCATCATGGCCGGCTCGCCCTGCCCGATCGAGGTGATGAAGCGCGTCGTCGACCGCATGCACATGCGCGAAGTGACGATCGCCTACGGCATGACCGAGACCTCGCCGGTCTCGACGCAGAGCTCCACCGACGATCCGCTCGAGAAGCGCGTCTCGACCGTGGGCCGCGTGCAGCCGCACATCGAGGTGAAGCTCGTCGACACGAACGGCCGCATCGTGCCGCGCGGCACGCCCGGCGAGCTGTGCACGCGCGGCTATTCGGTGATGCGCGGCTACTGGGCCGACGCCGAGAAGACGAAGGACGCGATCGATGCCGGCGGCTGGATGCACACCGGCGATCTCGCGACGATGGACGACGAAGGCTACGTCAACATCGTCGGGCGCCTCAAAGACATGGTGATCCGCGGCGGCGAGAACGTGTATCCGCGCGAGATCGAGGAGTTCCTCTACCGACACCCCAAGGTCCAGGACGTGCAGGTGATCGGCGTGCCCGACCGGAAATACGGCGAGGAAGTGTGCGCCTGGGTGAAGCTGCGCCCCGGCGCCACCGCGACCGAGGACGAGATCCGCGAATTCTGCCGGGGCCAGATCGCGCACTACAAGATCCCGCGCTACATCCGCTTCGTCGACGGCTTCCCGATGACGGTCACCGGCAAGGTGCAGAAATTCGCGATGCGCGAGGAGACGATGAAGGCGCTGGGGCTGACGGCGGAGAAGACGGCCTAGCCACGGACGCCACCGGCGCGGTGCCTGCGCCGCCGTGCTAGACTGGCGCCGTGGCAGCGGCAGGGGGTTCGGCGATGTCGCTCGTTGACCGGCTTCGGACGGCGCGCATCGCATGGCCGCTGATCCGGCGCGCGATCCTGAGCGGCCAGCTGTTCCGGCCGCGCTGCACGCTGACGCCGCCCGACCCCGACGTGCTCTGCGAGTACGGCGTCGAAGTGCCGGTCGCCGACGGCGTGGTGTTGACGGCCAACGTCTTCCGCTCGCGCAAGGCCGACGCGGCCGGCGCGCGCGTGCCGGTCGTCATGTGCGCGCACCCCTACGACAACAGCCTGATCCCCGCACTCGGCAAGACGCCGTTCCGCGGGCCGCCGCCGCACTATCGCATCATCCCGCAGGCCGGAACGCCGAGATTCTCGACGCTGACGAGCTGGGAGTCGCCGGATCCGAATTTCTGGGTGCCCGAGGGCTACGCGGTCGTGAATCTGAACCTGCCCGGCTTCGGCTCGAGCGCGGGCGATCCGACCGTGTTCACCGACCGCCAGGCCAAGAGCTACTACGAAGCGATCGAATGGATCGCGCGGCAAAGCTGGTGCACCGGCAAGGTCGGGCTGAGCGGCGTCAGCTACCTCGCCATTTCGCAATACCATGTCGCGGCGTGCCAGCATTATGGCGGCCCCCCGCCCTCGTTGCGCTGCATCTCGCCATGGGAGGGCATGGCGGACGTCTACCGCGAGATCGCCTGCGCCGGCGGCCTCGAGGATCGCGGCTTCGCCTATTTCTGGTGGATGATCGACATGGCGCCGTCGCTCGCGGGAACGCCGGCCGATTTCATCGAGCACAATGGCAGCCTGCCGACGGATTTCCTGAAGCTGCACCCGCTCTATGACGAATTCTGGCGCGAGAAGGCCGCGAAGCTCGAACAGATCGATCTGCCGATGCTGGTGTGCGCATCGTTCTCGGATCATGGCCTGCACACGGTGGGATCGTTCCGTGCGTTCGTGAAGGGCAGGTCTCCGCACAAATGGCTGTACACGCATCGCGACGGCAAGTGGGACGTCTACTATTCGCCGGAGGTGCAGCGCCTCACCAAGGCGTTCATGGATCGCTTTCTCAAGGGCGACGCCTCGAGCGGCTTCCTCGATCGCGCGCCGGTACGCCTCGAGGTCCGCTCGAGCCGCGATACGATCCACGAGGTCCGCGACGAGACGTCGTGGCCGCTCGAGAGAACCGCGTACACGAAGCTGTTCCTCGTCGCCGAGCCGCGGCGGCTCGATCGGCACCCTTCGCCCGCGAGCCGGGCCGTCGCCTATCCCGGCCGGCGCGGCCGCGCGGCCTTCGCGATCCGCTTCGATCGCGACACGGAACTCACCGGACACATGAAATTGCGGCTTTGGGTGCAAGCAATGGCGGCACCGGGAGCCGCGGCGGCGCCCGACGACATGGCCATTTTCGTGGCCGCCGACAAGCGGGATCGCACGGGACGTCCGGTCCGCTTCCGCGGGTCGGTCGGCAACATCGACGACACGGTCGCGCGCGGCTACTGCCGGGTGTCGCGGCGCGAACTGGATGCGGCGGAATCGACCGAGTATCAGCCGGTGCTGAGCGGAACGAGCCACCGGCCGCTCGCGCCGGGCGAGATCGTGCCGGTGGACATCGCGCTATATCCGAGCAGTACGTTTTTCGCCGCCGGCGAATCGCTCGAGCTGATCGTCTCCGCGAGCGCCATCATCCGGTCGCCGCCCTACGAGAAAGACGCG
>JAEULD010000307.1 GCA_016792765.1 Candidatus Odyssella sp.
GGCTTCGCTTCCGAACGCGGCTGCCCCTATTGGCGACGGGCAACACTCGCTCAGCCCGATACACGCCGAATACATGTGCGTCTCTCTGCGCGCGGCACCATCGAAGCTACTTGCCAACGCGGGGTGGTCCATACATGACGAGTGTGAGAGTGTGAACGCGCGCCATCAACGTCATCCTGAGCGAAGCGAAGGATCTCTCGACGCCGGTTGGCATTGCGCGCCATGACGGCCCTCATCCGCAACGCCTCCGACGCCGCCTACGAGATCACCGCCGAGCAGGCGGAGATTCGCGATGCGGCGAAGAAGTTCTTCATGAACGAGCTTCATCCGCTCCAGCAGCGGATGGACGACGAGGACTGGTGGCCCGAGACGGCGATGCCGGCGCTCGGCAAGATGGGCTATCTCGGCGTCACCGTGCCGCCGGACTATGGCGGGGCGGGGCTCGACTATCTCGCGGCCGGCCTCGTCGCCGAGGAATTGGCGGCGGCCAATCCCGCGCTCGGCATTTCGTGGCTCGCGCACGACAATCTCTGCGCCAACAACATCTACCGGAACGGCAGCGAGGCGCAGCGGCGGAAATATCTGCCGAAGCTCTGCGCGGGCGAGTGGGTGGGCGCGCTCGGCATGACCGAGCCTGGCGCCGGCTCCGACGCGCTCGGCTCGATGCGCACGACGGCGCGCCGCGAGGGCGACCGCTACATCCTCAACGGCACCAAGCTCTACATCACCAACGGCCCGATCGCCGACGTGCTGCTCGTCTACGCCAAGACCGATCCGGCCAAGGGCGCGCACGGCATCTCGGCCTTCGTCGTCGAGAAGCACTTCCCCGGATTCAAGGTCGCGCAGAAGCTCGACAAGATGGGCTATCGCGGCAGTCCGCTCGGCGAGCTGGTGTTCCAGGATTGCGAAGTGCCCGCCGAAAACCGCGTCGGCGACGAGAACCGCGGCCATGTCGTGATGATGAGCGGGCTCGACCTCGAGCGTGCGATGGCGGCGCCGATGTCGATCGGCATCGCGGCGCGCGCGCTGGCGCTGGCGCTCGATTACGCGAAGATGCGCGTGCAGTTCGGCAAGCCGATTGCGAGCTTCCAGATGATCCAGAGCAAGCTCGCCGAAATGTATATCGAGCTCGAAGCGGCGCGGACTCTCGTCTATCGCGTGCTCGTCGCCTGCAACGCGCTCGACCGCGGCGAGGGCGGGCGCGGCGAGATCCACAAGCTCTCGGCGGCGGCGCTCTATGCGGCAGCCAGGGCCTGCTCCGTCTGCTGCACCGAGGCCGTGCAGATCTTCGGCGGCTCCGGCTACATGCGCGACACCGAGATCAACCGCCTCTACCGCACCGCGAAGCTCAACGAGATCGCCGCCGGCACGCAGGAGATCAGGAAGCTCATCATCGCCCGCGAGCTGATCGGCGGGTGAGGAAAGCGAAGTGAACTGGGAGCCGGGGAGTCGCACACCCTTGTCGTCATCCCGACCGGAGCGGACGCGCCACCGGCGCGGCCGCGGCGTGGAGGGATCGCGTCGCAGCGACCACGTCAAGCTGCCCCGCGATCCCTCCACTGCGCGAGCCGCAAGTACGGCTCGCTCCGGTCGGGATGACGCGCTAGGACAGCAGCCCGACGGAAGCGAATAGAGTGAGGACGAATGCGTCGGCTCAAGATCGACCGCGGGAAGCATCTCTGCGACGAGCCGCAGAGCGGGCACAATCGCTGGCATCCCGACATCGCGCCGCTGCTCGAAGTGGACGAGGGCGAGGAGGTCGCGATCGAGACGCGCGACGCGGCCGACGGCCGGCTCGCGCCGGGCCCCAACGGCAAGACCGATTTCGCGAAATTCGAGCGCAATGCCGTCCACCCGCTGACCGGACCGATCGCGATCAAGGGCGCCGAGCCCGGCGATCTGCTCGAGGTCGAGTTCCTCGACATCGTTCCGGAGAAGTCCGGCCTCACGGCGATGTATCCGGGGCTGGGCGCGTTGCCCGACTTCGTCGCCGAGCCGTTCATGGCGCATTGGACGCTCGCCGACGGCTGGGCGACGTCGGCGCAGATTCCGGGCGTCCGCATCCCGGGCGCGCCGTTCATGGGCATTTCGGGCGTGGCGCCGTCGGCGGCGCAGCTCGCGGCGTGGAGCAAGCGCGAGGCCGATCTCCGCGCGCGCGGCGGCTTCGCGGCGCCGCCGGATCCGCTGCACGCTATCCCGCCGCTGGGCGCGGTCGCGATGCAGGGCCTCCGCACCGGCCCGCCGCGCGAGAACGGCGGCAACATGGACGTGAAGCAGCTCACGAAGGGCGCATCGCTGCTGCTCCCGGTCTTCGTCGCGGGCGCGCTGTTCTCGACCGGCGACGGGCATTTCGCGCAGGGCGACGGCGAGGTGTGCCTCACCGCGATCGAGATGGGCGCCACCTGCGTCGCGCGTTTCCGGCTGCTGAAGGGCGAGGCCGCGCGCAAGAACATCCGCTGGCCGCGCTTCCGCCGCTCGACCTATTTCACCGACCCGAAATGGGGCATGCCCGAACGCTTCATCGCCACGACCGGCATGCCCGTGGACGCCGAGGGCGTGCAGCACGGCCCCGACCTCAACCTCGCCTGCCGCAACGCGCTGATGGCCATGATCGAGCTGCTGGTCGCGGAGCGGGGCTTCACGCGCCAGCAGGCCTATGCGATCTGCTCGGTGGCGCTCGACCTCAAGATCAGCAACGTCGTCGACGTGCCGAACGTCGTCGTCTCGGCGTTCCTGCCCGAAGCCATTTTCGAAGGATGACAGCCGTGAGCCTGCCCCTCGTCGTCGCCGTGGCCGAGCTGCCCAAGCATGTGGGGGAGACGCTCGGGCCGTCGCCCTGGATCACCGTCGACCAGGCCATGATCGACAAGTTCGCCGAGGCCACCGGCGACCATCAGTGGATCCACGTCGATCCCGCCCGTGCCGCCCGGGAACTGCCGGGCGGCAAGACGATCGCCCATGGCTATCTGACGCTGTCGCTGCTGCCGCGGCTGATGCGCAGCGTGGTGGAAGTACGGTTTCGGCAGGCGCTCAACTACGGTTCCAACAAGGTGCGCTATACGGGCATGGTGCCATCGGGTTCGCGTATTTGCCTCTATCAGACTCTGAAAGCGGTCGATCCCGAGAAGAACAACGGTTTTCGTCTCACATCGGAATGCAAGATCATGGTCGAAGGTACTGAAAGACCGGCGCTAATCGCCGAAGTTATGGCCATCTTCTACCCCTGACCCGAGGGGTTGCGAGGGGCGGGGCAGAATCAGCATCGAGAATGCGTTCGTGCGGGCACGCCGCGCAAATGTTCGAGTTTTGTTCTTGACCTGGCGCCCATTGTATGCGAGCGTTTCCGTAGCTTGCGGGTGCGCCGAACTTCCGCCCCATGACGGAATTCGGCTCGCGCGGCGCGGGTCGGAAAGCCAAGAAAAGCCAAGGTCGAAGCCAAGAAAAGCCAACCTCGGGCGGCGGAAAAGCCAAGGCCGGCGGCCGAAAAAGCCGAGGAAAGCCAACCAAAGCCAAGGAAAGCCAAGGGTTGGAGTCTTTTGGGCGTCAGGTGATCCCCGGCGGCGGCTCGCCGGCCGGGCTGAACCGAGCGCTGCTCACCCCGCCATGGTGAGGCCGCCGGAAACGCTGATCACCTGGCCGGTGATGTAGTCGGCGTCGTCGCTGGCGAGGAACACGATCGCGCCGACGATGTCCTCGGGCTTCGCGATCCGGCGCAGCGGGATGGACTTCTCGAGCGCGGCGT
>JAEULD010000209.1 GCA_016792765.1 Candidatus Odyssella sp.
GCCGACCGGCGCGCCTATCGCCTGCCGCATCTCGGCAAGAGCGTGCAGGACCGCGCGATCAAGGAGGGGATCCCCAAGAAGTTCCCGATCATCCTCTCCTCGGGCCGCCTCGTCGAATACGAGGGCGGCGGCGAGGAAACCCGCTCCAACAAGTGGCTCGCCGAACTGCAGCAGGACATGTTCGTCGAGATCAACGTCGACGACGCGCGCACGCGCGGCATCGCCGACGGCTCGTGGGTGTGGGTCACCGGCGCCGAGAGCGGCTCCAAGGCGCGGATGAAGGCGCTCGTCACCGAACGCGTGGGGAAGGGCGTCGCGTGGATGCCGTTCCACTTCGCCGGCTGGTGGCAGGGGCAAGACCTGCGCGGCCGCTATCCCAAGGGCGCCGATCCGGTGGTCCTCGGCGAATCGGTCAACCAGCTCACCACCTACGGCTTCGACGCGGTCACGCACATGCAAGAGACGAAGTGCACGCTGTGCCAGATCGAAGCGATCAAGGCCTGAGGAGGTAACCCATGGCCCGCATGAAATTCCTCTGCGATTCGGACCGCTGCATCGAGTGCAACGCCTGCGTGACCGCGTGCAAGAACGAGCACGAGGTGCCGTGGGGCATCAACCGGCGCCGCGTCGTCACGATCAACGACGGCAAGCCCGGCGAGAAATCGATCTCGATGGCGTGCATGCATTGCACCGACGCGCCCTGCGCCTCGGTGTGCCCGGTCGACTGCTTCTACAAGACCGACGACGGCGTGGTCCTGCACTCCAAGGACCTCTGCATCGGCTGCGGCTACTGCTTCTACGCGTGCCCGTTCGGCGCGCCGCAATATCCGCAGGCCGGCAATTTCGGCAGCCGCGGCAAGATGGACAAGTGCACGTTCTGCGCCGGCGGCCCCGAGGCCGACGGCACGGCCGAGGAGTTCGCGAAATACGGCACGAACCGCCTCGCCGAGGGCAAGCTGCCGCTCTGCGCCGAGATGTGTTCGACCAAGGCTCTCCTGGCCGGCGACGGCGACATCATCGCCTCGATCTACCAGGAGCGCGTCGCCAAGCGCGGCTACGGCTCCGGCGCCTGGGGCTGGGCCACGGCCTACAAGACCGGCGTGCAGGCCGGCCAGGGCCCGGCTGAGAAGAAGGGCTGAGGCCCCGCTCGATGCGGACGGAACCCGGCGCCGGGCAGGTCTTCGCGACGCGAAGCACGGGCCCGGCGCCTTCCGCCCGCGCAATTCGAATCCCTTGGGAGGGAAGACGATGAAGAATTCTCTGGCGCACCTGTTTCGCATTCTCGCGCTGGCGCTCGTGCTCGCGTTCGCCGGGGCGCACACGGCTTCGGCGCAGACCACGCCGCCCGCCGCGAGCGAGAAGGAACTGCTCGAATATCTGAAAAAGTGCCCGCCCGGGCAGGTATGCCAGGGCCGCGTCAGCATTCCCGATTCGAAATCGGCGACGCTCGTGCAGGACGGGCGCATGTGGCAGGAGCGCATGGAGGGCCCGGTCAAGCGCTACGGCGGCTGGTTCCTCATCGCCGTCGTCGTGCTGCTGGCGCTGTTCTACATGGTGCGCGGCAAGGTGAAGATCGACAGCGGCGTCTCGGGGAAGACGATCGAGCGCTTCACCGGCTTCGAGCGCTTCGTGCACTGGCTCACGGCCACGAGCTTCATCGTGCTCGGCCTCACCGGCCTCAACATCCGCTTCGGTCGCGGCGTGCTGATGCCGATGATCGGCGAGGACGCGTTCGCGTCCGTCTCCGCGCTGGGCAAGCTGCTGCACAATTTCACCAGCTTCGCGTTCATCGCCGGCATCGTGCTGATGCTGCTGATCTGGATCGGGCACAACCTGCCGGCCAAGGGCGACGGCGCCTGGATCGGCGCGGGCGGCGGCATCTTCAAGAAGGGCGTGCACCCGCCGGCCGGCAAGTTCAACGCGGGCCAGAAGCTGATCTTCTGGGCCGTGATCCTGTTGGGCGGCGCCATCGCGGTGACGGGCATCATCATGATGTTTCCGTTCTACTTCGCCAGCATGTCGGGCATGCAGCTCGCCACGTTCCTGCACTCGGTGCTGGCGATCATCCTGATCGGCGTGATCCTCGCGCACATCTACATCGGCACGATCGGCATGCAGGGCGCCTTCGACGCGATGGGTTCCGGCAAGGTCGATCTCAACTGGGCCAAGGAGCACCACAGCCGCTGGGTCGAGCAGGTGCAGGGCAAGAAGAGCGGCGCCGCGGCCGAGTAACTCTGCGGGACCGCGCGCCTCGGGGCGCGCGGTCCGCAGCCGCCGACAGATCGCGCCATGTTGATGGCGGCGGTGCGGTGTCTCTTCATCGCGGGCGGGGTTAGCCGTAGCGTCGTTCCGTCGAGGATGCCGGAGGCGAACCGCTTGCGCCTTTCCCGCCGTTTCACGCTGTTCTCCGGGTTCGCCGCGCTGTTCGCCGGCGCACCCGCGCGCGCCGATCTCGCCGGGCACGGGGCCACGATCAACGGCCTCGCGGTCTCGCCGGATGGAACGCGCCTGCTCTCGGCGAGCTGGGATTACACGATCCGCCTCTGGGATCTCGCGCGGCAGGCCGAGCTCAAGGTGCTCGAAGGGCACGCCGCGAGCGTCAACGCCGTGGTGTTCGCGCCCGACGGCAAGACCGCGTTCAGCGGCAGCTGGGACCAGAAGATCATCGAGTGGGACCTCGTCGCGGGCAAGGAGCGCCGCCGGCTCGAGGGCCACGTCAACAGCGTCGCCAGCCTGGCGCTCTCGAAAGACGGCCGGCGCCTCGCCTCGGCGAGCTGGGACCGCACGCTGCGCGTCTGGGACACGGCGAGCGGCAAGGCGATCGCGACGCTGGCCGGCCACACGCAGAACGTGATGCAGACCGCGTTCCTCGACGCCGAGGGAAAGCGCCTCGTCTCGAGCGGCTACGATCTCACGCTGCGGCTCTGGGACGTGGCGGGCGCGCGCGAATTGGCCGTGCTCAAGGGCCACGAGAGCAGCGTCAACGCGGTGGCGGTCTCGCCGGACTACAGGCTGATCGCCTCGGGCAGCGTCGACGGCGAAATCCGCCTCTGGGACGCCGCCGGCGGCGCGCTTCTCGCGCGGCTCGAGGGCGGGCACAACGGCTTCGTCGCCAGCCTCGCCTTCTCGCCCGACGGGAAATATCTCGCCTCCGGCTCCGGCGACCGCACGATCGCGCTGTGGGACGCGGCAGCGCGAACCCTCGCGCGCCGGCTCCTGGGTCACGAAAAGGGCGTGTTCGCGATCGCGTTCGCGCCCGACGGCAAGCGCCTGGTCTCGGGCGGCTTCGACACCGTGATCAAGGTGTGGAACGTCGAGACCGGGCAAACCGTGCCGAAGCCGTGAGCGCGGCGGGTGCGGCGGGCTACGCGCGGATCGGCGTGGCGCCGATCTCGCCGGCGCTCGGCGCGGAAATCTCCGGCGTCGATCTGCGCCGGCCGCTCGACGACGCGACCGCGGCCGAGATCCGCCGCGCGTTCCTCGCGCACCTCGTCGTGTTCTTCCGCGGGCAGGACCTCGATTGCGCGGCGTTCCTCGCTTTCGCGCGCCGCTTCGGCACGCCGGTCGAGTATCCGTTCGTCAAGGGCATCGAGGGCTTCCCCGAGATCATCGAAGTGCTGAAGCGCGAGCACGAGACCGCGAATTTCGGCGGCGTCTGGCATTCGGACACGGCCTATCACGAAGCGCCGCCGATGGGCACGATGCTGATCGCGCGCGAGATACCGCCCGCCGGCGGCGATACGCTGTTCGCGAACATGTACCGCGCCTACGAGACGCTGCCGCCCGCGCTGCAGCGGCGCCTCGCGGGCGCGCGGGCGGTGAACAGCTCGGCCAAGGCCGATGTCAGCCGCACGCGCGAAGACCGCATCCGCGACAGCCCCGCCGCCGGTGCGAAGACGGTCTACGAGGCCGAGCACCCGGCCGTGCGCGTGCATCCCGAAACCGGCCGCAAGGCGCTCAACGTCAACGTCGCGCACACCGTGCGCTTCGCCGGCGAGAGCGAGGCGGAGAGCCGGCCGCTGCTCGAGGAGCTGTTCCGGCACCAGCGGCGCGACGACTTCGTGTGCCGGTTCCGCTGGACGCCGGGCGCCATCGCGTTCTGGGACAACCGCGCGGCGCTGCATTTTCCGGTCAACGACTATCACGGCCACCGGCGCCGCATGCACCGCATCACGCTCGCCGGCGACCGGCCGTTCTGAGCGCAAACGAAAAGGGCCGGCGTCGCCGCCGGCCCTGCAACCCGTCTCGTGCGCGCGTCAGTTCGGGCGCGCGCCGGTCGGCGAGGTGTAGGCGCTTTCGGCCGGCTTCTGCATGCCTTTCAGCACGAAATTGGCGCCGACCGCGATGACGACGAGCGCGATCACGCTCGCGAGGAATGCCTTCATCGGATCCTCCCTGGTTCTGACGACCGATTGGCGCCGATCATAGTCAAACCCGGCCGGGCGCGCAACGAAGCCGCGCTCAATCCCGCGCCGCTGCCTTGAGCCAGGCGATCAGGTCGAGCCGGTCCTGCTTGATCGCGAGCCCGCCATACATCTTCGTGCCGGGGAGGAAATCGACCGTTTCGGCGAGGTACTTGTCGAGCGTCTCGTCGGTCCACACGAGGTTCGCGGCCCTCATCGCCGGCGAGTAGTTGTAGGCCGGCGCCGTGCCGGCGCGGCGGCCGAACACGCCGTGGAGGTTCGGCCCGACGATGTTGCGGCCGCCCTTCTCGATCGTGTGGCATGCCCTGCACTTCGCCCACAGCTCGGCGCCGCGCTCGGCCGAGGGCGGCAGGAGGCCCTCGGCGCGCGCCGCCGCCGCGGCCGCGGCCAGCGCCACGGCCGCGATCAACGTCGCCTGCAGGAGTGTCGGACGCGCCATGGCCAACGAATAGCCCGACTCGGCGCCGCGGCGAAAGCGCCGGATGGGAGCGGCGCGGGCGGCTATGCCGGCCGTTCCGCCACCTCGCGCGCCGCGCGCAGGCCGGATTCGATCGCGCCCTGGATCCAGGCATGGGCAAGCGAGGCGTGCTCGCCGGCGAAATGGAAGCGGCCCTCCGGCGCCACGATCGCCTCGTGCAGCAGGGTCTGCTGGCTCGGGTCGAACAGCGCGAAGGCGCCGCCGGCGAACTCGTCGTCGTGCCACATCCACGAGGCGCCGGCCTCGAACTCGGCCTCGATCTGCGGGTGGATGTGCGACAGCTGCTCGACGGCTTCCGTGATGCGGTCGTGGGCCGACAGCGAGCCCCAGCGCTGCGCGTCCTCCGACCAGGTATAGGAGGCGAGCAGAACGCCGCGGCCGGTCTCGCGCCCCTGCTCGGGGTAGAAGACGTTGCGGATCGGCAGGTCGGTCACCGAGCCGCCGCCGAAGATGCCGTCGTCGGTCTCCCAGAAGCGGCGGCGGCACTGCGCGAGGATCTTCGCCGAGGCGTCGTAGTGGAGCTGGCGGATCGCGCGCTGCTTGGCGCGCGAGAAGTGCGGGCTGGCGTCGATGTGGCGCAGCACGGAGAAGGGCAGGGTGACGATCGCGGCGTCGCCCCTCTCGGCCTGGCGGCGCGCGGCGGTGCGGTAGTGCACGGAAACGCCGGCCGTGTCCTGCTCCAGCGCCACGACGCGCGCGCCGAAGCGGATGCGCCCGCCGAGCGATTGCATGAAAGCGCGCGGCAGCAGATCCATGCCGCCCACGATCTGCACCATGTCCTCGTAGAAGCGGCCGGCCTCCTCGCGGAACAGCTCCAGGAACGAGGCGTTCATCAGCGCCTCCTGGTTCGCGAACAGGCCGAACATCTCGATGGCGCCCTCGGACCAGCCGCATTGCTCCAGGAACTCGCGCGTCGAGAGATTGTCGTAGGTCTCGACGAGCCAGTTCCAGCACGCGGGCCCCTCCTTCGCGAGCCGGTCGAGCAGGGGCCGGATCGCGGCGGCCCAAAGCTCGGCATAGGTCTTGCCGCGCTCGTGCGGCGCGAGCTCGAAGCCGAGCGCGTCGAAATTCGTCTCGGCAATGCGCCGGCGCACGCCGCCGACGTGGTAGTAGGCCTTGGGATTGCCCATCGTGAACGGCATCGTCGCGAGCCCGAACGCGTTCACATAGGCCATGGTGAGGTCGTGCGAGCGCGGAATGCGCATCGCACCCACCTCGGCGTGGAGGCCGTGCGCGAACGGGTCGCGCAGCGTGTAGATGCGGCCGCCCACGCGCGGGCGGGCCTCGAGCAATATCGGGTCGTGCCCCGCACGCAGCAGTTCGTAGGCGGCGGCGAGCCCGGCC
>JAEULD010000227.1 GCA_016792765.1 Candidatus Odyssella sp.
GATGTTCATGTTGTAGAGCCAGATCTCTCCGTCCTTGACGGTGGCGTAGGCGTCGCCGATGTTGGCCTTGCCCTGGCGCAGCGACTTCACCGCGGTGCCGGCGAGCATGATGCCGGCCTCGAGCACCTCGTCGATGAAATAGTTGTGCCGCGCCTTCCGGTTCTGCGCGGCGTATTTGCGCTCCGGCGCTTCCTTCTTTGCCATGGCAAGAACAATCGAACAGGAGCCGGGGAGCCGGGGAGGAATGGAAAGGCGCGCATCGCGCGCCGGGATCGATTCTCCCCGCCTCCCCGGCTCCTGTTCGCTTCCCTTTCTTACTCCGCCGCGGCGGCTTTCTTGGCGGGCAGCAGGCCGACATGCTCCATCGCGGCGCGCACGCGCTTCTGCGCGTTCTCGCTGGCATGGACCATCGGCAGGCGAACCTCCGCCGTCGCGAGCCCGAGCAGGCTGGCGGCGAACTTCACCGGCGCCGGGCTGGTCTCCACGAACAGCGCCTCGTGCAGCGGCATCAGCAGCTCGTTGATCTTGCGCGCGGCGGCGAAGTCGCCTTTCTCCCAGGCCTTGTGCATGTCGGCGCAGAGCCGCGGCGCCACGTTCGACGTGACCGAGATGCAGCCGTCGCCGCTCTGGGCGCGCGTCGCCAGCGCCACGCCGTCGTCGCCCGAGAGAATCGCGAACTTCGGCCCGCAGGCGAGGCGCGTCTTGAGCGGCCGCGTGAGATCGCCGGTCGCGTCCTTCACGCCGACGATGCGCGGCAGCTTCGCGATGCGCGCCATCGTCTCGACCGTCATGTCGATCACCGAGCGCGGCGGGATGTTGTAGATGACGATCGGCAGCTCCACCGCGTCGTGCAGCGCCTTGTAATGCTGATAGAGGCCCTCTTGCGTGGGCTTGTTGTAATAGGGCGTGACGACGAGCTGCGCGTCGGCGCCCGCCTTCTTCGCGTGCTTGGCGAAGTCGATCGCCTCGGCGGTGCAGTTGGAGCCGGTGCCGGCGATGACCGGAACGCGCTTCTTCGCCGCCTCGACGCAGATCTCGACGACCGCCTTGTGCTCCTCGTGCGACAGCGTCGGCGATTCGCCGGTCGTGCCGACCGGCACGAGCGCGCTGGTGCCCTCCTTGATCTGCCAATCGACGAGGCGGGCGAAGGCGTCGCGATCGACCTTGCCGTTCTTGAACGGCGTGATGAGGGCCGTGATCGAGCCTTTGAACATGGCACTGTCTCGGAACAAGTTATTGTTTGAACATAACATCTTACCGACGCCGTCCCGCAGCGGCAAGGCGCGCCGGGCCCCTGCCGGAAGGGGGCGCGCGGACGGATACGTTGACGCGCATGCCGTCTCAAGCGAATTTTGCCGCAATGTCCTGGCCCTGTGGCGGCATGATCGCAAGCTTTCGTCTTCGGCGGGCCGTCGCGGCAGGCCTGCTCTTGCTGACCGCCGCCGGCGGCGCGATGGCGCAGACGGCGCAAGACGATCTCGCGCCGGCCAAGGACGTCCTCGCCGCGCTCGAGAAGAAGGACTACGCGAAGGCCCGGGCGCTCGCCGAGGCGCTCAAGGATCCCCTGCAGCGCAAGGCGCTGCGCTGGCGCCTCGCGCAGATGAAGGAGATCCCCTACGCCTTCGCCGAGCTTGCCGAGATCTATCGCGGCGTGAAGGACTGGCCGGGCGCGCCGCGCATTGCCGAGCGCGCCGACGAGACGATCGGCAACGGCGATACCGCCGACGCGGTCCTTGCCTGGTTCAAGGAGTCGCCGCCGCGCGGCGCCAAGGGCTGGAGCACCTACATCGCCACGCTCGCCCGTGCGGGCCGGGACGCCGAGGCGCGCGATGCGGCCAAGCGGGCCTGGGTCGCGCTGCTCATGGCGGCGCCGGAGGAGATCGCGTTTCAGCGGCGCTTCGGCAAATACATCGCGCCCGAGGACGATCGCGCGCGCATCCTCGCGCTGCTCCGCGCGCGCCGCACCGCGCAGGCGCAGGCGCTGTGGGAGCGGGCGACGCTGCCGGCCGAGGACAAGGCCGCGATCGCGCTGCGCGTCGCGATGCAGACTCGCGCCGCCGCGCCGCACGAGATCGAGCCGGCGATCGCGAAGCTGCCCGAGGCGATTCGCGACGACTCCGATTTCCGCTTCGACGAGCTGAGCTGGAACCAGCGCGGCGAGCGCTTCGAGGCCGCGGGCAGGCTGCTCGAGAAGCCCGCCCTCGAAGAACGCGATTCGCGCCGCTGGCGCCTTGCCGGCAGCCGCGTCGTGCGCGAGCTGGTCGACGCCGGCAGCCACGACGCCGCCTATCGCGCCGCCGCCGGACTGGCCGCCGCCGCCGGCGGCGAGACCTGGGCGACCATGGAGTTCCTCGCCGGCTGGATCGCGCTGCGGAAGCGCGGCAAGCCTGCCGACGCGCTCGCGCATTTCGCGCGGCTCTACGAGAAATCCGGCGCCGCGATCACGCGCGGGCGCGGCGCCTATTGGGCCGCGCGCGCCGCCGCCGGCGCCGGCGACACGGAGGCGGAGCGGCGCTGGCTGATCCAGGCCGCCGGCTATCCGCACGTCTTCTACGGCCAGCTCGCGGCCGCGGCGCTGGGCCGCGAGCGGCTCGCCCTGCCCGCCGACCTGTTCGTGCCCGAAGCCGCGCGCAAAGCGGTGGCGGACGACGAGCGGGCGCGTGCCGGCATGCTGTTCGCGGCGCTCGGCGACGAGGAAGCCGCGTATCTGCTGCTGAGCCATCTCGCCATGGACGCCGATACGCCGGAGCGCTGGGCCGCGGTGGCCGACTTCGCCGCGAACGGCGCGAAGCGCCGCGAGGTGGCGGTGCGCGCCGCGCGCCGCGCGTCGGTGCGCGGCGTGCCGCTGTTCGGACCCGGCTTTCCGACGCTCGACCTGCCCGCCGAGAGCAAGGTCGAGCCGCATTTCGCGCTCGCCATCGTCCGCCAGGAGAGCGAGTTCCACGTCGCCGCGCGCAGCTCCGCCGGCGCGCGCGGCCTCATGCAGCTCATGCCCGCCACCGCGCGCGAGCAGGCCCGGCGGCTCAAGCTGCGCTTCGACCTCGGCCGGCTGACCACCGACGAGAGCTACAATCTTCGCCTCGGCACCGATTTCCTCGGCGACCTCGTCGCGCGCTACGGCGGGCTCTATCCGCTCGCCGCCGCCGCCTACAACGCCGGCCCCGGCAATCTCAACAAGTGGCTCGCCCGCTACGGCGATCCGCGCCGCGGCAACGTCGACCTGGTCGACTGGATGGAATCGATTCCGTTCGAGGAAACCCGCAACTACGTGCATCGGGTTCTGGAAAATCTCGCGATCTATCGGCACCGCGCCGGCCTGAAATCGCTGGCCGCCCAGCCCGGAGCGCTGTGGCGGCCGCACGAGGGCGACGCGCTGAAGCCCGCACCGGAGCTTCCGCCCGAGCCTTAACCAAGTCCGACTCCGCGGCGATTCGTATGGCCTCGCCCCGCGGCGGCCTCTACGATGCCGGCGGGCATCCAACCGCCACGACGGGGACGGATTGGTGGGAGAACCGGGTCGCTACCGCCATCGCGGGCTTGCCGCCGCGCTGATCCTCGGCGCGCTCGCCGCCGTTCCGGCCGCGGCGCAGACGAAGGGATTCAATGCCGCCGACGCCGCCCTCGTCGGGAACGCGCTGCGCGCGCTGTCCGGCGGCAATGCCGCGGCGGCGCTCGCGCTGCGCGCGCAGGCGCAAGACCCCGCTGCGCGCAAGGTGATCGCGTGGCACGCGTTCGTGCGCAAGGATGCGCGCGCGGATTTCGCCGAGGTCGCGGCGTTCCTCAAGGAAAACCCGCATTGGCCGGCGATGGACCATGTCGCGCGCACCGCCGACCGCTCGGTCACGGCCAAGACGCGCGCCGACCTGCTGCTCGCCTGGTTCGCCGACCGTCTTCCGGAAACCGGCGATGGGCTCATGGACGCGGTCGCTGCGCTGAAGTCGCAGGGCAAGGAAAAGGAATCGCTCGATCTCCTGCGCCGGTCATGGGCGCGCATCCGGCTGACCGACGTCGAGGAAGCGGAAATCATGCGGCGGCACGGCGCCGAACTGCGTTCCGAAGACCACGCCGAGCGCATCGCGCATCTCGTCTCGCTCGGCCAGAAGCGGCTCGCGCAGCAGCTTCTGAAGAAGGTGCCGCTCGGCAAGAACGATCGCGCCACGGTCGAGGCGCGCTTCAAGTTGCGCGACGAGGCGCTGCGCTGGCAGCCGGCCGCCGTCGAGGCCGCGATCGCGGAGGCGCCGGCAGCGGCGCGGCAGAGCGAGAGCTTCCTCTACGACCTGATGCGCTGGCACCGCCGCGGCAACCGGCCCGCGCAGGCGCTCGCGGTTGCCGCGGGCCTGCCCGCCCGGCTCCACGATCCCGAGCATTGGTGGAAGGAGTTCGACATCCTGATCCGCGACGCCGTCGGGCGGCGGCAGTATCGGGCCGCCTACGACCTCGCGAAGAACCACCGCCAGCGCGAGGGCGAGAGCCTGGCCGAGGCCGAGTTCCTCGCCGGCTTCATCGCGCTGAGGCTGCTCGGCCGCGCCGACGCCGGCGAGGCGCATTTCGCCGCCGCGGCCAAGGTGAAGCACTGGGGCTGGGAGGCGGCGCGGCTCGACTACTGGCGCGGGCGCGCCGCCGAGGCGCGCGGCGACGCGGCCAAGGCGCGCACGTTCCTCGCGCGCGCCGCCGCCGCCTCCTCGACGTTTCACGGCCAGCTTGCCGCGCAGCGCCTCGGGCTCAAGGAGCTGAAGCTCGATGCCGTCGCGCCCGGCGCGCCGGACGAGAAATTCTGGGGCGACGAGTTGGTTCGCGCCGCGCACCTGCTGCGCGCGGCCGGCGACGCGCGCGGCGCGCGCGCTTTCGCGGTGCGCGCGGCCTGGAACGGCGGCGGCTGGTCCGCGGCGCAGCACGCCTACCTGGCGAAGTTCGCGCTCGACCTCACGCCCCCCGACCTGCGCACGCAGAGCGAAGTGCGCTTCGCGAAGCTCGCGGCGCGCGACGGCGCGGCCGTCACCGCCTACGGCTTCCCGACGCTCGACCTGCCCGAGGCGAATGCGGTCGAGCCGGCGCTCGTCTATGCCGTGATCCGGCAGGAAAGCGAATTCATGGCCGGCGCGAAGAGCCATGCCGGCGCGCGCGGCCTGATGCAGCTGATGCCGTTCACCGCCCGGACCGAGGCGCGCGACGCGCACATGCCCTACGTGCTCAACCGCCTCACCAGCGACCCGGTCTACAACATGCTGCTCGGCACGCAGCATCTGCAGCGGCTGCGCGCCCTCTACCAAGGCTCCTATCCGCTGATGATCGCCGCGTACAATGCCGGCGCCGGCCGCGTCGACCGCTGGCTCGCGCTGCACGGCGATCCGCGCAAGGGCAAGGTCGAGTGGGCCGACTGGATCGAGCTGATCCCGTTCGAGGAGACGCGCCTCTACACCAAGCTGGTGCTGGAGAACCTCGCCGTCTACCGGCTGCGGCTCGGCGACAGGGTGGACCTGCCGCGCCTCGCCGCGCACTGGCAGGCGCCGGTGGCCGACCCCGCCTTGTGCAACGCGCTGCTCGTGAAAGAGGAACGCGACGCGCATGCCGCCGTGCCGATCGCCGCCGACAACGGCCTGCGGATCGCGGCGGCGGACGAGGGCAAGGCCAACAAGGGCCTCGAGGGCGGCAAGAAGCCGGACCAGATACCGGTTCTGCGCAAGGCGAAGGCCGACAACCGGACCGCCTGGCCGTCCTGCTGACGCCGCCGCGGCCCGACCGCGGCCGCGGATCGGCCACGCCTGCGGTGCGGTTGCCGGTGAAAGCGGGACGGCACTGCGCTATAAAGCGGCGCCGCCGGAGATTCCTCCATGACCGCGTTCGCGAACATTTCCGCCTGCGTCTTCGACGCCTACGGCACGCTTTACGATTTCAACTCGGCGGCGGCGCGTTGCCGCGCGCGGCTCGGCGGCAAGGCCGACGAGCTGTCGGCGCTGTGGCGTCAGAAGCAGCTCCAGTACAGCTGGCTGCGCAGCCTGATGGGCGCCTATGTCCCGTTCTGGCAGGTCACCGGCGAGGCGCTCGACGTGGCGATGCGGACGCTCGGATTTGCCGACCCGGCGCTGCGCGCCGACCTCATGGATTGCTACCGCAACATCGATCCGTTCCCGGACGTCCCGGGCGTGCTGGCACGGCTCAAGGCCGGCGGCGTGCGGCTCGCGATCCTCTCGAACGGCTCGCCCGACATGCTCGCGGCGGCGGCGCGGCACGCGAAGCTCGATACGATCCTCGAGGCCTCGCTCTCGGTCGACGCGGTCAAGATCTTCAAGCCCGACCGGCGCGTCTATCAGCTCGCCTGCGATCATTTCGGCACGGCCCCGGCGCGCATCGCGTTCGTCTCGTCGAACGGCTGGGACGCGCACGCGGCGCAGCATTTCGGCTTCCCGACCGCGTGGCTCAACCGCACCGGCCAGCCGCGCGAGAACCTGCCCGGCGCGCCATTGCACGAATGCAGGACGCTCGCCGACCTGCCGGCGCTGCTCGGCCTTGGCTCGGAGTAGACGATGAATGCCCTCGCCCCCGGCCAGACGGCGCTGCCTTCGTTCGACGACGTGCTCGATGCGGCGAAGCGCCTCGCCGGCCGCGCCCTGGTGACGCCGCTGCTGAACGCGCCGCTGCTCGACGCCGAGCTCGGCGGCCGGCTGTTCGTGAAGCCCGAGCCGCTGCAGAAGACCGGCTCGTTCAAGTTCCGCGGCGCCTACAACCGCATCTCGCGGCTCTCGCCCGAGGAGAAGCGCGCGGGCGTGATCGCCTACTCCTCGGGCAATCACGCGCAGGGCGTCGCGGCCGCCGCGCGCGAGGTGGGCTGCCCGGCGACGGTCGTGATGCCGAAGGACGCGCCGCCGCTCAAGATCGCGCGTACCCGGGCGTTCGGCGCCGAAATCGTGCTCTACGACCGCTACAAGGATTCGCGCGAAAAGATCACGGAGGAGCTCCGGCGCGAGAAGCAGTGCGTGCTCGTGAAGCCGTTCGACGACCGCTACGTCATCGCCGGCCAGGGCACCGTCGGCAACGAGATCGCCGACCAGTGCGCGGCGCTGGGGGCCGCGCCCGATGCGGTGTTCGTGCCGGTGGGCGGCGGCGGCCTCATCGCCGGCAGCGCGCTGGCGCTGCGCCACAAACTGCCGAAGACCGACGTGTTCGCCTGCGAGCCCGAGCATTACGACGACACCGCGCGCTCGCTGGTGGCCGGCGAGCGGGTGACCGTCGACGCCACGACGCCCTCGATCTGCGACGCGCTGATGTCGCCGGCGCCCGGCGAGCTGACGTTCGCGCTGAACCGCCGGCTGCTCGCGGGCGCCTTCGTCGTGACCGAGGCCGACGTGCGCCGCGCAATGGCCGCGGCGTTCGTGCATTTCAAGCTCGTCGTCGAGCCCGGCGGCGCAGTGGGGCTCGCCGCCATCCTCTCCGGCCGCTACGCGCTGCGCGGCAAGACGGCCGTCGTCGTGTGCTCCGGCGGTAATGCCGACCCCGCGCTGTTCGCGGACGCGATTCGGGACGCCGCGTAGGGGCGCGCTGCGCGGCCCTCGCCTCGGCGCAATTTCTCCCCGGCCGCAGGTACGGGCCGCCGAACCGCGCATGAAAAAGGGGCGCACAACCGTGCGCCCCTCTCGAAACGTGCATCCGGCGGCAAGGCGCGCGCAGCGCGCCCCTACGCGTTCGACGCCGCGCTCAGATTTTCGCCTTCTCGCCGGCCGGCGTCGTCAGCAGCAGCTCGCTCGGCTTGTGCGCGCCGTTGGTGGACTTCGTGGCCGTCCCACCCGAGCCCGGACGGCGGCAGGTGCCTTCGAACACGGCGCCGGCTTCGATGCTGATGGTTTCCTGCGTCACGTCGCTCGCCACCTTGGCCGTGCGCGTCAGCACGACGGCGCGGGCGCGAATCTCGCCGTTGACGGCGCCGCTGATCATCGCCTCGTCGGCGATGATCTTGCCGACGACGGTGCCGGTGGCGCCGACCGTGATGTTGCGGCCCTGCACGTCGCCCTCGACGCGGCCGTCCACCTGGACGTCGCCGTCCGAGAACAGGTTGCCCGCGATGTGGAGCCCCTCGCTGACGATCGAGGGCATGCTCGTCTTCGACGTGCGCGGCTTCGGCGCCGGAATGTCCACCGTCTTGACGGGAAGGTCTGCGGGCATGGTCTCGATCGCCTTCTGTCTATCTCTTGAGAACATAACGTCCTGCCGTGAGGAAGTTGGTGGGATCGACGGCCTTGCCGTCGATCAGGATCTCGTAATGGAGATGCGGGCCGGAGCTGCGGCCGGACGAGCCGACCAGGCCGATCTTCGTGCCGACTTCGACCTTCTGGCCCTTCTCGGCCAGGATCGACTGCATGTGGGCGTAGCGCGTGCGCACGCCCATGCCGTGGTCGACCTCGACCATCCAGCCGTAGCCGCCGTGCCAGCCGGTGAGCACGACGGTGCCGGGGCCGGTGGCCTGGATCGGCGTGCCGGCCTGCACCGCCATGTCGATGCCGTTGTGCGCGGCCCAGCGGCCCGTGAACGGATCGCGGCGGCCGCCGAAGCCGCTGGCGAGGCGATATTCGCCGAGCGGTGCGACCAGCGGCAGGTTCTTGACCGCCGTCTGCAGCGACTGCCAGCGCTCGAGCCGGCGGCGGAGGTCGCTCACGCGCTCGTTGAGCGTCTCGTCTTCGGTGTACTTCGCCTCGACCTGCGGCCCGCCGCGCCCCTTGGTGCCGATCATGCGGTCGATGTCGAGGCCGGTCATGGCGACGACGCGCTCGAGATCGGCCACGCCCTTCTTCGAGCGGTCGAACAGGTTCTCGACCAGGCGCTCCTGCGAGGCGCGCATCGCGGTCAGCTCGTCTTCGAGCGCGCGCACGCGTCCCGCCAGCGCGTCGCGCTCGCGGCGCAGGCCCTTTTCTTCCTCGACCTTGGCTTCCGCGCGCTGGCGCATGCGCGCGCTGGCGCTGCGCAGCGACTGCACTTCCTCGTCGAGCGTGCGGATGCGCGCCGAGAACGCATCGCGCTCTTTCTTGAAGAACTTGCCCTGCTCGATATCGGCCAGCAGGCGCTCGTTGGTGGCGCGCGAAGCGGCCAGCTGCTCGCCCATGTCGCGCAGCTGCGCGGTGAGCTTGTCGCGGTCGACGCGGAGCTTGGTCTGCTCGCCGAGCGAGATTTCGACTTCCTGGGCGAGCGCCTTCAGCTCGCCTTCGAGCTTGGAGCTCTTGGCGTTGAGGTCCTGCCAGCTCTGCGACAGCGCCTTGAAGGCGGCCATCGACTCGGCGAGCTTCTGCCGCTCGGCCGGGCTCAGATGGTCGGTCGAACCCGGCTTGAAGTCATGGGCCCCGCCGGCGACGCGCAGCAGCTCGGCCCGGCTCCGGGCGATGTTCTCGGTCAGGTCCTTGAAGCGCGAGTTGAACCGCAGCACCTCGCCCATCAGCTCGCGCTCGCTCTTTCGCGCCATCGCCAGCTCGCGGTTCTTCTCCTGAAGAACCCCGTCGAAGCTGACGAAGTAGAAGGTGGCGAAGATCGACCAGGAAACGGCCAGCGCGAAGATCGCGCAGAGTCCAGCCTGCGCGCGGCTCGAGAGTACGAAATAACGGACCCTGCCCTCGGTGCGATAATGGAATTCGCGTTCCGGGAAGAATTCCGCCAAGGTGCGACGTCGAATGCTCAACCGCTCGAGGCGGCGCAGCCATCCGGCCATCCTTGCCCCCTGTCCTAATTGTCTATGACCCGAGTACCTGCCCCCTTACCAAACCATCTCCGGGGGCGCAACGGAAAAAATGAGTAAAGTTACGGGCATTATGAGTCGCCGGAATCACAACCTATTCGCGCGAATCGATTTCGATTCGTGTACGAACGGTTTTTGCTGGTTCAATATTGGAAATTTACCATATCTAATCTATTTTTCCCTCAAGAACCGCCCCAGTTGTTCTTAGACATTCATTGAGTATTGGCAAGATGACTATTATTTTTTCCCATGAATTCGCCGGAGAATTCTTGGCCGCTACTCGCGATTTCTACGCAGCGCAGCCGCCGTTTCGACGCGAAGCCGGGGCCGATACGCCATGCCGATTTGCGGCATGACAAGGCGCGCGGCGCGGCCTAAGTCTCCGGCCGTTCCCACCAGCCCTCGACGGAGACCGCAGCGCAATGAACGCCCTCCCCGCCCGCATGAAAGCCATCGAGATCGCGCAGCCCGGCGGGCCCGACGTCCTGAAGCCCGGCGAGCGGCCGGTCCCCGTCCCGGGACCGGGCGAAGTGCTGATCAGGGTCGCGGCGGCGGGCGTCAACCGGCCCGACGTCGAGCAGCGCAAGGGCACCTATCCGCCGCCGCCGGGGGCCTCCGACATCCCGGGGCTCGAGATCGCCGGCACCGTCGCCGCGCTCGGGCCGGACGCCGGCGGCCTCGGCCTCGGCGACGCCGTGTGCGCACTGGTGAGCGGCGGCGGCTATGCCGAATACTGCACGGCGCCGGTGCCGCAATGCCTGCCGGTGCCCCAGGGCCTCGGCATGGTCGAAGCCGCCGCCCTGCCCGAGACGTTCTTCACCGTCTGGCAGAACGTCTTCGACCGCGCGCGCTTGAAGGGCGGCGAGACGATCCTCATCCACGGCGGCTCCTCCGGCATCGGCACCGCGGCGATCCAGATGGCCAAGGCGATGGGCGCCCGCGTGCTGGCCACGGCCGGCTCCGACGACAAATGCGCGGCGTGCGCGAAGCTCGGCGCCGACCGCACGATCAACTACAACACGCAGGATTTCGTCGAGGCCACGCTCGCCGCGACGAACAAGAAGGGCGCCGACGTGATCCTCGACATGGTCGGCGGCAAGTATTTCGAGCGCAACGTGGCGGCGCTCGCGATCGAAGGCCGTCTCTCGCTGATCGCGCTGCTGGGCGGCCGCGAGGCCAAGATCGATCTCGGCATCGTGCTGCGCAAGCGGCTGACGATCGTCGGCTCGGTTCTGCGCGCACGCACGGTCTCGGAGAAGGGCGCGGTCGCCGCCTCGCTCCGCCGCGAGATCTGGCCGTTGATCGCGAGCGGCAAGATCAGGCCGGTGATCGATTCCACGTTCGCGCTGGCCGACGCCGCCAAGGCCCACGCGCGCATGGAAACGAGCGCGCATGTCGGCAAGATCGTGCTGACGGTCTAGCGCGCCGGAGCGGCGCTCTCGAAATAGCGGATCAGGGCGGCGCGCTGATCGGCGTCGCCGCCGTGATGGCGCCGGAGGAACGCCTCCCAGCGCTCGCGCCGCGCCTCCGGGGCGAGATTCGCGAAGCGCCGCGCGATCGGCGCGGAATTCGCGTGGCATTCGGCGCAGGCGCGGCGGTAGACGTCCGCTCCAACCTCTTCGGCGCGCCCCGGCAGCGCGGCCGCCGCCGCGGCAAACAGAACTGCTGCCCATGCTCGAAGCATTCCGTTCCTCCTTTCGGGCCGCGGTCCGGGCCGGCCCGACGCACGGATACATGCGCCAAACCCGCGCGCGCGCAACGAGCACGATGTCCCGGCCGGTCGATCGTCGGGCCGAATCGCTTTCGGCCGCGCGGCCGCGCTACAGCATGACCGCGACGACGACGGCTGCGAGAAACGCGGTCTCGGCCACCATCAGCGCGACCGGCCGCCAGCCGAGCTTGCCCAGCGCGGCGAGCGAGGTCTTCATGCCGAGCGCCGCGATCGCGATCACGAGGCACCAGCGCGAGGCGTGGTTGAGGTAGTCGGCCGCCGCCTTCGGCACGATGCCGGCGCTGCTCGCCGCGGCGAATGCGACGAACGCAACGAGGAACCACGGCAGCATGAGCCCGCGCCGCGCGCCCTCGCCGCCCGGGCTGCGATAGACCAGGGCCAGGGTCGCCACGACCGGCACCAGCAGCGCGACGCGCATCAGCTTCGAGATCGTCGCGACGTCGCCGGCCGTGGTGGAGACGCTGTAGCCGGCGCCCACGACCTGGGCCACGTCGTGGATCGTGGCGCCGAGCAGGAATCCGAGATCCGCGTCGCCCAGGCCCAGAACGCCCATCAGCGGCGGATAGATCACCATCGCCGCCGTGCTGAGCGTGGTGACGCCGATCACGGCGAAGATCGTGTCGCGCTCGGTATTGGCGTGCTTCGGCAGCACCGACGCGATCGCGAGCGCCGCCGAGGCGCCGCAGATCGCGACCGCGCCGCCGGTGAGGATGCCGAACTGCGCCGATTGGCGGAACGCCCGCGCCGCGGCCATGCCGAGCAGGATCGTCGCCGCGACCGCGGCGCAGGTGACGAGCGGCGCGCGCCAGCCCAGCGCGGCGAGCTGATCGACGCTGATGCGGAACCCGAGCAGCGCCACGCCCAGCCGCAGCACCGTGCGCGCGGCGAAATCGATGCCGCGCGCGCACCGCCCCTCTTGCGAGAGGAAATGGAAGGCCATGCCGATCAGCAGCGCGAACAGCATGACGGGGCCGCCGTAATGCTCGCTCAGGAACGTCGAAGCCATCGCGATCACGGCGGCCACGGCGACGCCGGGAAACACGCGCGCCGCCGCCGCTGCCGGCGTGGATTTTCCCGGCGCGTTCACGGTCATGGCGCAGAAATCCCGCGCGCGCACCGCAGCACGATCGGGATGCGCACCCGCCCCGGCCGGATCATGACGTCTCCCTCGCCGCATGCCGCGGATCGTCCGGACCGTATCCGGTTTACTTCCGCGGCGTCTTGTATTAATGTCTAGACAAGAAGCGAGGGTATTCGCGCGTGCGCCTCGACGTCAAGCTTCCCACCGAGAGCAGACTCGCGCCCGGCGCCGTCGACCGGTCGTCGCCGCTGCCGCTCTACGCGCAGATCGCGCGCCGGCTCGTGGCGGAAATCTCGCTGAGCGCCGCCGAGACCCGGTTCTGCGGCGACGAGGAAGTGGCCGCGCGCTTCGACGTGAGCCGCATGACGGCGCGGCAGGCGATCAAGCAGCTCGTCGACGAGGGCTTCCTGCGCCGCGTGAAGGGCATCGGCACCTTCGTGGCCGCCGGCAAGATCGAAGAGCGCTCGCTCGCCAGCTTCTTCGACGGCTCGGCGAGCGGCGGCCGGCCGATGACCGCGCGCGTGCTGACGATGGGCAACGAGCCCCGCGCCGACGTGCCGCCCGATCCGGCGCTCGGCCCGGCCGTCACCTATATCGAGCGGCTGCGCTTCGTGGGCGTCGTGCCGATCGTGCTCGATCACCGCTACCTGCCGCGGCGCCTCGCCCGCCGGCTCAAGCGGTCCGACGCGGAGAAGCACTCGCTGCTCGACTGCCTCAAGGAAACCGTGACGCTCGACCGCGTCGAGATGCAGGTCGAAGCCGTCGGCGCCGACGCCGCGAGCGCGCGCCATCTCCGCATCCTGCCCGGCGAGCCCGCGCTCGTCCGCCATCTGCGCTACGTCGCCAGGGACGGCGCGGTCGTCATGTCCGGCCGCTCGATCTACCGCGGCGACGTCGTGCGCTACAGTTTCAGCGTTCCGCTTTGATCCGGTTCCAATCAGCGAGAGGGGGCTACCATGAAACGGCGTGAATTTCTCATCGGTGCGGGCGGCGCGGCCGCCGCGGCGGCCCTTCCGGGCGCGCTGCGCGCGCAGGCCGCGACGGTCAAGATCGGCACGATCCTGTCGATCACCGGCCCGGGCGCGTTCCTCGGCGATCACATGAAGCGCGGCATGGAGCTGGCGATCGAGGAGATCAACGCCAAGGGCGGCGTCGACGGCAAGAAGATCGAGTGGGTGTTCTACGACGCCGAGACGCAGAGCTCGCGCGGCGTCACCGCCACGCGCCGCCTCGTCGAGCAGGACAAGGTCGACATCATCGTCGGCGGCGGCAACGCCAGCGGCATCGCGCTGGCGATGGTGCCGATCACGGAGCGCGCCGGCATGCCCTTCATCTCGACCGAGGGCAGCATGCAGATCGTGAACCCGGTCGCGCAGCGCAAGTGGACGTTCAAGAGCACGATCGACGACGACCAGATTCTCGAAGTCGCCGCGGATTTCTGGGAGAAGCGCGGCATCAAGTCCGTATGCCTGCTCGCCGACAGCTCGGGCTTCGGCGCCTCGGCCAAGGAGCAGCTCGAGAAGGTGGCGCCGAAGCGCGGCCTCAAGGTTCTGTACGAATCGTTCAACCCCGGCGACACCGACCTCACGCCGCAGCTCACGCGCATCAAGAACAGCGACGCCAAGGCGATCCTGTGCTGGACGATCACGCCGAGCGGCGTCGTGTTCCTGAAGCAGGCCAAGCAGCTCGGCCTCGGCGATCGCGCGATCATGCACAGCTACGGCTTCGTCGACGACCGCTACATGAAGCTGGCCGAGGGCGCCGCCGAGGGCACGTTCCTGATGAGCGTGAAGTTCCCGGTCGGCGCCGACCTGCCCGACAGCGATCCGGTCAAGGCGCGCATCGCCGACCTCACCAAGCGCTACGAGACGCGCTTCAAGCAGGCGCCGAACCAGTTCGTCGCGCAGACCTACGACGCGATCAACCTCGCCGCGCTCGCGCTCAAGGGCAGCGGCGGCGACAAGGAGAAGATCCGCGCGGCCATAGAAGGCATCAAGAACTACCCGGGCGTGGGCGGCACGTTCAGCTTCGCCGCCGACAAGCATTCGGGGCTGTCCAAGGCCGACGGCTGCGTGATCACCTGGAAGGACAACCGCTGGCGCCTCGCCGCCTGAGGCCCCGCCGCGAAGGAGAAGCGCCATGTCCGCCGTCGCCGCGTCGCTGCTCGACCAGCCCGAGGTCCGCTTTCCGCTCGATCTCTCGGTCCGCATCCCGAAGATCCGCGAGCTCTACCGCTCCGCGATCAAGAACCAGTGGGACCCGCAGACCGCGATCGAATGGGACCAGCTCGACCTCCGGCCGTTCACGCAGAAGCAGCTCGAAGCCGCCCGGCTCTACTGGAGCCGGCGCGCCTGGGGCGAGTACGGCGCCATTTCGGAGAGCCCGGCCCTGCAGATCCGCTTCTGCCAGGAGCGGCATCCGCCGGACATGCGCTTCTTCTTCACGATCCGCACGCAGGAGGAATCGCGCCACGCGGAAGTCTGCTACCTGATGGCCGAGAAGCTCGGCGGCTACGTCAAGGAGCCGGTGCAGTCGGCGTACCAGGGCTCGGTCTCGACGCACGGCGTGCGCAAGATGGCGCTCGATCCGGCGATCACGCTCGAAGCGATCGTCGCCAGCCTCGTCTGCGCGGCCGAGGAGATCGCGTTCGACGTGTTCGACCACCTCATCAAGATCACCAAGAATCCGATCGCCAACAAGATCCAGCGCCTCGTGATGCGCGACGAGGTGCGCCACTGCGCGTTCGGCTGGGCCTACATGGAGCGGCGCGCGCCGGAGATGTCGAAGAAGGAGCTCGCCGTCGTCGAGGAAGCCGTCGTCACGATGATCGAGAAGGTGGAGCTCAACGGCTATCACAGCGCCTGGCTGGCGCCGGACAGCCCGGCCTCGCGCGCCGAGGTGGAAGCCGACCGGCTCACCTACGAGGCCGGGCTCGGCGCCACCACCGAAGAGCTGGAGAAGCCCGTCTTCGTCGCCAGCGTGAAGCGCATCCGCAAGCAGATGGAGCCGTGGGGCTTCACGCTGAAGCCGTTCTTCCACCCCAAGCTCGGAACGATCTGATGGTTTCCGTCACGGCCGCGCGCCTCGACCGGCGCCGCATGCCGCCGCTCGTGGAGCGGCGCTTCCCGCTGCATCTCGAGCCGAAATTCGTCAGCATCCGCTCGCTCTACGAAGCGGCCAAGAAAGGCCGCTGGGATCCGGAGCGCAACATTCCGTGGGCGAAGTTCGACCGCGGCGCCTACGCCAAGGACGCGCTCGCCGCGGCGGCGCTCTCCTGGAGCCGGCGGGCCTGGACCGAATACGGCGGCATGCCGGAGACGCCCGCGATCCTCATCCGCATCTGCCTCGAGCACAACGGCGAGAGCGACCCCAAGATGTTCCTGACGGTGCGCGGCACCGAGGAGGCCTGGCACGTCGAGTGCTGCTGGCGCTTCGCGGAACTGGCGGGCGGCTATCGCCAGGCGCCGGCGAACCCGGCCTATGCCGAGCTGTTCAACCAGGGCTTCCACCGCAAGGCGTTCGACCCGTCGGTCATCGTCGACGCCTACATCGCCGCGCACGTCGCGGTGCAGGACGGGATCGACCTCGAGCTCTACCGCAGCCACCTGCGCCATGCGACCGACCCCGTCGCCGGCGCGATCCTGAAGCGGCTCGTGCAGGACAAGGAGCGCCACGTGACGTTCGGCTGGGTCTATCTCGCCGAGCGCGCGAAGGAATGGACCCCGGCCGTGCGCGCGGAGATCGTCGGCGAGATCGAGCACGTGATCGCCGACCTCGAGCTCGCGGGCTATCACTGCGCGTGGCTCGTGCCCGGCGACGCGGCGGCGGAGATCGTCGCCGCCGACGAGGCGACGCGCGCGGCCGGGCTCGGCGCATCGAGCGTGGCCGAGGAAACGGCCGTGCTGAAGCAGTGGTTCGCGGAGGCGCGCGCCGCCTTCGCCGGCCTCGGCCTCGAGCCGCGCGGATTCGAGCACCCGCGGCTCGGCCGCGTCTGATCCGGCGATGGATGGGAGCCAGCTCCTCCAGCTCGTCGCCAGCGGGCTGGTCACCGGCAGCATCTACGCCCTCGTGGCGCTCGGCTTCACGGTGATCTTCAAGAGCACCGACGCGATCAACTTCGCGCAGGGCGAATGGGTGATGGCGGGCGGCATGATCGGCGCGTTCCTGCACGCCAGCTTCGGCCTCGCGCCGCTGCTGCTGCTGCCGGTCTGCGCCGCGGCGGTCGCGCTGATCGGGCTCGTGTCGGAGCGGCTGGCGATCCATCCGCTCAAGGCGCCGACGCCGATGCTGCTGACGCTGATCACGATCGCGGTCGCGATCACGACGCGGGCCGCGATCACGCTCGTGCTCGGCAAGGCGCCGGCCGGGCTGCCGAGCTTCAGCGGCAGCGAGAACGTCGCGGTGTTCGGCGCCACGCTGCCGCCGCAGGCGCTGTGGGTGTTCGGCATCACGCTTCTCGTGATGATCGGCACGCACTACTTCTTCCAGCGCAGCCTGCTCGGGCGCGCGATGCGCGCGGCGGCGGCCGACCGCGAGGCGGCCGGCCTCGTCGGCATCAACGTTTCGCGCATGGCGATGTGGTCGTTCGTCATCGCCGCCGCGATCGGCGCCGTGGCCGGGCTCATCATCACGCCGCTCACGCTCACCTCGGTGAACGCCGGGCTGATGCTGGGCTTCAAGGGCTTCAGCGCCGCGATGCTCGGCGGCCTCGGCAATCTGCACGGCGCGCTGCTCGGCGGGCTCGTGCTCGGGCTGCTCGAATCGCTCTCGGCCGGGCTGCTGTCGTCGCAGTTCAAGGACGCGGTCGCGTTCGTCGTGCTGCTCGTCGTCCTGTTCCTGCGGCCCGCCGGCCTGCTCGGGCGCGCCTCCACCGAGCGGGCCTGAGGAGCGCTTGCATGGCCGAACCGGATCCGAGCCGCGGCGCACGCCGGTCCTATGCCGCGCTCGGCGCCGTCTGGGCGCTGCTGCTGCTGTTCCCGCTCGCGGCGCCGAACAACTTCGTCCTCAATCTCGGCATCTCCTGGTTCATCAGCCTGGCGCTGGCCGGCAGCCTCAACCTGCTGATGGGCTATGCCGGGCAGATCTCGCTGAGCCACGCGGCGTTCTACGGTCTCGGCGCCTACGCCAGCGGGGTGCTGTCGGCGAAATTCGGCGTCTCGCCCTGGCTCGGCCTGTGCGCGGCGATCGCGCTGACCGCGGCGGCCGCGTTCCTGATCGGCTGGCCGAGCCTGAAGCTGCGCGGCCACTACCTCGCCATGGCGACGCTGGGCTTCAACGTCATCATGTCCGTGATGTTCGTCGAGCTGCGCGGCCTCACCGGCGGGCCGAACGGCCTCGTCGGCGTGCCGTCGCTGTCGCTGTTCGGATGGGAGATCGGCGCCGACATCCGCTTCTACCTGTTCGCCTGGGTCGTCGTCGGCCTGATGATGCTGCTGATCCTGAACCTGCTGCACTCGCGCATGGGCCGCGCGCTGCGCGCGCTGTCGACGAGCGAACTGGCGGCGAAGGCGAACGGCATCGACGTGCATGCCGTGAAGCTCGGCGTGTTCGTGCTGAGCGCGGTGATGGCCGGCATCGCCGGCTTCCTCTACGTGCACCTCAACAATTTCGCGTCGCCGGAGAACTTCGATTTCGTCGCCTCGGTGATGCTGCTCGTCGTCGTGGCGCTGGGCGGCACCGGCACCTATTGGGGGCCGTTCCTGGGCGCCCTCCTCCACGTCGTGCTGCCCGAGGCGCTGCGCGCGTTCTCGGATTTCGAGATTCTCGTCTACGGCATCAGCCTCGTGCTCGTGCTGCTGTTCTTCCCCGCCGGGCTGAGCGGCGCCGTGGCGCGGCTCGGCCGCCTCGTCGGCCGCGGGGGCGGCCGGTGAACGCCGCCGCGCCGGGCGAGGCGCTGCTCGAGGCGCGCGGCCTGACGCGCATGTTCGCCGGCCTCGCCGCGGTGCAGGAGCTGAGCTTCGGCGTGGCGCCGGGCGCGATCAAGGCCGTGATCGGCCCGAACGGCGCCGGCAAGACGACGCTGCTCAACCTTCTCTCCGGCTTCATCGAGCCGAGCGCCGGCGAGATCCGCTTCGGCGGCGCGCGCATCGATGCGATTCCCGCGCATGCGCGCGTCGGACGCGGCATGGCGCGCACCTTCCAGAACCTCCAGGTGTTCGGGCGCATGACGGCGCTCGAGAACGTCATGGTCGGCCGCCATGTCCGCAGCCGCGCCGGCTACTTCGCCGGACTGCTGAGCACGCCGGCCTCGCGGCGCGAAACCGAGGCCGCACGCGCGGCGGCGCTGGCCGCGCTGGCGCGCGTCGGCCTCGAGCGCCGCGCGCACACCGAGGCCACCGACCTCAGCTTCGGCGAGCTGAAGCTGCTGGAGCTCGCCCGCGCGCTCGCCAGCGAGCCGCGCCTGCTGCTGCTCGACGAGCCGGCCGCGGGCCTCGCGCTGGCGGAAACCGACCGCATGGCGGGCGTGATCCGCGAGATCAACGCGCGCGGCGTCACCGTCGTGCTGGTCGAGCACAACATGCGGCTCGTGATGTCGATCAGCCACGACATCCTCGTGCTCAATTTCGGCCGCCGCATCGCCGAGGGATCGCCCGAGGCGGTGCAGGCCGAGCCGGCCGTGATCGAAGCCTATCTCGGGCGCGACGACGATGCTTGAGGTCTCCGCCCTCGTCTCCGGCTATGGCCGCATCCGCGTGCTGAACCGCGTCTCGCTCGCGGTCGCCGACGGCGAGATCGTGTGCCTGATCGGCCCGAACGGCGCCGGCAAGACCACGCTGATGCGCACGCTGGCCGGCACGCTCGCGCCGTGGGAAGGAGACATCCGCCTCGCCGGCGAGCCGATCGCCGGGCGGCGCGCCGACCACGTCGTCGGCCGCGGCCTCGCGCTGGTCCCCGAGGGCCGGCGCATCTTCATGCCGCTCACGGTGTCGGAAAATCTCGAGATCGGCGCCTACGTGCGGCTCCGGGCCGGCGCGAAAGCGGAGGCGCAACAGACGCTCGACGAGGTGCTCGCGCTGTTCCCGCGCCTCGCCGAGCGCCGCGACCAGCTCGCCGGCACGCTCTCGGGCGGCGAGCAGCAGATGCTCGCGATCGGCCGCGCGCTTATGGCGAGGCCGCGCCTGCTGCTGCTCGACGAGCCGTCGATGGGCCTCGCGCCGATGGTCGTCTCATCGATCTTCAAGGCGATCGCCTCGCTGCGCGGCCGCGGCACCACGGTGCTGCTCGCCGAGCAGAACGCGCGCATGGCGCTCAAGATCGCCGATCGCGGCTATATCCTGATCACCGGCGAGATCGTGCGCGAGGGCGCCGCCCGGGCGCTGCTCGCCGACCCAACCATCGTCTCCACCTATCTCGGGCATTGACGCGATGCTGCTGACGAAACCCGAAGCGGCCGATGATGCCGTTTGCTTCCTCCCGGCCACCGCGCTCGTCGACGCCTATCGCCGGCGCGCGCTTTCGCCGGTCGAGGTCGCCGAGCGGATGCTCGCGCGCATCGCCGCGATCAATCCGGCGATCCGGGCCTATTACCAGGTCGACGAGGCCGGCGCGCGCGATGCGGCGCGGGCCGCCGCGGCGCGCTGGGCCAAAGGCGCGCCCGCCGGCCCGCTCGACGGCGTCCCGGTCTCGATCAAGGACCATCTGCAGACCAAGGGCCTCGCCAATCCGCGCGGCTCGTTTCTCAATCCGCTCGCGCCCGCGGATTTCGACGCGCCGGTGGCGGCGCGGCTGCGCGACAGCGGCGCCGTGATCCTCGGCAAGACGACGATGCCGGAGCTGAGCGTCATTCCGGTCACCACCAGCGTGGCGTTCGGCGCGACGCTCAACCCGTGGGACGTCGCGCGCAGCCCCGGCGGCAGCAGCGGCGGCGCCGCGGCCGCGCTCGCCGCCGGCCTCTGCTCGCTCGCGGTCGGCACCGACGGCGGCGGCTCGATCCGGCTGCCGGCGGCGTTCACCGGCCTGTTCGGCCTCAAGCCCACGCTCGGCCGCGTGCCGTACTGGCCGGGCCAGACCGACCGCACCGTCGCCGGCCCGATCGCGCGCACGGCCGCCGATGCCGGCCTGATGATGAACGTCATCGCGCGGCCCGACGGCCGCGACTGGATGGAGCTGCCGCCCGACGGCACGGACTACGCCGCCGCGGCCGGCGCGCCGGTCAAGGGCCTGCGCGTCGCCTACAGCCGCGATTTCGGCTTCGCCAAAGTGGACGCCGAGGTGGCGCGCGCCGTCGAGCGCGGAGTCGCGCAATTGAAGGAGGCGGGCTGCATCGTCGAGGAGATCGGCGAGGTCGGCTTCGACGCGTTCGAAATCTACATGATCCAGGCCGCGATGCGCCTCGCCGCGATGCGCAAATCGACCGACCCGGCGGCGATGGCCCGCTTTCCGCGCGCGGTGCACAGCGTGCTCGATTTCGCCGAGCGCGTGAACGTCGCCGACGTGCAGCGGATGTACGACGGCCGCAACCGGCTCGGCGACATGCTGCTGGCGCTGTTCCGGCGCTTCGACGCGATCGTCTCGCCCGCCTCGCCGATCGAGGCGCCGCCGCTCGGCCTGTTCTATCCGGACGGCGAGTTCGATTCCCCGGCGGGCCGCAACCTGCTCGCCTTCGCCTGCCCGTTCAACCTCGTGCACATGCCGGCGGTCAGCGCATACTGCGGCTCCACCCGCGCCGGGCTACCGGTCGGGCTGCAGATCGCCGGGCCAAAATTCGCCGACGCGAGGCTGATCGCGCTCGGCGCGCGAATATCGCCTGCGGCGTGAGCGGCGCGTAGACGAGAAGCGATCGCGCCGACGGTCCCGCTCAGGGCTCGCGGAACGGCGGCGCGCCTTCGGGCACGTCGATGCCGAAGACGTTGAGCGTCATCGACACCAGCGCGTAGTAGCCGAGAACGCCGACCAGCTCGACGACGCCGCGCTCGCCGAGCTGCGCGAGCGCCGCCAGGTAGGCGGCGTCGCCCACGCGCCTTCGCGCATAGAGCTCCGTCGCGAAATCGTAGACGGCGGCTTCGTCGGCGGCCGCGAAGGCGGGCCGCGTTCCGGCCCGGAGCGCCGCGATCACGTCCTCGCCGAGCCCCGCCTTCCGCGCGAGCGGCGCATGCGCGTACCATTCGAATTGCGCCTTCCAATGCTGCGCGGTGACCAGCACGGCGAGTTCGAACAGGCGCGGCGGCAGCGTCGAGTTGAAGCGCACCTGCTCGCCGAGCTTCTGCGCGCGATCGGCAAGCCCGGGGCTGCGCAGCCACGGCCAGAACGGCCCGGCCAGGCCGCCGCGCGGGCCCGACCGGATCTGCTCGACGACGCGGCTCTGCTCTTCGGTGAGCTTCGCGCGGTCGACTTCGCCCAGGCGCGGCATCGGTGCTCGCTCCCGCCCCGTCAGCGGCGCTCGCGCCGTACGGCGGCGGCGCCGTCGGCCAGCGCCTTCAGCTTGGCGAAGGCGGTTTCGCGCGAAAGATACTTCATCCCGCAATCGGGCGCGGGGATCAGGCGCTCGGCGGGCACGAATTTCAGCGCGGCGCGGATGCGGTCGGCCACTTCCGCCGCCGACTCGGCGTCGCGCCGCGCGAGATCGAGCACGCCGAGGATGACCGTTTTCGGCGCGAGATCGGCCAGCACCCCGAGATCGATCTTCGTCTGCGCCGCCTCGATCGAGATTTGGCGTGCCGTGCAATCGGCGAGACGCGCGAGGAACGAGTAGCCGCTCGGCTTGTTGTTCACCGAATGCGCGTAGCCGAAGCAGAGATGGATTGCGGTCTCGCCGGGAATTCCGGCAAGCGCGCGGTCGATGGCCTTCACGCCGTAGCGTTCGGCGCGGTCGGGCCGGGCCTGGAGATAGGGCTCGTCGAGCTGGATCACGTCGGCGCCGGCCGCCTTGAGGTCGCGCAGCTCCTCATTGACGGCGTCGGCATAGGCGAGCACGAGCGCCTCTTCGTCCTTGTAGTGCTCGTCCTGCGCCAGCGCCGCCATCGTGAACGGGCCCGGCAGCGTGATCTTGATGGCGCGGTCGGTGTTGCGCCGCAGGAACTCCACGTCGCGCACTTCGACCGCGTGGCGGCGCCGGATCGGCCCGACCACGCGCGGCACGCGAATTCTCGCGCCGGTGCGCGCGACGGCGGTGCCCGGATTGTCGTTGTCGATGCCGTCGAGCGCGGTCGCGAAGCGGTTGAAGTAGCTTTCGCGGCGGATCTCGCCGTCGGTGACGATGTCGATGCCGGCGCGCTCCATGTCGCGGATCGCGAGGATCGTCGCGTCGTCCTGCGCCTGCTCCAGCAGCGGCTCGGGAATGCGCCAGATCTCGCGCTGGCGCAGGCGCGGCACCGATTTCGACAGCGTGGCGCGGTCGATCAGCCAGTCCGGCTGCGGATAGCTGCCGACGACAGTGGTGGGAAGGAGCCCGTTCATGCCCCGAGTATGCGACGGCGGACGGGGGGCGCGCTACTGCGCGGCGACGCGCGCCGCGGCGGTGTCATCAGGCCAAGCCGGCAACCCGAGCCATCGGCGCGGAACGCCGCGTTGCTTCCTCACCTTCGCGGCCGGAACTGTGGAAACCGTATCCGCGGCTACCGGAGAATGCAGGTCTCTATTCGATACCGGACCCGACCGCTCCCGCGCGTCCATGCAGATCATGCGGCGCCGCGTGGCCGCGGCGATCGAAGTGCCGCGCCCTTCCCGCCTAGTACACGTAGACGACGACGTAGCGCGTCCCGTACGCCTGATAGTACGTCGCGCCGCATTGCCAGGTCATGACGCCGTTGATGTAGACGGTCGCGCAGCCGCGCGGCAGCGTGCTCGCGTAGATCGCGCTGCGGCGGATCGTGCGGCGCGTCGTGCGCCGCGCGACGCCCGCGACGCTGCCCGGGGTCCACGGGCGGCCGATCACGGCTTCGGCCGAGTTCGTGAATTTGCCTTCCTCGATCATCTCGGCGACGTCGCCGTGCCCCAGAAAGGCGACGGAGAACGCGGCTGCGGCCAGGGAGGCTTTCCACTTCAATCCGATTTTGGGCATCACGCGCGCTCCTCTACTCGATTTCCAGGCCGGCCTCGTTGGCCGGAACCGCAAGCAGGTCGTCCAGCTTCTTCGCCGCCGCCGGCGGCGTGAATGCGAACTGGCTCGCCTCGATCTTCGGGCTCGTGTTCCACTTGTTGATGCGGATCGCATACTGCGGCGCGCCCGTCATCCACTTGCTGGTGATGACGTATTTCATCGGCAGCGGCTTGTCGCCGGTGGAAATCCAGATCTGCCAATCGACGTGGCGGGCGCGGAACGAGAGGTAATGGCACTCGACTCCATTGATCAGGGTCGTGCCCCAGTACTTCCCGCTCTCGGCTTCCGAAGTCAGGCCGGCGGCGACGTCCGAGTAGAGCAGGTCGCCCGCGGCGAGCTGCAGGCCCGTATCGTCGCGAAGCGCATCGATCAGCGCATCGAGATTGCCGGCGATTTCCTTCTGCGCGTACGAGTTGGTCTTGCGGCCATAGACCGTGAAGACCTTGCCGTCGTAGACCATGTCCAGGTCGGCGAAGCCGCCGCGCCGCACGACATGCCCTTGTCCGGGCCGCGCGACGGTGGTCGTTCCCCACGCGCTGATCTGCACCTTCTCGCCGGTCCGCAGCACGTATTCGTCGTCCACGTCGAACTCGAACGAGAACGACTTCAGGCCGCCGAGATAGGCCGACATCGACTTGAGGATGCGTTCGGCGTCGGCGTCGATGCGCGTTTCGGCCATCGATTGTGCCGGCAGCCCGGCGCAGAGAACCGCGAGCGCCACGAGCTTGAGCGGCTTGCCCAGGCTCCACCGACGTTTCCTCATCTCGATCGACATTGCACATCCCCTCCTTGACCGCCACCGCGTATGGACGAAGCTTCCACGATGCGATGTATCTCCGTCAGGACCGCGTTCATCAATTGGACCTTGGTCCAATCCTCCGTCGAACCCCGATCTCGCGGCGGGGCCGCGCTCGGCCTGCCACCGTTAGTAGCGAATCTTCCACTCGCCGGCCGGGGTACGACACCGGTCGATCTGGACCGAGTACGGATCCTTGCGCGCGGCGGACGTGATCTGATGGCTCATGCGCCGGCAAGGCATGTTGTTCCAGGAATAGACTGCGATCAGCACGATCGTGCCGGCGTTTCCGCTCTTCGCATTCGACCAGTTTTCGATCGCGCCGACTTTCGGGGCATCGCTCGCGTACAACTTGGAGCCCGCGGCTTCGAGCAGCGCGAGGTCCTCCTTCGAGAGATTGAGGCCCGCGCGCCGGAACGGGCTCACCTGCGCGGCCGCTTCCGCAGCCGACGCCAGCAGGGCGGCGGCGACGAGCATTCCCGTGACGACGCTGCGCGTGCGAGTCCTCGACATATCGCTCACTCCTTGCATCTGCGCTGGAAAGAAAGATTCGCCGCCCGTTACCCGGGACTGACCAGCCCCGAACATCGGGATCTTCGGCATTCCGCATTCGAACGCGGCAGCCGCGGCGCATGCCGGTGACTGTTGCTTGAGGGATTTCGGCCATGCACCGCCGAGAACCATCGATAGCGAACTCGGCGCAGGCCCGGAATTGGACCAAGGTCCAATCGCCGCGCGGCGCGCGCGACGATGCGGTCGGAACGTCAATGGCTCAGGACGATCGAGATGCCGAACGCATTCACATGCCTCCGCTGCGGATGCGTGTCCGTCTGCCGGCTCGCATAGGCATCGAGCGCGAGCCACTTCGTGACCGGCAACACGGTGCCGATCGCGAAGCGATGCCGGCTGAAACGGTCGTGCCGCGTATCGAAGAAAATCTCGGCCGAGGCGTATGGCGTGAAGGCGTGTCGGCCGATCTCGAAACTCCGCTCGATCGTCGCACGCTCCCGGAAACGTGCGGAGAAGCTCCGGTTCACGACCCGCAGGTCCTCGCGCGTCCTCATCGAGAGCTGGAAGCGGTGGGGCAGCGCAAACTGGAAGGTCTGCTCGAGCAGAATGCGATGTTCCGTATAGGGCTCCTCGTCGCCCAGCGCGCCGCCGAACCTATACCCGGCCCGAATCGAGAAGTAGTCGGTCAATTTGTGGTCGATGTTGATGCCGAGCTGGCCTTCGAGGTTGCGCGCCGTCTCGCGGTCGCGTGCGATGTTGCCGAGCAGGATGATCTTGGTCTTCGAATCGAGGCCCAGATGGAGCTGAATCTCGGGCCAGAATTGCGTGCTGGTCGTGCTCGACTGAGCCAGCGCCGTCGGGACGGCTCCCGCGGCCGCGCCGATCAGGGCGATCGCGGCGAATACGCGCGTTCGAACGGGCGCGCCGCGCCGCCGATGGCGATTGGGGCCTTGGCGGGCCGCTTCTGCGCGGGGCACGGCGTCTCGGCCCACGACATCTCGGCGAAGGACGTGCGAACTGCCGGCCACGGGGTTGCCTGCGCGATGGATGCGGCGCAGCGCCGGGCGCTCTCGCCGCGCCCGGCCGTCGCCGCAAGCGACCTGCTATCTGATCCGAACCGCCATTCCGGAGGCCGCGATCTTCGCGGCCACGCCCTGCGCGGTCTCGTTCAGCTCGATGATGACGCCCTTCTCGTTCTTCATCCGCTGCACGCCGACGCCGCCCCCGATCGTGACGCCGGCGCCCATCGAGGCGAACGTGCCCTCGATGTCCTCGGGGCGCCGCGGGTCGAGATTGTACACGCGCCCGCTCGCGCTCACGGATTCGAGCCCGGCCATGCCGACCTTGAGCGTGCGGATGCGGAGCTCGAAGCTGCGGCCGTTGAGCATCGTCACCGTGCCGCGGCCCCATTCGGCGCCGAGGATGAATCCGACCGATTTCGTGCTCAGCGCGATATTGGCCGTGTGCTTGCCGGGCGCCTGGGCCATGGCGGGCGCCATTGCTCCCAGCGACACGGCGAGCGCGATTGCAGACAGCAGCCTGGTCATCTCGATTCTCCCGGACTCGTGCAGAACGCCCAAGGCGCCATCGCCGGCGGCGTGCCGGCGATGACGCCCACCCCTACTCACACATCCTTCGCGGCATCGGTCGCCACCCAGCCGCCGTCGACGCCGCCGGGCAGCATTTGGCCCACGTCTTCGCCGACCTCGCGGTCGATGACGGCGTTGAGCTTCGCGTTCATCGCCTCGAGCAGGCTGCCGTTCTTCTTCGGATCCAAGGCGAGATTCTTGACCTCGTGCGGATCGGCCTGGAGATCGAACAGCTCGACGTCGTTCAGTTTGAACAGCGCCTCGATCGACGTGGGCCGGTTGTGCTGTTTCGGCGCATAGTAGCGGGCGAAGGAGTAGCGGCCATCGTAGACGGAACGGATCGCGCCGCGCTTCGTCAGGTCCATCTTGAGGCCGGACGCCTTCAGGTTCTCGCCCAGTTTCGCCTTGCCGCCGGGCAGGTCCAGCAATGCGCGGGCCTTGGTGATGAACTCCCCGTCGATGTAGGCGAACATGTTGTAGCAGAAGAGCGCGCCTTCGCGTACGGCCGATGCGCCTGCCGCTTCGGGAGCGCCGAGGAGCGCGGAGAAGTCCTTGCCCTGAAGTCCTTTCGTGATCGCCGCTTTTCGTTCCGGGCTCGCGTTGGTCAAGCCGATGAGTGTCGGAACGAGATCGAGATGCGACGTTACGGCCCGGGAGCGCCGGCCGCCGGCGATGCCGGGGTGAGAGATGATCAGCGGAACATGGTTCTGCTCGCGGTAGGCCGTGGCGCCCTTGGCGTGCAGTCCGTGCGCGCCGTCGAGATCGCCGTGATCCGCGGTCAGCACGACGATCGTCTTGGAGGCCAAGCCCTGCCTTTCCAGCTCGTCGAGGATCGTCGTGATGTTGCGGTCGGCGTCGCGCAGGCAGTTGAGATAGTAGTTGTGCCGCTTCTTCCAGCGCCAATCCTCGTTGGCGATGTTCCCGGTCAATCCGTCGTGGGACCGCATGTACTCGCCGTGCGCGGCCGGGCGGCCCGGCGCGTCGAGCCGCTGCGAGTGGCTGGCGGGCAGGTTGAACGCCCATTGCTTCGAGAAGTACGGCTCTGCCGGCGGCTGGTTGATGTGGCCGAGAATGTTCTTCTCCTGCACCGGCTGGCCCGGCCGGTCGGTGTTGAGGAACATGATGTCGTGCGGGTTGACGATGTTCACCGCGAGGAACCACGGCTTGTTCTGGCCCGCGAGATCGGTGCCGCGGCCGCGCAGCCAGTTCACGGTCATCGCTGCGGTGACCTGGTCGTGGAGATAGCCGCCGTTCGTGTGAGCGATGATGTCGCCGATGCCGAAGTAGTCGGAGAAGCCGTAGGCCTCCATTTCCTTCGTGAAGAACTTCGTCGGATGGCCGAGCTCGTTGACGGTCTCGAACTCCTTCGTCATGTGCCACTTGCCCTTGTAGGCACTGTAGTATCCGGCCTCGCGCATCAGGTGGCCGATCGTCTTGAGCTCGGGCGAGAGACTGTTGCTCCAGGGGAAGTTCGTATTGTCGAACAGCTTCGTCTGCTGGATGTGCCGGCCCGTGTAGATGACCGAGCGCGACGAGGTGCAGACGCACGACGCGATGCGGTGATTCTCGAAGACGACGCCGCGCTGCGCCAGGCGCTCGTGCGCCGTCAGCCGGTAGCCCTGCGGCAGCTCGCCCGGACGGAAGAAGCGCTCCTGATCCGTGAGAATGAAAAGGATGTTGTAGGGACCGCCCGCGGAGCGGCGCGGCAGCTCGGCGTGCGGCCGCATCGGGGCGGCGGACGCGGCCGTCGCCAGGAGATTGCCGGCCGTTGCCGCGGCTGCGCCCGCGCTCACCGATGCGAGCAGAGTGCGCCGGGACATTTCCTGCTTCGTGAGATCGCCCTTTTTCATGATTCCCCGCTTTCAGGATATTGCGCGACGCGCGTGCGGCGCCATTCCGTCGCAACGCTAGAGCGGAGGAGCGCGCCTGAGAATTGGACCTTGGTCCAACGGGCGCCCGCGGCGGACACGCTCGCGGCCCGGGCTACGCGCGCTCCCAGCCCACGGCCGCGCGCACCGCCTCGATCAGTTTCTCGCTGGCAATCGGCTTGCGCAGGAAACGATAGGCGCCGCCGCGCTTCGCGCGCTGCTCGAACTCCGGATCGTCGAACGCGGTGATGAGAATCGTCGGAATGCACGAGCCGCCCTGCGTCAGGCGGCTCAGAACGTCGAACCCGGTCAAGCCGGGCATGTGAACGTCGACGATGACGCAATCGGGCCGCCGCCACTGAAGAGACGCGATGAATTCCGCGCCGGACGCAAAGGTCTCGACGTCGAAGTCCGCCACGCGCAAAAGCCGCTTCAAAGCCCGGCGAATCGACTCCTCGTCGTCCACCAGCGCCACAAATCCTCGAACGGGTCGCATGGCGGGATATTATGGGCGGATGGTCCGCCCAAGTATTGGCCCTTAGGCCAACAGCCGGTGCGGAGCGGCTTGCCGGCCGGGCCGCGCCGCAGGCGCGGGTTCCCGGGCGCCGGCGGCGGCGTTCACGGCGGCCCGACGATGCCCACCCGTCCCGCCAGCTTGACGAGCTGGGCCACCGACGTGATGCCCAGCTTCTGCATGAGGCGCGAGCGGTGAACCTTGATCGTCTTCTCGACCGTCCCCAGCGAAGCCGCGATCTGCTTGTTGACCTTTCCGGCCACGACATAGGCCAAGACCTCGCGTTCGCGGGGCGTCAGCGTCGCGAGGCGCGCCTCGATGCCGGAAATCTCGGCGTGGTTCTGCCGCGCCAACCTGTCCTTTTCCAGCGCCGCGTCGATGGCGCGCATCAGCGCGTCCTGGCCCACGGGCTTCGTCAAGAAGTCGATCGCGCCGGCCTTCATGGCCTGAACCGAGCTCGGGATCGAGCCGTGCCCGGTGATGAAAATGATGGGAAGCGAAATTCGCGCGGCGTCCAACTCGCGCTGCAGGGACAGCCCATCCAGCCCCGGCATCGACAGATCCAAGACCAGGCAGCCGGGCTGGCCGGGATCGTGCTGCTGCAGGAAGGCTTCGGCGGACGGATACTCGCGCACCTGGCGGCCGTGCGACTGAACCAGGCGCACCAAGGACCGTCGCACGCTCGAATCGTCGTCGACGATGAAGATCGTGGGCGGCACGGTCATGCCGCCTCGGCCATGGCAAGGACGGGCAGCGTGAAGCAGAACGTGGCGCCGCCCGCGGCGTTGTTCGCCGCCCAGAGGCGGCCCCCGTGCGCCGCAACGATGGAACGGCTGATCGAAAGCCCGAGCCCCATTCCTTTCGCCTTGCTCGTGACGAACGGTTCGAAAACGCGCTCGTCGTCGCCCGGAGGCAGGCCTGGACCGCGATCGCTGACCAAGATCCGCAAATTGCCGGTGTCGGCGAGCTCGGTCCTGATCGTGATCAGGCGCTGGCTCGGGTCGCTGTCCTCCATCGCATCGCACGCGTTGACGACGAGATTCAGCAGTACCTGCTCGAGCTGAACCCTGTCGCCGCTGACGGGGTGAAGGTCCGGGGTCAACTGCGTCTCCAGCCGGACGTTTCGCGTCACCAGATCGGAGTGGCACAGCCGCTCGATGTCGCGTACCAGATCGTTGATGCTCAGAGACGCGTGTTTGGATTCGCCGCGCTTCAGCAGCGCGCGCAACCGGTCGATGACGGCGCCGGCGCGCTGGTCGTCGGCAATGATGTCGGACAAGATCTCGCGCAACTCGTCGGAATTGGCCGTGCCCTGGGCGAGATAGCGCTGGGCCGCCTCGGCGTTGCTCAGGATCGCGCTCAGCGGTTGATTGAGCTCGTGCGCGAGCGCGCCGGAAAGCTGCCCGAGAACGTTGACGCGCGAGAGATGTGCAGCCTGGTCGCGGTGCCGGCGCGCTTCGGCCTGGGCTTCCTTGCGCGACGTGATGTCGATGGCGACGCCGCGCACGCGCACCGGCTGGCCGTCGCCCCCGAACTCGGCACGACCGCGCGATTCGATCCATCGGATCGCGCCGTCGGACCGGAGAAGGCGCATCTCGTGGTCGAACTCCACGCGGTCGACGCGCAGGCGTTCCATCGCGGCTCGCGCGGAACGGCGGTCCTCGGGATGCACCATGGAAAGGAAGCGTTCGAAACCGATATGCTCCCCCTCCTCGACGCCGAGCACGGAAGCCGCGCGCTCGCTCACCGCGATCGTATTCGACCTGAGGTCCCACAGCCAGGAGCCCAGGCCGGCCGCCCGTGCCGCGAGGCTCATGCGCTGCTCGCTTTCCCGCAGCTCCTCCTCCGAGTGCCGGCGCTTGCGGCGCTCGGCCATGAACCTCGCGATCAGCACCGCTTCGGCGACGCAAAGCAGGAAGATCACCAACGCCAGCGCGCTTCCGACGACGATCTGCCAGCGATACTTTTCCCACAATGACGGCTCTTTGAAGAGCACCACGCTGCCCTCGGGAAGCCGATGCTCCGGGACTCGCCACCGCTGAAGCTGGCGCCAGTCGAAAATGTAGTGACTGGGCTGCGTCTCGATCAGCGTCGATGCGGTAAGCTTCTCTCCGGCAGCCAACCGCAAGACGATACCGCCCACGATCCTGCCGGTATCCTCGATTCGCGGCATGTAGCCGCCCACGAGACCGTATCCGATCTGCGGACTGATGATGCCGTAGATCGGCGCGGACGAGACGGCGGACATCAGCTGGATGCTCTCGCGGCCCGTATACCACTTGCCCGTCTGGTCGCGCAGGACGCTGCTGGTCAACACGACGGAATCCGCCGGCAGCGCGGCGAGCTTGCGCAGCGTTTCCGCGAACGGCAGATCGTCCCAGTACTCGAACGTGGCCCGGCCGGCGAAGCGCGGGGCATCGCGCCGGAAGAACGCCTGCAAATGGCGATCCATGACGCTGCCGCCGGCGACGACCACCAGCCGGCGCGCATTGGGGTGAATGCGCAGGGCGACGTCGATCGTCTTGGCCACGTCGAAGAGCGGCGGGATGCCGATGACGTTTTCCGGTATCGGCCGGCCCGCCAGCCAGTCGCGGTCGACATAGGCGTGGATCACGGTGGCTTGCGGGAAGGTCTCGGCGCCGCGTTGAAGCAAGAACTCCATCGCCATCGGGCCGCCGGCAACCACGGCGAGCAGCCGCGTGTTGCGATACTTTTCGCGCAAGAAGCGCGCGGCAAGTTGGAAATACTCGTCGCCCGGATCGCGGCCGATGTCGAGGAACTCGCTCGCGACATCGATGTTGAAGGAGGGCTTCGCGCGCAGCGCCGCGCGGAAGGTCTCGTCGAAGATGGCGACGGCAGCCAAGCTGGAGCGCTCGCCATAGAGAACGAGCACCGTCTCGGTCGCTCTTGCGAACCCGGCGCACGCTCCTGCGAGGAGCGCGGCAAGCAAGCAGACGCTCACGCGGAAGCGCGCCTGCGGCTTCGAAGCGCGCCCTTTCGCGCCAGCCGTGCGCATTGCCGGCTTCACACTCGCCCTCCCCCCGCGGCCTGGCGCCGCCGATTCGCCCCCTTCAGAAATATCACGAATTCAATGAGGTGCACAATCTTCGAAGTCGCGCGCCAAGACGTGCATGACGGCACCGAACTGCCCGAAAAATCCGGCCGGTCGCCATTGGACCAAAGGCCAATTTTCCGTTCTCGCGCCGATCCATAGCTTCGCCTCGAAACTTCTGGGGGCACCGGCCTGTCGGTCCAGGTGTAACGGGACGCCAATTGGGCACGTCTGCGCACGTCGTTCGGCCACCGCGGCGAGGCTGGCGCAACGCCGCCTTGGGATTGATCGCGCTCGGCGGGATTTCCGCCTGCGCCGATCTTCCGTTGAACGAACCGTCCGCGCGCCTGCTGGGCAGCGCCGCGACGAGCAGCGCATCGCGCTACGAGTGGCCGGTTCTCGCGCTCTCCGATCGCGACCCCGAGCTGCTCGTCGTCCTCGCGATGTCCGGCGGCGGAAAGCGCTCGTCCTCGTTCTCGTACGGCGTCCTCAAAGGCTTGCGCGATTTCACCGTCTCCATCGGCGGCAAGCAGAGAAGGCTGCTCGACCAGCTGGATTTCATCTCCGGGGCGTCGGGCGGATCGTTCACCGCCTCCTACTACGCCCTGCACCGCGATCGCATTTTCGAAACCTACGAGCGCGACTTCCTGCGTCGCGACACCAACGGCGACATCGCGCGCCTGATCTTGCTGCCCTGGAACATGGTCTGGCTGTTCGATCCCTTCGTCGGAACGAACGACGAAATGGCCAAAGCCTACGATCGGCACATGTTCCACGGCGCCACCTACGCGGATCTCGCGCGCAAGGGCCCGCCGTATCTGATCGTCAACGCCACCGACATCGCCAAAGGAACGGCGTTCAGTTTCATCCAGTGGCAGTTCGACCTGATCTGCGCCGACCTGGGTCGATACCCGTTGGCGCGCGCGGTGGCGGCGTCGAACGGCTTCCCGGTTCTCTTCACGCCGATCACGCTCAAGAGCTACGCGGGCCGCTGCGCACCGCCGAAGGTCCTCACGGCCTCATCGGATCAGCGCACGATCGACGAGCGCCGGCGGCATCTCGCCCGGCTGATGCGCGCCTATGCCGATCCGGCCGAGACCCAGTACGTCCACCTCATGGACGGCGGCATCGCGGACAATCTGGCCATTCGCGGATTGATCAACAGCCTGATCCTCATGAACCACGACGAGGCGATGTTCCGCGCGGGCCGGCTCGCGAAAGTCCGGAACATCCTCATGATCGTTGCGGACGGGCAGGCGCCGTTCGATACCGCGCGTTCGCGGGAGCGCACGGTGAGCGGCCTCAAGCAGATCTTCGACGCCGTCTCCTCGACGCAGATCGACGCCTACAACTTCGAGACCCTGCACCTCGCGCGCCGCGAGATCGAGGATCTGGCCGTCGAGATTCAGAAGATGAACTGCCGCGCCGGCGCCCGATGCGCCAAAGTGCAGGTCCATTTCGCCCATCTCGCGATCAGCGGGATTCCGGACGAAGCCGTCCGCACGCGCCTCCAGAAGATACCGACATCGCTCACGCTCTCCGACGACGACGTCGACCAGCTCGTGACCTGGGGCGCGCGACTGGTGGCGACATCCCCGGTTCTCGCCGGGCTCAAGCGAGATCTGGCGCGCTCCGAGCGCCGGGCCACGGCGGCCGCCGAATGAATGGCGAGAAGCGAACGGCGCTTTCGCCGAGACACTGGACGCAGGTCAAACGAGGGAGAACGTGACGATCATGACAAATTCCAGCAGCGCGGCCCGCGGCCCTTCCCGGCGCATCGCCGCCGTTTTCGGCCTGGCCCTCGGCAGCATCGGCATGGCGCCGAACTCCGCCTCCGCCGAGAGCGTGAGTTTCACCGTCGCGCCCTATCTCTGGGTCACGAGCGCCTCGGCCAACATCGCGATCGGCGGCGCCTCCACCCAGATCAACAAGAGCTTCTTCGATCTCCTCCGCGAGTCGGAAACCGCCTTCGCGTTTTCGGGCTACGGCGCGGTCCACTACGGCAACTGGTCGTTCTTTCTGGAAGGACTCTATTCGCGTCTTACGGCGGATACGAACGTGGGACCACTGCCGACCCAGACGCGCAGCATCACGAGCTTGCTCGATTTCGGGCTCTCCTACCGCCTCGGAATGGTCGGCGTGCCGGGAAGCGGCGGCTGGGCGATGTCGCTCGAGCCCTATGTCGGCGGCAGGTACGTGAACCTGAGCACGCGAATCCAGGGCGGATTCGCCGGGCCGGCCGGGGGAACGCGCACGATCGACGTGAACAAGTCGTTCTCCGGCGTCGACCCCATTTTCGGCGCGCGCCTCATGACGGAGATCGATCAGCGCTGGCGCGTCACGCTCGCCGGCGATGTCGGCGGCGGGGCGGCGACGAATCTGACGTGGTCCGCGTCCGGGCTCCTGGGCTACCGCTTCGAAATGGGCGGCGTCGTGTCGACCCTCTGGCTCGGATACAAGGCTCTCGGCATCGACCTGAATACCGGCGGCAACCTGCCGCTGCGCGTCAATCAAGTCCTTCACGGCCCGGTCATCGGAAGCAGCTTCCGCTTCTAGATGACGCTATCCCCACCCGTTGACGCGGCGTAGTCCGGCGATGTTGTCGCGTTTGCGGTCCGCGGCGATGGCGCTGGCCGCGCTGGGCGCAGTCGCCGCCGAAGCGGCGGCACAGACCGGCGACGGCGCGACCCAGGCCCTGGGGATATGGAGCCGGCTCGCGGCGGCTCTCGGCGAGAAAGGCGCCAGCTTGGCCGCGGCAATCCAGGGCTTTCCGGATCAGATCGCCCGATTGGCGACGCAGCTTTCGGGCGGACGCGGCGCGTTCGGACTTGTCGCCGTTCTGGCCCTGCTCGCGCTCATCTTCGCCGGAGCCTATGCGATCGAGCGCATCCTCTCGCGCCGCTGGCGGCGGTGGAGCGAGAGCCTCCTCGGCATGAGCCTGCGCGGGTTCGGGCAGCGGCTTTCGGCGCTGGCCATTGCCGCGCTGCTCGATCTGATCGAGGCGGCGCTGTTTGCCGGTATCGCCGCCCTTGCATTGAGCATCGCGTTCGCGCCGAACAGCCTGCAACATGGCCTGGCCCTTGCCGTTGGCCTGACCGTTCTCAGCACTCGCATCGGCACCATTCCGCTACGCCTCGCCCTTTCTCCCGACAATGACGGCGCCAGGCTCTTTCATCCGCGCGCATCCGATCCCAAGAGACTGCTTGGCCAGGCGCAGATCGCGATCTCGCTGATGGCCGCCGCCTATTTCGGCAGCGGGTTCCTGGCCGTCGCCTCGTTTCCGCCGGTCTTGATCAACGCGTGGTTCCTCGCGTTGGGCATCGCGGTGACCGTCTGGATCATTCGGATCTTGTGGCGGCAACCCGATCGGCACGCCGCGAAAGGCGAACCGACGCCGTCCGACGGCGCGGCTCCTGCGCCCGAACAGATTCGACTGCTGTTTGCCAGGAACCGGCGCTGGCTCGTCATGGCGCTGATCGTCGGCGCGTGGATTCTTTGGGCCGCAAATCTTCTGCTCGATCACCGGGAAAGCGCGCTTGCCGTGCTCGTGAGCGCGCTGATCATCCTGTCGTTCCCGGCCTTCGATCGCTGCTGCCAGACGGCCATCGGCTGGGCGGCTTTGCCGGATGACGGGCGAACGCCCGCGACCTCGGACACGGCGCAATGGCCGCTCCGATTCCGGCTGATGTTGCTCGTGCTTCGCCTCGCCCTCGTCGTCTTGGCCGCGATCCTCGCGCTCGAGGCGTGGGGACTGCGGGTGCTCGAAATGCTGGCGACGCCGGCGGGCCGCAAGGCGCTCCATGCCGTGCTCACCTTGGCGATTGCGGCGCCGCTGGCGATGCTGATCTGGCACGGAAGCCAGGCCTTGCTCGAGCGCAAGCTGGGACGCTTGCCGGCGCCGGGCGACGAGACTCCGGGCACGCGCGCGCACACGCTGGTCCCGATTTTGCGCACGTTCCTCATGATCTTCCTGTGCGTGTTGGTCGCCATGATGGTGCTGGTCTCGGTCGGCGTCGAGATCGGCCCGCTCATCGCCGGCGCGGGCATCTTCGGCGTCGCCGTCGGGTTCGGCTCGCAGTCGCTGGTGCGCGACGTGATCTCGGGCTTCTTCTTCCTGCTCGACGACGCCTTCAGGCTCGGGGAGTACATCGATGTCGGGAAGTGCAAGGGCAGCGTCGAGAAGATCTCGATCCGCTCGCTCCAGCTTCGCCATCATCGCGGTGCGCTGAACACGATTCCCTACGGGCAGATACAATCCATCAGCAACTACACGCGGGACTGGGTGATCGAGAAACTGGAGTTCGGCCTCGTCTATGGGACCGATCCGGAGAAGGTCCGCAAGCTCGTGAAGAAGATCGGTCAGGAGCAGCTTGCGAACCCCGAGCTCGCGGCGGACATCCTCGAGCCGTTGAAGAGCCAGGGGGTTCAGCGTTTCGCCGATTCGGCGGTCGTCTTCCGTGCGAAGGTGAAATGCCGGCCCGGCCGGCAGTTCACGGTCCGGCGCGAAGCCTACCGGCGAATGCAGGAAGTGTTCTCGGCGAACGGCATCGATTTCGCCTACCCCACCTTGAACGTTCTGGGAGACCGGGCGGAGTTCCCCGAGCCGCCAAATCAGGCGCGCGCCCAATAGATCGCGCATTCCGCGCCGCCGCGCGACCGGCACTCCGGCGCGCCCGCAAGCGACTGAAAAACGATCCGGTATCCGCGGCTGGCGGAGGGTGTGGGAATCGAACCCACGGTACCCTTTTGGGGTACACGGTTTAGCAAACCGTTGCCGTAACCACTTGGCTAACCCTCCGCTGTGCCGCCGATACGGCAGCCGGCGCGGCGACGCGCCGGACTCCAGCCGGGAGGGTGCATTTAGGGGTGCCGCCGGAGCCTGTCAATCAGCCCAGCCGGCGGCCGATTTGCGCTAGTCGCGCTCGGCCAGAAAGGGCGGCGGCTCGGCGGGGCGCGGGGCCGGCGCGCGGCTCTCGGCGTGACCGTTCCCGGCGCCGTTGCCGGCGGCGGCGGCGGTGGGCCGGAGCGGCGACGGGTTCTCGCTGCTGTTGTGGGCCTGCCAGCTCTGATAGGCGTCGCGCATCGAGCGGAACGCATCCGACGCTTCGTCGGTCGGCTGCGGCGCGCGGGTGACTTCGCGATAGCGGTCGCGCGCATCGACGAACGCCACCCACTCTGCCGCCAGATCGAGCGCCTGATTGGGCCGGCGGCGCTGATGGCTCTGCTGTCCGAGCTTCTCGGCGGCGACGAGGCATTCCCACAGGTTTCGCGCCAGATCCATCTCGCCCATCGCATAGGCGTGATTGAACGCCGCCAGCACCTTGTCGGTGAGGCGCCGGTTGTAGCGCGGGACTCCGGCGTCGATGAAGAACTCGCTCGCGTCGTCCGAAAAGAGCTGCGAAGCGTTGATCGGCGTGCCTTCCGCCATGGCCCTGTCCTCGATGAGCGGAAACGCCGGCGCCGCGCCGCGGGTTCCGCGAAACGCACATTGCGCGCGGGCCGTTTGATTTTCCGTTAAGCACCCCGCCCGCCCGGCCTGGCGGGCGCCCCCGCCTCCGGCCCCGCCGCGTTAACCTTTTGTCAAGCTTAACGCGGGAGGATCGGCAGGTCCGGCGATACGGACACCGCCGGTCTGGGGAGTCGAGGAGAGAGCGATGCTGACCCGCAAGAGCCTGGAACTGCTGATCGACCTCGTCGAAATCAAGCTCGGTTCGATGGAGATCTTCGACCGCGACGATCAGAGGATCGTGCGCGATCTCGAGGCCTGCCGGAAGGAATTGACGGCGATGTCGCGCCCGAGCCGACCGGCGCCGGTCGCCGCCATGGCCGCCCCGGCCTTGGCCGCCGCCTGACGCACGGCCCTTCCAAGCCTGCCGATCGTCGCCGCAACGCCAAGGCGGCCGCGGGATCGGCCCGCGGCTGCGGCCGGCTAGCCCGGCGGCGGCGGCGGCACAGCCATTCCCTTTAGAACCGCGGGGCGTGCGCCGACGGCGTCGTACCAGCGCTTCACGGCGGGGAAGTCCGTCAGCGCGACCAGGTGCCATTCGTGGCGCGCCACCCACGGATAGGTGGCGATGTCGGCGATCGAGTATTCGCCCGCGAGATAATCCTGCGTCTTGAGGTGCCCGTCGAGCACGCCGTAGAGACGCCGCGTTTCCTTCGTGTAGCGCTCGATGGCATAGGGCACCTTCTCGGGCGCCGCGCGCAGGAAGTGATGCGCCTGGCCGAACATCGGCCCCACGCCCCCCATCTGGAACATGAGCCACTGCAGCGCCGCATAGCGGGCGCGCGGATCCTTGGGCAGGAACCTGCCGGTCTTCTCGGCGAGATAGATGAGGATCGCGCCCGATTCGAACACCGCGATCGGCCGCCTGTCCGGCCCGTCGGAATCGACGATCGCCGGGATCTTGCTGTTGGGATTGATCTTGACGAACTGCGGCGTGAACTGATCGACGTTCTTGCCGATGTTGATCGGATGCACGGTATAGGGCAGCCCGCACTCTTCCAGCATGATGGAGGCCTTGCGGCCGTTGGGCGTGGTCCAGGTATAGAGATCGATCACGTTCTTCGTCCTCCGCGGCGACGCGCGACACCCTAGGGAGAGGCCGCGCGCGGCTCAAGCGCCGAAGCCGCCGTCGCGGGCCCGGCGCGCGGCCTATGCGGCGGAAGCGCCCGGCTTGATCGTGCGCGCGGCGGGGAACGTCGCGGTCACGGTGGTTCCCTTGCCGGGCTGGCTGGCCAGCTCGATCGTGCCGCCGTGCAGGTCCATGAGGCCCTTGCACAGCGGCAATCCGAGGCCCGTGCCGCCGCCCCCGATATCTTGCAGCCGGCCCAGGCCCGCGAACGGGTCGAACACGCCCGGGATCTCGGCCGGCTCGATCCCGCTGCCGCTGTCGGCGATCGTGAAGACGATGCGCCCGGCCCCGTCGAGCCGCGCCGAGACGGTCACGCGACCGCCTTTCGACGTGAAGCGCACGGCGTTGGAGATGAGATTCTGCAGGATCTGGCGCACCCGCCGGCGGTCGCCTTTGAGGCGCGGAAAGTCGGGCGGCACGTCGTGATTGATCTGGACGCCCGCCTGCGCGGCCTTCTCGCGCTGCTTCAGGCACACCGAGCGCACGGCGGCGCCGACGTCGATCTCGACCTGCTCCAGCTCGAGCGCGCCCGCTTCGGCCTTGGAAAGGTCCACCACGTCTTCGATCAGGCGCAGCAGATGCTGCGCGCTCGCACGGATGTCCTTCACGTAGTCGATGTAGCGCGGGATGCCGATCTTGCCGAACATCTCGCGCTCCATGATCTCGGAGAACCCGATGATCGCGTTGAGCGGCGTGCGCAGGCCGTGGCTGATGTGCGCGATGAGAACCGACTTGCCGCGATCCGGCACCGGTTCGGGTTCGGCCGGCGCCGGCGTTTCCGCGCGCGCCGATGCCGGCTCGGCGCCCGGCTTGAGATCGAGCCGGACCTTACGCCTGGTCATGGATCTCGCGCGTTTGCCCGCGCTCGATTTCCGCAGCACGCGCCATCAGCTCCGCGCCTCCTCCGTCATCCACCCTATCCCCTTTTTCGCGGCGCCGCTCAAGCGCGACATCCGGGGTGATCGCGCACTCGCCGCCCCGCTAGGCGGCGGCGCGGCGCGGCACGGTCCGCCCGGGCGGGAACGCCGCCGCCACCTTGGTGCCGGCGCCGGGCTGGCTGACGAGCGACATCGTTCCGCCGTGCAGCTCCACGAGCTCCTTGCACAGCGGCAGGCCGAGGCCGGTGCCTTCGCCGCTGATCCCCTTGTCCCGCCCGAGCTGGACGAAGGGCTCGAAGACGCGGGGAATGTCGTCGGCCTCCATGCCGATGCCCGTGTCCGCCACGCTGATGACGAGGCCGCCATCGGCCCCGCTGGCGACCGAGACGCGCACGGTGCCGCCGCTCGGCGTGAACTTGACGGCGTTCGACACGAGGTTGAGCAGCACCTGGCGGATGCGGCGGCGATCGCCGTAGAGCCGCGGCAGATCGACCGAGACCTCTTCCACCAGCGCCACGCCGCCGCGCTTGGCGCGCTCGCGGAGCATCAGGCACGCCGAGTGCACCGACGCCGCGAGGTCGATCTCAGCCTCCTCCAGCTCCATCTTGCCCGCCTCGGCCTTGGAGAGGTCGAGAATGTCCTCGATCAGGCGGAGCAGATGCTGCGCGCTGTCGCCGATGTCCTTGATGTAGTCGGCGTAGCGCGCGACGCCGATCTTGCCGAACATCTCGCGGTTCATGATCTCGGAGAACCCGATGATCGCGTTGAGCGGCGTGCGCAGCTCGTGGCTCATGTTCGCGAGGAACGCGGATTTCGTGGCGCTCGCCGCCTCGGCCTGGGCCTTCGCCTCCTTGAGCCGCTCCTCCTGACGGATCGCGTCGGTGACGAGGCGCGACGAGCCGCGATAGCCGCGGAACCTGCCATCCGGCCCGTAGACGGGCATGCCGCTGGTCGCCGTGTAGTGCGCCTCGCCGTTGGTCATGCGGACGAGGTAGACGAAATCGCGAAACGGCTCGCGCCGATCGAGCAGGTCGCGATGGCGGCGCCATTTCTCGGGCTCCTCGGCGACGTCGAGCCCGATGTCCCAGCGCGTCTTGCCGAGCCCGTCCACCGGGCTGCCGGGCCCGATCCGCGCGCTCGACGAAAAGTAGGTGAAGCGGTGCGCTTCGTCGGTCTCCCAGAACCAGTCGGAGGCCGTCGCGGCGAAATCGCGGAAGCGCGCCTCGCTCTCGAGCAGGGCCTCGCTCTGCTTGACCTGCTCGGTGATCAGGCGGCCCGAGCCGCGATACCCGAGGAACGCGCCGTCAGGCGCGAACTTGGGCTTGCCGTTGATGGCAACGACCTGGACCTGTCCGTCGGGTGTCGCGATCCGGTACTTGAAATCGCCGAACCGCTCGTGGCGCTCGAGCAAGCCGCGAAACTCGGCCCATTTCTCCGGCTCGATCTCGGCGTCCGCGGCCATCTCCCACCGCGTGCGGCCGAGCGCGAAAGCGCGGTTGCGGCCGCGCAACAAGCCGACGCCCTCGGATACGAACGTCAGGCGATGGTCGGGGCCGGTCTCCCAATACCAATCCGACGCGGTATCGGCGTAGTCCCGGAATCGCTCTTCGCTCTCGCGTATGCGCTGCTCGGCCTTCCGGCGGGCCGTGATGTCGCGGATCGTGCCTTCGTAGTAGAGCAGCTTGCCCTCGCCGTCGCGAACTTCCCAGGCGTTCTCGCTGATCCACACGCGCTCGCGCGACTTGTGGCGGTACACTTCGGATTCGAAATTGTGTATCCGCCCGTTCTCGCGCAGCAGCCGCTTGAATTCCTCGCGGCGGTCGGGCTCGACGTACCACTCCTTCGCGATGTCGCCGACGGCGGCGAGCAGCTCCGCCTCGCTGCCGTAGCCGTTGAACGCCACGAGCGCCGGATTGGCCCGCAGCTGCCGGCCCTCGGGCGAGGACCGGTAGATGCCCTCGGCGGCGTTCTCCCACATTTCGCGGTAGTCGCGCTCGGCGGCGCGCAGCTGCTCCTGCGTCTCGATCAGCTCGCTGACCTCTTCGCCCGATCCGATGTAGAACGCCGGCTTGCCGTCGGGGCCCGGAACGGCGACGGCGCTGAGGCGGACCCAGTAGACCGAGCCGTCGCGCTTGCGGTGCCGCGCCACGAAGCCCGACACGCTGCCCTCGGCGGCGAGCTTCGCCTTGAACAGGTCGCGCTCCGCCGGATCGACATAGATCTGCTGCGCGATGTCGCTGACCGCGGCGACCGCCTCGGCGGGCGTGTCGTAGCCCATGATCTGCGCGCAACGCGGGTTGACGCGCACGTAGCGGCCGTCGGGCGTCGATTGCCAGATGCCCACGGCCACGTGATCGAAAATCGTGCGGAAGATGCGGTCGCTCTCGGTTTCGGCGGCGGCCAGCGCCGCGCCCGCCCCGGCCAATTCGGCGAGGGCTTCGTGGGGGGAGGCACTCCCCTGCGAGGTGGGCCGAGAACCGACCATGAAAGAATCCGCCAGACGGAAGCCGTTGCGCAGAACGCGCTCGCCCTGCGAACAGCGCGCCGGAGCCCCCGCCCTCCCGGGCGAACGGCTCGTCAGCCAGTGTAATTCATTCTGAGGTCGTTGCGGTAAACAAAGAGTAAAATCGCCAAATCGTGCCGCGTCAGGCGGCAGAGCGAGCCGCGCGATCCGGCGCGGCCGGCTCGCGCCGCGCCGCCGGCCCGGCATAGACGCCGGTCTCGGTCGCCACGTAGTCGATCCGGCCGTCGGCGAGCGCGCGCAGGCACTCTTCGGGCCGGTTGATGATCGGCTCCTCGTGCACGTTGAAGCTCGTGTTGATCAGGATCGGCAGCCCCGTGCGCCGCTGGAACGCCTTGAGGATATCGTAGTAGAGCGGGTTGGAGCCGCGGCGGATCACCTGCGGGCGGGCCGTGTTGTCCACATGAACGACGGCCGGGATGCGCTCTTTCCAGCCGGGCTGGACGTGCGCGGTGATGGTCATGAACCGGGCGGCATAGGCCTTGGCGCGGCCGAGCTTGAACACCGTTTCGGCGTCTTCTTCGGCCACCACCGGCGCGAACGGCATGAATTCGGAGCGTTCGAGCCGCTGGTTGAGCGTGTCGTTGATCGTGGCGTCGGCCGGCGTCGCCAGGATCGTACGGGCGCCGAGGGCGCGCGGGCCGTATTCCATGCCCTTGGTGTAGATGGCGACGATGCCGCCCTCGGCGACGAGCCGGGCCGCGGTTTCGACCGGGGCGCCGGGTACTTTTTCGATACCCGGCGCTCCGCCGAGCGCACGATCGATGTCGCCGCCGAAATCGCGCCCGAGATAGAGCGATTCGAGCCGGTAGCGGCGGTCGAGCCAGGTCGCGAGTCCGTCGCGTTCCAGCAGGAACTTCAGCACGCCGCCGGCCGCGAGGCCCTGGTCGCTCATCGCCGGATAGACGAACACCTCGTCCACCGGCAATTCCTCGGCGAGGCGCTGATTGAGCCGGACGTTCGCGAACACGCCGCCGGCGAGACCGAGCTTGCGCGATCCGCTCTTCGCGAGCAGTCGGCCGACCGCGGCGATCACGAAATCTTCGAGGAACCGCTGGATCGAGGCGGCGACGTCTTCGCGCTTGGCGCCCTTGAACAGGTCGAACAGGAACTGGCGCATCGCCGCATTGTCGGCGAAGTCGCTCGTGATCTGCCCGCCGGCGTCGACGCGGAAATGGCCGGCGATCGCGTCGTAGAAAACCGGCTGGCCCCACGCGGCGAGGCCCGTCGTCTTGCCCTCGTGGCGGTTGATGCGGAAGCCGAGCGCCTGCGTGGCGTAGCCATAGGCGAGGCCGACGCTGTCGATGCGCATCGGCCGCGCCAGTTCGGCGTCGCCGCCGAACAATTCCTCGATCCTGCCGCCGCGGAAAATGCGGTGGCTGTACTGCACGTTGTCGCCGCCGCCGTCGGCCGTGTAGAGCAGCGCGTCGTCCCAATCGGTGTGGAACAGCGTCGGCAGCGCGTGCGCCTCGTGATGATTGAAGAAGCGCACCGGAATGCCGGCCGGCAGGCCGAGCGCGCCCAGGAAATCGCCGGCGCGGAACATGGCCTCGCTATCGGTGCGCCGGTAGCGGACGCATTCGCGCTCCATGCTCTTGTGCTTTTCCTTGCCGACGAGGCGGCGCACCTTCGCCTCGAGCGCGCGGTCGAACGGCAGATGGCTGTAGAACCGCGCCGGAAACGCCCCGCGCCCGAGCACCAGCGCGCCGACGTCCTTCCTGTCGGCGCCGGCGATCGCGAGGCACTCGTCGATCGCCTCGGTCGGCACGCGCCCGCCATCGACCTTGCGCCGCGTCATGCGCTCCTGCGCCACGGCGGCCACGAGCCGGTAGCCGTCGTAAAGCGCGGCGCAGGCGTCGTGATAGCCCGAATGGACGCCGAGGATGAGCATGCTGTCCGGAGAATGAGCTGAAGTGTGCCGCCGCCTACTTATCGGGCGCCGAGCTTCTTCGCCAGCAATTGATTGACGAGCTGCGGATTGGCCTTGCCGCCGGTGGCCTTCATCACTTGGCCGACGAACCAGCCGGCGACCTTGGCCTCGCCGGCCTTGTATTTCGCGACCTGGGCCGGGTTGGCGGCGATCGCGGCGTCGACGGCGGCTTCGATCGCGCCGGTGTCGGTGATCTGCCGGAGGCCTTTGGCTTCGACGATGGCGGCGGCGCCCTTGCCGGTCGCGAACATCTCGTCGAGCACGTCCTTGGCGATGCGGCCCGAGATCGTGTTGTCGGCGATGAGGCCGACGAGCTCGCCGAGCGCCGCGGCGGACACCGGCGACGCGCCGATCTCGAGCCCGGCCTTGGCGAGCCGCGCGAAGAACTCGTTGATCGTCCAGTTCGCGGCCAGCTTCGGGTCGCGGCCCCTGGCGACGGTTTCGTAGAACTCCGCCGTCTCCTTCTCCGCCACCAGCACGCCGGCGTCGTAGGCCGAGAGGCCGTAGTCGCGCAGGAAGCGCTCTTTCTTGGCGTCGGGCAGCTCGGGCAGGCCGGACTTGACGCCCTCAACCCACGCCGGATCGAGCACGAGCGGCAAGAGGTCGGGATCGGGGAAATAACGGTAGTCGTGCGCCTCTTCCTTGGAGCGCATCGGCCGCGTCTCGCCCTTGGCGCTGTCGAAGAGCCGCGTCTGCTGGTCGATCTTGCCGCCGTCCTCGAGCACCTCGATCTGGCGGCGCGATTCGTATTCCACCGCCTGCTTCACGAAGCGGATCGAGTTCACGTTCTTGATCTCGCAGCGGGTGCCGTATTCGGCCGTGCCGGCGCGGCGCACCGAGACGTTGACGTCGGCGCGCAAATTGCCCTTCTCCATGTCGCCGTCGCAGGTGCCGAGATAGCGCAGGATCGAACGCAGCTTCGCGAGATAGGCGCCCGCTTCGTCGGCGCTGCGCAGGTCGGGCTTCGAGACGATCTCCATCAGCGCCACGCCGGCGCGGTTGAGATCGACGAAGGTGCGGCGCGGGTCCTGGTCGTGCAGGCTCTTGCCGGCGTCCTGCTCCAAATGCACGCGCTCGATGCCGACGCTCTTCGTCGTTCCGTCGTCGAGATCGAGCGTCAGCGCGCCCTCGCCAACCACCGGCTGCTTGTATTGCGAGATCTGATAGCCTTGCGGCAGATCGGGGTAGTAGTAGTTCTTGCGGTCGAACACCGAGCGGAGATTGATCTTCGCGTTCAAGCCGAGACCGGTGCGGACGGCCTGCTCGACCGCGGCGCGATTGATCACCGGCAGCATGCCGGGCATCGCGGCATCGACGAGCGAGACCTGGGTATTCGGCTCGGCGCCGAATTCGGTGGAAGCGCCCGAGAACAGCTTGGACTTCGCGTTCACCTGGGCATGGACCTCCATGCCGATGACGACTTCCCACTTCCCGGTGCG